>DATAHW010000081.1:0-80871 GCA_036262935.1 Gemmatimonadales bacterium | reverse complement strand
GCTGACGACTAGCGCGCAGGGGCCACACCCGTTCCCATTCCGAACACGGCAGTTAAGCCCTGCAGCGCCGATGGTACTGCCACTGAGAGGTGGTGGGAGAGTAGGCCGTCGCCAGCCTCGCCTCGAGAAGCCCGTGCTCCGAACTGGAGCACGGGCTTCTTGCTTACATTCCCCCATGCCCCGCTCCGGCCACATCGCCCTCGCCGGCGCTCCCAACGTCGGCAAATCGTCCCTCCTCAACCGCCTCGTCGGCCAGCACCTGGCGATCGTGAGCCCCCGGGCCCAGACCACCCGGCTGCCGGTGGTGGGCCTCCGAACCGAGGGCGATACCCAGTACGTCTTTCATGACCTCCCCGGACTGCTCGATCCGGCGTACCTCATGCAGGCCCGGATGCGGGAGCTGGCGCTGGACACGATCGGGCGGATGGACCTCGTGCTCCATCTGCACCCGGCACCCGATGCCCCGGCGCCCGAGTTCGTCCGGGTGGCCCCGCTCGAGCGACCGCTCGAGGCGCCCGTCCTCACGGTCTACACCAAGGGCGACCTCCTCCCCCCCAACCGACTCGCCGAGCTCCGCCGGACGGCCAGCGTGGTCTCCGCCACCAGCGGTGACGGCCTCGAGGAGCTCCTGGCGCGCGCGCGGCAGCATCTGCCGGAGCGCCCCTTCGCCTACGATCCCGAGGACGTCGGCACCCAGCCGCTGCGATTCTTCGTGGTGGAGTACCTGCGGGAGGCCGCCTTCGAGCTGCTGGCGGACGAGCTGCCCTACGGGTTCACCGCCGAGGTGGAGGAGTTTCGCGAAGCGGAACGTCCCGTATACATTCGGGTGACGCTGTTCGTGGAGCGCGAGTCCCAGAAGCACATCGTGATCGGCGCCGGCGGCCGGACGATCAAGGCCATCGGGGCCCACGCCCGCCGGCGCCTCGAAGAGCTGATCGGCGCGCCGGTCTACCTGGATACCTGGGTCAAGGCGCTGCCGAACTGGCGAAAGAGCGCCTCGGCGCTCACCCGGTTCGGGTTCCCCCACACGGAGACGCCATGACGCTAGCCCCCGAGCTGCTGCAGATTCTCGTCTGCCCAAAGTGCAAGGGCGATCTCGAGTACCGCGAGTCGCCGGAGTCGCTGGTCTGTCACGTCTGCCGCCTGATCTATCCGGTCGAAGATGGGATCCCCATCATGCTGATCGACGAAGCGAAGCCCCTCTGAGCCAGGCGCCTCCCACTCCGCGCGTCAATCCGCACACCTTGAGCCCCGGCGCCCAGCGTGCGCTCGAGGAAGCTCGCGAGGAGGCGACGCGGCTGGGCCATGACGCCATCGGCGCCGAGCACATCGTGCTCGCACTCCTGCGCCCCGACGCGCCCGCACGGCCGCTGCTGGCAAGACTCGGCCTGGACGTCGGTCCCGTGCGGGAACGGCTCGAGGCGGGCGGCCGCCGCGGCCGCCCGCGCGGCGGCGCCACCGAGCTCGCCTACACGTCGCACGCCAGGCGGTTGATCGAAATGGCCTCGAAAGAGGCCCGCGAAGCGGGCACCGGGCTCACGGCCGAGCACCTGCTCCTGGCGGCGCTGCTCGAGCCACGAGGCACCATGGCTCGGCTCCTCGGCGAGGCGGGCCTCGGGCCGGATCGAGTTCGCCGGGAACTGACGCCGGGCTCACCGCCGCCGACGCCGGAGGGGCCGAGACGCGCCAGGCGGCGTATTCCCTGGCGTCTCCTGCTCCTCGTCGCCGTCCCGGTGAGTGCGGTCCTGGGATACGTCGTGCACGCGCCTGCCGCCTGGGTCTTCGGCACTGCCTGTCTCGGCGTCCTCCCCCTCGCGGGATACATGGGCGAGGCCACCGAACATCTGGCCCACCGCACCGGTCCCACCATCGGCGGCCTGCTCAATGCCACCTTCGGCAATGCGGCCGAGCTGATCATCGCGCTCGTCGCCCTGCGAGCGGGCCTCGTCGAGCTGGTCAAGGCGTCCATCACCGGCAGCATCCTCGGCAACCTGCTGCTGATCCTCGGGCTCGCGCTGATCGCCGCGGGGACGCGGAAGCCGGAGGTCCGATTCAACCGGACCAGCACCGGGATGAGCGCCGGAATGCTCGCGCTCGCCGTCGTCGCGCTGGTGTTCCCCGCGCTGTTCCACCTGGTGCATCCGGAAGCGGCGGCCCGACTTTCCGAGCTTCACATGTCCGAGGCCGTGGCCGGCATCCTGATCCTCACCTACGCGTGCTCGCTGCTGTTCACGCTGCGGACCCACCGCTACCTGCTCGGCGGTGAGGCGCACCCGATGAGCGGTCCGGTCTGGGGGGCGGGCAAGGCCCTCGCCGTACTGGCGGCCGCCACCATCGGGGTCGCCATCGAGTCCGAGCTCCTGGTCCACGCCGCGACCGAGGCCAGCGAGGCGATCGGCCTCTCCAGCGTCTTCCTCGGACTCATTGTGATTCCGATCATCGGCAACGCCGCGGAGCACGCGGCCGCTGTCGTGCTCTCGCGGAAAGGACAGATCGACCTCGGGCTCCAGATCGCCCTGGGCTCCAGTACTCAGGTGGCGCTCCTCATCGCCCCGCTGCTCGTGTTCGCCGGCGTGCTCATGGGCCAGGACATGAATCTGGTCTTTCAGCCGTTCGAGGTGCTGGCGCTGGGCATGGCGACGATGGTCACCGCCATCATCACGCTGGATGGCGAGTCCCACTGGTTCGAAGGCGTGCAGTTGCTCGCCGTCTACGGGATGGTGGCGGTCGGAGCGTTCTTTCTCGAATGACTTGGCAGGGCGGAACGGCTAAGCTAGCTTCGGATAAACCCTTACGAGAGGCAATGGGTGCGGACTCGCCCGACGATTCTCTTCTTCTCGCCGGAGGCTTGTCCGGTCCCCGCGCTGGTCCGGCAGTGGGCGGAGGCGAATGCGTTTCCGCTGGTCGTGTTCGATCAGGCGACAGAGGTCGAGGCGATCGTGCTGCGGGGCCATCCGTGCCTGCTGTTCGTGGACGGCAACAGCGCGCAGGCCGACGGCGTCAGCCTGGTGCGCCGGCTCAAGCTGGACGCGTTCACGGCCATCGTGCCGGTCACCGTCCTCTCTGCCGACCATCATCAGGAGCAGGTGCAGGCGTGGTTCGGCGCCGGCGCGGACGAGGTGGTGACCGGACTCTTTTCGCCGGCGGAACAGCGCGCGCGGCTCGACGCCATGCTGGTGCGGACCGAGCGGGACGTCTCCGTGCATCCCTCCACCCGGCTGCCGGGCACCACCGAGATCGAGCGGGAGATCCGGCGTCGACTTGAGTCGGCGGAGGAGTTCGCGGTCTGCTACGCCGACCTCGATCACTTCAAGGAGTTCAATGACCGGTACAGCTACTACGACGGCGACCGGGTCATTTATCTGCTCTCCCGGATTCTCCACGACGTGGTGAAGGGGCTGCTTGGTCCGCGTGGTTTCGTCGGCCACATCGGGGGCGACGACTTCATCTTCGTCATTCCCACTGGAGAGATCAGCGCGGTGTGCAGCGAGATCCTGGATGTGTTCGACACCCTGATCCCGCTGCAGTACAACGAGCAGGACCGGCGGGCCGGCTACTTTTTCGGGAAGGATCGGCGAGGCCAGCTCCATCGGGTGCCGCTGATGACGCTGTCGATCGGCATCGTCACCAACCGCCACCGCGGGTTTGCGCATCCCGCCCAGGTGAGCGAGCTTGCCACCGAAATGAAGAGCTACGCCAAGACCCTCCCGGGGTCGGTGTTCGTGGTGGACCGCCGCCAGGGCACCAACGGCGAGGAGCGGTCGGGAGCGGGATCCAGAGAACAGCCGTGAGGGAGCCACGATGAACGTCACCTGTCCCAATTGCGGCACCGTCTACCGGGTGGACCCGGCCAAGGTGCCGGAGGCAGGGGTGCGGGCCCGCTGCAGCATCTGCAGCGCCGTGTTCGCTGTCCGGCACGAGAGCGCGGCCCACGAGAATTCCGCGCCGGCCGCGGCATCGGCTCCGCAGCCGACCGCGCCTCCGTCCGCGCCAGCCCCCCCACCCAGACCGGCGCCCGCGCCCATCGCGTCCGCGGCACCAGCCATGCCGGCCAGCGCACCGCGCGCCGCCGCGCCGCCCGCGCCGGCGGGCCCCGGGGCAGCAGGTGCGGCGGGTGCCCGCCCGGCGGCGCCGGCCGCACCCACTCCTGCGGCACCTCCACCGGCCCCGGCTCCGCCGTCTCCGGCTGCTGCTCCTGCTCCCCCGATCAGGACCGCGGTGCCGCCGGCCGCGCCCGCGCCGCAGGCTTCGCCGGCCGCGCGCCCGGCCATCGGCCAGCGCCCGGTCAATCCGTTCCTGTCGCAGGATCCCGCGCTCAAGGCGCGGCGCCTCGCCCGTGCGCTGATCTCGGACATGGTCGTGTACCACCCGGCCAAGCGGCAGGAGGGGCTTCGTGATGGCAACCTGAAAGAGCTGTTCGACGAGGAGATCAAGAAGAGCTGGGAAGAGTACGCGGATCAGGTCGGCAAGGACGTGGCCGATACCACGCCGTACTTCCGTGAAGCCCTGAACGAGATCCTCGCCGGCGGCCGCCAGGTCTTCTAGCCGCCCCCCGCCGAGGGGTGAGGGGCGCAACAACCCCTCACCCTTCGCCTATCACCTACTATCCCGTTCGCCAGCATCAACACCCGAGGAGTAGTCGGCATGGATGAGCTCGTCGAGCGTCTCACGGAGCTGCAGCAACGTGTCACCGAACTTCGAGAGTTTCTTTGACCTGGCGGCCAAGTCGGATCGGCTGCAATCGCTCGAAGCGTCCCAGGCGGAGGCGGGATTCTGGGCCAACCCCGAGAGCGCGCGTCGGACGGTGCAGGAGCTCCAGGCGCTGAGGGGCTGGGTGGGCCCATGGGCGGACCTGCACGGACGGCTCACCGGCGCGCTCGAGCTGGCCGAGCTGCTCGAAACCGAGCGGGACGAAGGGTTGGAGACCGATCTGGCGCGCGAAACCGACGCGCTGGTCGAGGCCGTGGAAGCCTTCGAGCTCAAGGCCATGCTGCAGGGTCCGGACGACCGCCGCGACGCACTGCTCACCATCCACCCGGGCGCCGGCGGCACCGAGTCGCAGGACTGGGCGGAGATGCTCATGCGCATGTACGTCCGCTGGGCGGAGCGTCATGGCTTCCAGGTGGCCGTGCTCGATCTGTTGCCGGGTGAGGAGGCGGGCATCAAGTCGGTGTCCATCCAGATCAAGGGCGAGTACGCGTACGGCTATCTGAAAGCCGAAAAGGGCGTCCACCGGCTGGTCCGGATCTCTCCCTACGACTCCCAGGCGCGGCGGCACACCTCGTTCGCGTCGGTGTTCGTGTATCCCGACGTCGATGACACCATCGAGATCGACCTCCGGGACGAGGACATCAAGATGGACGTTTTCCGCGCTTCCGGCGCCGGCGGGCAGCACGTCAACAAGACGTCCTCCGCCGTCCGCCTCACGCACGTGCCGACCAACACGATCGTCTCCTGCCAGCAGGAGCGCAGCCAGACCAAGAACCGGGCGACAGCCATGAAGATGCTGCGGGCTGCCATCTATCAGAAGAAGCTCGAGGAGCAGGAAGCGGCGCGGGCCGTCGTCGAGGCCACCAAATCCGACAATTCCTGGGGCAACCAGATCCGTTCGTACGTCTTCCAGCCGTACACCATGGTGAACGACCACCGCACCGAGGTGAAGGTGGGCGACGTCCAGCGCGTGATGGACGGCGACCTCGACGAGTTCATCCAGGCCTACCTCAAGCGCTTCGGCGGCCGGGCAGCGTGACGGCCGCGGAGGACGGCGCCGCGGACGACGAGGCGCGCGGCTTCGTCGAGGCGGCGCGCCGGCGGAAGCGCGCCGCGCTCGAGGCGGCCGGGGTGCCCGCCTTCGCCTACCGCTACGAGCGCACGCACACGGCGGCCCAGGCGCTCGCGGCCTGGGACGACGCGATGGGTGAGCAGGGCCCCGTCGTGTCGGTGGCGGGCCGGGTCGCGGCGCTGCGGTCCCAGGGAAAGACGACCTTCCTGCACCTGGAGGACGTCTCCGGCCGGGTCCAGGCCTATCTCCGCCGCGACCAGCTCGGCGAGGACTACGGGCTGGTGGAGCAACTCGATCTGGACGACCACCTGGGAATCACCGGACCGCTGTTCCGCACGCGGGCCGGCGAGATCACCGTGCGCGCCACGGCGCTCGTGCTGCTCGCCAAGTCCCTCCGGCCGCTGCCCCGCGGCAAGACGCAGCAGGGGGAGGCGGGCGCGATCACCTTCGGCGGTCTGCAGGATCCCGAGCTCCGCTACCGCCAGCGCTACGCCGACCTGGCGGTGCATCCGGAGGTCCGGGCCGTCTTCCGGCTCCGGGCGCGGGCCGTGAGCTGGATCCGGGCCTTTCTGGACGAGCGCGGCTTCCTCGAGGTCCAGACGCCCGTGCTGCAGCCGCTCTACGGCGGTGCGGCGGCGCGGCCGTTCGTGACCCACCACCATGCGCTCGACATGCCGTTCTACCTCCGGATCGCCGACGAGCTCTACCTCAAGCGCCTCCTGGTCGGTGGGCTCGAGCGCGTCTACGAGATCGGGCACGACTTCCGGAACGAAGGCATGGACCGCACGCACAACCCCGAGTTCACCATGCTGGAGGCCTACCAGGCCTACGCCGACTACGAGGACATGATGCTCCTGGTGGAGGCGCTGGTGAGCGGCGTGGTCGAGCACTGCTGCGGCAATCTCCGGCTGGAGCGGGCCGGCACCACCCTCGACTTCACGCCGCCCTTCCGCCGGGTGCCGTTCATCGCTGGCGTCCGCGACCGGTCCGGCCTAGATCTCCGCACGGCCTCCGACGACGCGATGCGCGAGTTCCTCCGCGCCCGCGGCGCCCCGGCAGAGGAGGTTGGGGCGCTCGCCGGCGGGCGGCTCCAGGACGAGGTATTCAAGCTGGTGCTCGAGCCCGAACTGGTGCAGCCGACGTTCGTGCTGGACTATCCCAAGGCGCTCTCGCCGCTGGCGAGGGAGCACCGCGCGGACGCCGCCCTCGCCGAACGGTTCGAGCTGTTCGTCGGTGGCCGGGAGCTGGCCAACGCCTTCAGCGAGCTGAACGACCCGGACGACCAGCGCCGCCGGTTCGAGGACCAGGTCCGCCAGCGCGCCGCGGGCGACGACGAGACCCAGCCCTACGATGCCGACTACATCCGCGCGCTCGAGTACGGGATGCCGCCGGCGGGCGGCGTGGGGCTGGGAATCGACCGGCTCGTCATGCTCCTGGCCGACCAGCCATCCATCCGCGACGTCATCCTGTTCCCGGCCATGCGGCCGGAGGGATAGCTGATGCACTCCGGACACATCGGCGAGCGCACCGACCTGTGGTCCATCCTCCGGTGGCCGTCGCGGCTCGAATGGCGGATCGCGCGCCGCTACCTGCGGAGCAGGCGCAGCTCGAGCGCCGCGTCGCTTACGACGGTGATCTCCGCCGGCGGCGTCGCGGTCGGCGTGATGGCGCTGATCGTGGTGCTTGGCGTCATGAACGGACTCCGGAACGACCTGCGCGAGCGCATCCTCGTCGCCAACCCGCACCTCCGCATTCTGACCTACGGCGCCGGCCTGCGGATGGACGACTGGCGGAAGGTGCTGGCGGTCGTGCGGCGGCAGCCCGGCGTGGTGGCCGCCGCGCCCGAGGTGATCAGCCAGGCAGGGATCACGGCCGGGCAGGATTACGGTGAGGGGGTCAACCTCGTCGGCTTCGATCCCGACACCGGCACCCACTCCGTGACCTCCCTCCCCCAGTCCATCAAGAAGGGCGATCTCTCGTTCCGGACCACCAAACCGAACGTGGACGGAGGGATTCTGCTCGGGGTGCGCCTGGCCAACCGGCTCTCGGTCTACCCCGGCGACGTGGTCACCCTGGTTCCCGTCACCGAAGCCAAGGTGAACCCCGCGCTCGGCGTCGCCGTCCCCCGGTTCTGGCGCTTCGAGGTGACCGGGCTCTTCGACACGGGGATGTTCCAGTACGACAACCAATTCGTGGTTGTGCGGCGGGACGTGGCGCAGCGGTTCACCGGGCTGGGCGACGCCGTGTCGGGGATTGCCGTCCGGGTGGATAACCCGGACGACGCCCCGGCCATCGGCCGGGCGATCGAGCACCGGCTCGGCTACCCGTACCGCGCGCTCGACTGGCAGACCCAGAACGCGAGCCTCTTCAGCGCCCTCCAGCTCGAGAAGCTGGCCATGGGACTGATTATCTTCTTCATCATGGTGGTGGCGGCTTTCAACATCGTCGGGACGCTCACCATGGTTGTGGCCGACAAGACCCGTGAGATCGGCATTCTCCGCGCGATGGGACTCACCGCGCCGGCGGTCGCCCGGGTGTTCCTGCTGCAGGGCGCCGTCATCGGCGGCGTGGGGACCGCGATCGGCCTGAGCGCCGGCCTCGTGGTGGCGTACGTCGTCGACAAGTCGGGATGGGTCCGGATCAATCCAGCCGTGTACTTCATCGATCATCTGCCGGTCCACGTCGAGGCCTCGGACGTGCTGGTGGTCGTGCTCGCCAGCCTGGCCATCGCCATTCTCGCTACCGTGTATCCGTCGCGCTCCGCCGCGGGGCTCACGCCGGTCGACGCGATCCGGCACGAATGAGCGCGATCCTCGAGGCGGAGCGCCTGCGGAAGGTCTATCGCGGCGGGGACGGCTCATCCATCGAGGTGCTCTCGAGCGTCGACCTCGCGGTGAGCCGCGGCGAGTTCGTGGCCGTGATGGGTGCGAGCGGCTCGGGCAAGAGCACGCTCCTGCACCTGCTGGGCGCGCTGGACGATCCCTCCGGTGGGACGGTCCGGCTGGACGGCCTGGACTTCGCGGAGCAGAGCGCCGCCACGCTCGCCACCCTCCGGAACCGGCGGATCGGGTTCGTATTCCAGTTCCATCACCTGCTGCGGGAGTTCAGCGCCCTGGAAAACGTGATGATGCCGCTGCTGATCGCGGGCGAAGCCGAGGGTGTGGCGCGCTCCAGGGCCGAGGAACTCCTCGCCACGGTCGGCCTGGCGGGCCGGATGACGCACCGGCCGTCGGCGCTCTCTGGCGGCGAGCAGCAGCGCGTGGCGGTGGCCCGGGCACTCGCGACCGATCCGCTCGTAGTCCTGGCCGACGAACCGTCCGGCAATCTTGACTTCGGCAACAGCGAGCGGCTGCACGAGCTTTTCGCGCGGCTCGCCCGCGAGTTCGAGACCGCGCTGGTCGTGGTCACGCACAACCGACTGCTGGCCAGCCGGGCGGACCGCGTGCTCTCCCTGGAGGGCGGGCGCCTCGTGCCGCTGTCCGGCGTGGAGTCGATGCCCTGATGTCCTGCGACCAGTGCCGCGAGCGGGAGGCGGTCATCCATCTCACCCAGATCGTCAATGAACAGGTGACGACACTGCACCTCTGCGAGAAGTGCGCGGCGGAAAAGGGGGTCGAGAGCCCGGGCGCGGTGGCCAAGACCCCGCTGGGGAGCTTTCTGGCCGCAATGGGGAAGGGAACCGAGCAGGCTCCCGCGCCGCTGGCCAGGGAGGCGTGCGCGCGCTGCGGCGGCACGTTCCAGGACTTCCGCGAGACCGGCCGCCTGGGCTGCCCCGACTGCTACCGGACGTTCGAGGCGCCGCTTCGCGACCTGCTCCGGCGGCTCCACGGCTCGACCCACCACCTGGGCGAGCGGTACGCCGAGCGTGAACCGTCGGCGGCCCAGGCCCGGGAGCACGCGGCGGAGCTGCGCGAGCAGTTGCGCCTCGCGGTCGAGACCGAAAATTTCGAGCTGGCGGCGGAGATCCGCGACCAGCTCCGCGTGCTGGAATGATCGACCTGAGCCTCCTCACCGACGGGGGCGTCGGGTGGCTCGACGCGAGTGGCCCGTCCAGCCATCTGGTGCTCTCGACCCGGATCCGCCTGGCCCGCAACCTGGCCGATCACGTCTTCCAGGGCCGCACCTCCGAAACCCAGCGGGAGGAGATCCTCCAGGCCGTCGAGGAGGCCGCCCGCGACTCCGTGCTGCTCCGGCGGGCCACGCGGTTCCGGCTCGACCGGCTGGACCGGGTCGACCGCCAGCTGCTGCACGAGCGGCACCTCGTGAGCAAGGAGCTGGCGGGGCTCGATCCGGACGGGCGGGTGCGCTCCGGCGCCTCGCTGCTGGTCCAGGACCGGATGGGCGTGATGCTGAACGAGGAAGATCATCTCCGGATCCAGGGGCTCCATTCCGGGTTCGCGCTGGACGCGGCCTACGCCGAGGCGGACCGGCTGGACGCCGAACTGGGACAACGACTTGCTTTCGCATTTCACCCGGAGTTCGGTTATCTTACCTCGTGTCCGACCAACGTCGGGACCGGGCTCCGCGCGTCGGTGCTGATCCATCTGCCCGGACTCGTCCTCACCAAGGAAATCAGCAAGGTTCTGCAGGGGTTGGCCCAGGTCGGACTGACCCACCGCGGCCTGTACGGTGAGGGCAGCGAGGTCGTCGGCAACTTCTTCCAGTTGTCGAACCAGACCACGCTAGGCAGCTCGGAGCGCGAGCTGCTCGATCATCTGGGCAAGATGGTTCGGCAGGTCATGGACTACGAGGAGCAGGCGCGTCAGGTGCTGGTGCGCGACGCGCCCACCGTCATCGAGGACAAGGTCTGGCGAGCGTACGGGCTGCTCCGCTACGCGCGGTCACTCTCGTTCGACGAGGCGATGAATCTGCTGAGCGGCGTGCGGCTCGGCGTCGGCGTCGGTCTCATTCCCGATGTCGCGATGTACACGCTCAACAAGCTGCTGATCTACGCACAGCCCGCCCATCTGGCGGTGGCGGAGGGCATCACGCCGGACGATGCCGAGTTGCCGCTGCGCCGGGCACGCTTCGTGCGAAAAGTGTTGGAGTCCGAAGTGGGACGCCGTGGATGAGCCGCGACGACGGCCTTCGGAGCAACGTAGGGTACCGCGATGAACGGCTACAACTTCACTGATCGTGTCCGGAAGGTCCTGCAGATGGCCCGCGAAGAGGCGGCCCGTCTTCACCACGAGTACGTCGGCACGGAACACATTCTCCTCGGCCTCATCCGCGAGGGCGAGGGAGTGGCGGCGGCGGTGCTCACCAACCTGAACGTCGACCTCGAGGATATCCAGCAGAAGATCGAGGAGACCGTCAAGAAGGGGAAAGCGGCCGCGGCCGCCGGCCCCGACCTGCCGTATACGTCGCGCGCCAAGAAGGTGCTCGAGCTGGCCATGACCGAGGCCCGGGAGCTGAACCACTCCTATGTCGGTACCGAGCACCTGCTGCTCGGTCTGCTGCGCGAGGAGAAGGGAATCGCCGCCCAGGTCCTTACCGACGCGGGCGTGAACCTGGAGCAGAGCCGCGCCGAAACGCTGCGGCTGCTCGGGAGCGACATGCCCCAGGCCTCCGCCGGTGGCACCGCCGGGGCGCAGCCCAGCTCCGCGCCCAAGTCGGAAAAGAAATCCAAGACACCCGCGCTCGACCACTTCTGCCGCGACCTCACGCAGCTCGCCGCCGAAGGCCAGCTCGATCCCACGATCGGTCGCGCCAAGGAGATCGAGCGTGTCATGGAGATCCTGGCACGCCGGAAGAAGAACAATCCCGTGCTCATCGGTGAGCCGGGCGTGGGCAAGACCGCCATCGTCGAAGGGCTCGCGCTGCTGATCTCGAGCGGCCTCTGCCCCGACGTGCTCCGGGATCACCGGGTGCTCTCGCTCGACATGGCCGCGGTCATCGCCGGCACCAAGTACCGGGGCCAGTTCGAGGAGCGGCTCAAGGCGGTGATGAACGAGATCGCCCAGAACAAGCAGATCATCCTCTTCATCGACGAGCTGCACACGCTGGTCGGCGCGGGCGCGGCCGAAGGCGCCATCGACGCATCCAACATGCTCAAGCCCGCGCTCGCGCGCGGGGAGCTGCAGTGCGTCGGCGCATCCACGCTCAACGAGTACCGGAAGTACATCGAGAAGGACGGTGCGCTCGAGCGGCGCTTCCAGACCGTGGTCGTGGAGCCGCCTACGGTCGAAGAGACCGTAGAGATCCTGAAGGGCCTCCGAAAGAAGTACGAGGACCATCACCGGATCAGCCTCCCGGACCCCACCCTCACCGCCGCGGCCGAGCTGTCCGAGCGCTACATCACGGACCGCTTCCTGCCCGACAAGGCCATCGACGTGATCGACGAGGCGGGCGCCCGCGCGCGTCTGGCCTCGCAGGTCCCGCCGGCCGAGGTGGCGGAGCTCAAGGCCGGCCTGGAAAAGGTGAACCTCCAGAAGGAGGACGCCGTTCGCGATCAGAACTTCGAGCGCGCGGCCTCGCTCCGCGATCAGGAGCGCGATCTTCAGAACCAGATCCGGCTGAAGAACGAGGAGTGGGAGAAGGAGCGCCAGACGCGGCGTCCGGTGATCGACGAGGAGGCCATCGCCTTCATCGTCTCGCGGTGGACCGGTATACCGGTCACCCGGCTGCAGGAGGCCGAGACCGCGCGGCTGATGCGGATGGAAGATGAGATCCACGCGTCGGTCGTCGGCCAGGACGAAGCCATCAAGGCGGTTTCCCGGGCCATCCGCCGCTCGCGCGCGGGGCTCAAGGACCCGAACCGGCCGATCGGCTCGTTCATCTTCTCCGGGCCGACGGGCGTAGGAAAGACCGAGCTCGCCCGCGCCCTGGCCAGGTTCCTGTTCGCCGACGCCTCCGCCCTCATCCGGGTGGATATGTCGGAGTACATGGAGAAGTTCTCGGTGTCACGCCTCATCGGCGCGCCGCCGGGCTACGTGGGCTACGAAGACTCGGGCACCCTGACCAAGGCTGTGCGCCGGAAGCCCTACTCGGTCGTCCTTCTGGACGAGATCGAGAAGGCGCACCCCGACGTCTTCAACATTCTGCTCCAGGTGCTCGACGAGGGACATTTGACCGACAACTACGGCCGGGTGATCGACTTCAAGAACACGGTCGTGATCATGACCTCGAACGTCGGCGCCCGGGACATCATGTCCGGCAAGACGCTGGGCTTCCACGGCGGGGACGCAAAGGGCGGCTTCGAGAAGATGCAGGAGACGGTCAAGGACGAGATGAACAAGGTGTTCAACCCCGAGTTCCTCAACCGGCTCGACGACGTCATCGTGTTCCACCCGCTCGACAAGCAGCACATCGCGCAGATCGTCACGATTCTCCTGCGCGAGGTCCAGCGCCGCCTGGGCGACGAAGTGAGGCTCACTCCGGCCGCCGTGGAGTTCCTGGTCGAGCACGGCTACGACCAGAGTTATGGCGCCCGGCCGCTCAAGCGGTCGATCCAGCGCTACATCGAGGACCCGCTCAGCGAGAAGATCCTGATGGGCGAGTTCGGACGCGGCGACGAGATCGAGGTGGATGTCGCGCCCGACGGTGAGCGGCTGGTTTTCCGGGCGCTGACCGGCACCCAGGCCTAGGGACTCCGCCTCCCGTCGAGTGCGGATGCAGCGTCTCCTCTTCCTCAGCGCCGCCGTGGCCCTCTTCCTGGGGGCTCCGGCGGCGCTTTCCGCGCAGGACGTCCAGCCGCCGCTGATCGACAGCATCGCGGTCCAGGGCAGCGCGCGGCTCACTCCGTCCCAGATCGTCGGTACGTCCGGCCTCGTGGCCAAACAGCCGGTCAACTATCGCGACATCCAGCGCGCCATCACGGCCCTCTTCCGGACCGGGCAGTTCGACGACGTGCTCGTCGAGCAGCAGCCGCACGGTGGTGGGCTGCTGCTCACCATCAAGGTGAAGGAGCGGCCGCTGCTCGAGAAGTGGGCCGTGCGCGGCGTCACCAAGCTCTCCGAGGGCGAGGTCAAGGGCAGGGTCAAGCTCGTCAACGGCCGGCCGCTCGACCGCAATGCCGTCGAGCAGTCCCGCGCCGCGATCGATTCGCTCTACACCCACAATGGCTACTACTCCGCCCAGGTGAAGACGCTCGAGCTGCCGCAGGGCCCGGGGCGGGAGCGCATCGTCTTCGACGTGGACGAGGGCCAGCGGGTCGCGATCAGCCAGGTCGTCATCGAGGGCAACAAGCGCTTCTCGGACAAGCAGGTCGTCAAGCACATGGACACCAGGCCCGAAGGGTTCTGGTGGTTCCAGAAGGGCGAGTACGACGAGCGCAAGGTGGACCAGGACGTCCGCGAGCGTCTGCCGGGCTGGTACGCCGATCAGGGCTACGTGGACTTCCAGGTGACGCACGACTCGCTCGTGGCCGACTCGACCGGCGGCAAGGCGAGCCTCCGGCTCAAGGTGGAGGAGGGACAGCAGTACCAGGTCGGCACCTTCACGATCGACGGCAACCGGCGCTTCTCCAGCGAGGAGCTGCAGACCCTCTACCCGTTCGGGCCGACCGGCCCCACCGGCGCGCCGCAGGGCGGGCCGCGGCCGTTCAGTCGGGCCGATTGGGAGGCCGCCACGTCCAAACTGCAGGACCTCTACGCCAACAACGGCTACATCTACGCCCAGGTCGAGCCGAGCGAAGCCCGGCGCACCGGGCGGGACGGCAAGCCGGTCGTGGACCTGCGCTGGACCATCCGCGAGGGCTCGCCGGCCACGATCAACAAGATCGAGATCGTCGGCAACGACGTGACGCACGAGCGGGTCATCCGCGAGGCGATCGTCATGCTCCCGGGCGACCTGTTCAGCCGTGAGCGGCTGATCCGGTCGTACCAGAACGTCGCCAACCTCGGCTTCTTTCAGCAGCCGCTGCCGAGTCCCGACGTGAAGCCCGCGGCCAACGGCGTGGACGTCGACGTGACGTTCCGGGTCGAGGAGCGGCGGACCGGAAACGTCAACTTCGGCGCCTCACTCGGGCAGGGCACCGGCGTCGGCGGGTTCCTGGGACTGGAGGAGCCCAACCTCTTCGGCAAGGGCAAGCGCGGCAAGCTGCAGTGGCAGTTCGGCAAGAACATCAACGACTTCACGCTGAGCTACACCGATCCCGCCATCCGCGAGAGCCGGATCTCCGGCACCGTGTCGCTGTTCGACTCCCGCGCGCGGTACACCATCGGCGACCTCGGGCGCCGCAAGCAGACGGGCGGGAGCCTCCAGCTGGGCTTCCCGTTCCTCGGGTCGCGCTATACCCGGTTCTTCACCTCCTACTCGTACCAGCGGGTGCGCTACACGGAGGGCTCGGCCGATCTGCGCGCCCGGTTCAGTTGCAGCGCCTGCAGCCGCTCGTCGCTCGGAACCAGCATCCTGCGGGACACCCGCGTCGGGCTGCCGTTCGCGGTGGGCGGCTCGCTCACCAACGTGAGCGGTGAGCTCAACGGCGGCTTCCTCGGCGGCACGGGAAACTACCGCAAGGTGGACCTCGAAGGCCGGTGGTACGCCCCGCTGGGCACGATGGGGGGCGGAGGGCAGCTCGGCGCCGGGGTACAGTTCGTGCTAGGGCTCACGGCCAAGTCGGGGTTCATCTTCGGAGACGCGGGACCGTTCTTCACCGAGCTCTATTCGCTCGGGGGCGTGCAGTACGGCATCCCGCTCCGCGGCTACGACGAGTTCTCGATCACGCCCAACGGCTTCGACCCCTCGGCCAGCGGCAACCAGGCCAGCCCGGACGCGTTCGGGAAGTCGTACGCGGCGTTCACGGTCGAGGGCGGCGCGCGCATCAGCCAGTCGCTCTACGTGAGCGCGTTCTTCGACGCGGGCAACGTCTACCGCAGCGCACGCCAGTGGGATCCGACCCGGCTCTTTCGGGGCGCGGGCGTCGGCGCGGCGGTCATCTCGCCGCTGGGGCCCATCGGCGTGGATCTGGGCTACGGCTTCGACAAGGTGAACGGGCAGGGTCTCCCCGCACCGGGGTGGCAGCTCCACTTCAAGCTGGGCAATTTCTTCTAGCACTTCGACCGCACCTTTCATCGGGAGCAACGCATGAAGCTGTCCGTCGCGACAACCTGGGCCGTCCTGCTCACCCTCGTCTGTGCCGCCGCACCGCTCGCGGCACAGCAGGGGGGCGGGACCAAGATCGCCTACGTCAACACCCAGGCGATCCTCAAGGCGACGCCGGGCTATGCGCAGGCCGAGTCCACCTTCACGAAGGAGCTCGCGAGCTACCGGGGAGAAGTTCAGAAGCTGCAGGCCAGCCTGGACTCCGCGGCCTCCGACTTCGAACAGCAGTCGGTCATGCTCAGCCCGACGCAGCGAGCGGCCAAGCGGAAGGACCTCCAGAGCCAGCAGCAGAAGCTGGAACAGCGGACGCAGGAGCTGCAGCAGCGCGCGACGGGCCGCGAGCGGGAACTGCTCGACCCGATCCAGTCCAAGGTCAACAGCGTGATCGAAGGCATGCGCGCGTCGGGCAACTACGCCATCATCTTCGACGTGAGTGCGCCCAACAGCGGGGTCGTTACGGCGGACAAGTCGCTGGACCTCACCCAGAAGGTCATCCAGCAGCTCAAGTCCGGCAGCTAGCCAGGTGGCCACGGCAGGTCTCACCGCGCAGGCGGTCGCCGATCTCGTCGGTGGCCGCCTGCTTGGCGATGGGACCGTGACGGTCAGCGCCGTGCGCCCGCTCGACCGGGCGGGCCCCGAGGCGCTCTCGCTGGCCGTCTCGCCGCGCTACGCCGAGGCGCTCCGGAGCTCCCGGGCCGGCGCCGTGCTGGTGCCGGACGCGCTGGCCGAAACGCCCGAGGGCCGGCGCGCGCGCATCGTGGTCCCGGACCCGTACGCGGCGCTGGTGCGCGTGATGGCCGCGCTGTTTCCCCCGGCCGCCCTCCAACCCGGCGTGGATCCAGCCGCGCGGCTCGGCCCCGGGTGCGTGCTCGGCGCCGACGTCAGCATCGGCCCGTTCGTGGTCCTGGGTCGGGGAGTCCACCTCGGCGCGCGGTCGCGGCTGGCGGAAGGCGTGTCGCTCGGCGACGGGGTGACCATCGGCGAGGACACCGTGATCGGCCCCCGTGCCGTCTGCTACGCCGAGACGCGGATCGGCAGCCGGGTCGTGATCAAGGCGGGGGCTGTCATCGGCGGCCCGGGTTTCGGGTATCGGCGGGGCGCCGCGGGGCATGACCGGATTCCCCACGTGGGCGGCTGCATCGTGGCGGACGAGGTGGAGATCGGCTCCAACTCCTGCGTCGACCGCGGGAGCGTGGACGACACCGTCATCGGGCGCGGGACCAAGCTCGACAACCTGGTGCACGTGGGGCACAACGTCCGGATTGGCGAGCGCTGCCTTCTGATGGCCGGCGTCGGGATCGCGGGGAGTACCCACATCGGGAACGACGTCATTCTGGCGGGGCACGTGGGCGTGACGGACCACCTCCTGATCGATGACGGAGCGCGGATCGCGGCCAAGAGCGCGGTGTTCGGCGACATCCCGGCGGGCGCCTCGTTCAGCGGTCACCCCGCGCGGCCGCACCGCCAATTCCTCCGGGCACAGGCGGCACTCTATCGGCTGGCGCCGATCATCGCGGACCTGGAGCGGCTCGCGGGGAGGGAGCGCCCCGATGCCTAGACGGACGCTCGCGGGGATCGCCGTGGTGCGCGGCACGGGTCTGCATACCGGACGTGAGGCCAGCGTCCGCTGCCTCGACGCGCCGGCGGGCCAGGGGATCGTCTTCCAGCGGGTGGATCTCCCGGGCGCCCCGCGTATCCCGGCACGCATCACCGAGGTGCAGAGCACCGACCGGCGGACCGCGCTGGGGGAGGGTGACGCGACCGTGCAGACGGTCGAGCACCTGCTGGCGGCTGCCGCCGCGCTCGGCCTCGACGATCTCACCGTCGAGCTCGACGGCCCCGAGCCGCCGATCGGCGACGGCTCGTTCGCGCCATTCCTGGCGGCGCTCAGTGAGGCGGGCATCAGGGAAATCCCGGGTGAGCCGGTCGTCTACCGCGTCACGGCGCCGTTCCAGCTCGTGGAAGGCGACGCCAGCTACGTCGTGGCACCGGCCCGCTCGCTCCGGCTCACCACCACGATCGAATGGTCGCACCCGCTGATCGGCCGACAGAGCGGCGCCTACGAGATCACCCCGGCCGAATTCTCACGCGAGCTGGCGGGCGCCCGTACTTTCGGGTTCCTGCACGAGGCGGAGGCGCTCCGCGCGCGCGGGCTGGCCCTGGGCGCGGGGCTGGACTCCACCCTGGTGCTCTCCGATGAGGGACTCGTGGGCGACGCCACCCTCCGCTGGCCGGACGAGTTCGTTCGCCACAAGTCGGCCGACATTCTGGGAGACCTGGCGCTGGTCGGGGGCCGGATCGAAGCGCACGTGATCGCAACCAAGCCAAGCCATCAGGGCAACATCGCGCTGGCCCGCTGGCTCACCCGGACGGCGCAGCGCGACGGAGGCGTGGCGATGGACATCGGCCGGATCCTCGACGTGATCCCCCACCGGTACCCGTTCCTGCTGGTGGACCGCATCCTCGAGGTGGAGGGGACGAAACGGATCGTGGGGATCAAGAACGTCACCATCAACGAGCCGTTCTTCCAGGGCCACTTTCCCGGCCACCCGATCATGCCCGGCGTGCTCATCATCGAGGCCATGGCCCAGGTCGGCGGGATGCTGCTGCTCGGCACGATCGAGGACCCCGACCAGAAGGTGGTGTACTTCATGTCGCTCGACAACGTGAAGTTCCGCCGGCCGGTGCTCCCGGGCGATCAGCTTCGCTGCGAGCTGGAGATGCTGCAGAACCGAGGTCGCACCTGCCGGATGAAAGGGGTGGCCTACGTGGATGGCAACGTCGTGGCCGAGGCCGAGATGATGGCGCGGGTGGTGGACCGGTGACCACCGCGGTCCATCCGACCGCGCTCGTCGACCCATCGGCGCGCATCGGGGCGGACGTGGAGATCGGCCCCTGGGCCATGGTCGGGCCCGCGGTCACAGTGGGTGATCGCTGCCGGCTGGGCCCGCGCTCGCGGCTGGTGCGCAACGTGGTGCTGGCCGAGGATGTGACCATCGGCGACGGATCGATTCTCGGCGGCGATCCCCAGGACCTCAAGTTCAAGGGGGAGGAGACCTGGGTGGAGATCGGAGCGGGCACCATCATCAGGGAATACTCCACCATCAACCGCGCCACCTCGCAGAGCTTCCGGACGGTGGTCGGCCGGCGCTGTTTCATCATGTCGTACGTGCACCTGGCGCACGATTGCCATGTGGGCGACGAGGTGACGATCGCCAACGGCACCCAGTGCGCCGGCCACGTCACCATCCATGACCGGGCGGTCCTGAGCGGACTCAACGCGGTGCACCAGTTCGTCACCATCGGCACCCATGCATTCGTGGGAGGGGGGTCGAGGGTGAACCAGGACATCCCGCCGTACGTCAAGGCAGTGGGAAACCCGATGGAGCTCTACGGCCTCAACTCGATCGGCCTTCAGCGGGCCGGCTTCTCGGGCGACACGATCGCGGCGCTCAAACGCGCCTACCGGCTGTTCTTCAATTCAGAGCTCAACCTGTCGCAGGCGCTCGAACGCGCCCGGAGCGATCTCCCGGGATCGCCCGAGGTGGAGCGATTCCTCGCATTCGTGGAATCGTCCGAGCGCGGAGTGCCCGCGTGAGCGCCCGCCTGCCGATCGGGGTAATCGGCGTCGGTGCGCTCGGCCGGCATCATGCGCGCCACCTGGCCGGGCTCGCCGACGCCCAGCTCGCCGGTGTCTACGACACCGACGCCGAGCGCGCCCACCGAGTGGCCCACGAGCTCGGCACGACCGCCTGCGCCAGCCTGGACGAGCTGCTCGGCGCGGTCGAGGCGGTGACCGTCGCGGTCCCCACGCCGGCGCACGCGGAGGTCGGACTCGCCGCGCTGGCGCGAGGGGTCCCTGTACTGATGGAGAAGCCGCTCGCCGCCACCGTGGCCGAGGCGGACGCGCTCATCGCGGCGGCAGACCGGGGCGGGCTGCAGCTCCAGGTGGGGCACATCGAACGATACAATCGCGCCATCCGGGCGGCCGAACCGTACCTGCGCGGTCCCCGATACATCGAGAGCCAGCGGCTGGCCCCGTTCCAGCCGCGCGGCACCGACGTGGCCGTGGTGCTCGACCTCATGATCCACGACCTGGATCTCGTGCTGCACCTCACCGGCGGCGCCGAAGCCCTCGAGGTCCGTGCGTCCGGCCTGCCGCTCCTCAGCGCGCACCTCGACCTCGCCAACGCGCGGGTCGAGTTCGCCAACGGGGCGGTGGCACTGGCCACGGCCAGCCGGGTGTCGCGCGAGCGGGTGCGCCGGCTCAGGCTGTTCCAGCCGAACGGCTACTTCTCGCTGGACCTCGCGAGCGGCGCGGGGGAGTTCATGCGCGTCCGCGGCGACTGGCAGCCGGGCACGGGGCAGGCGCTGACCGACGTGGTCGAGCGGATCGTGCTGGAGGCGCCGGAGGCCGATGCGCTCCAGTTGGAGCTCCGGAGCTTCGTCCACGCGGTGCGCGGCCAGCGAGAGCCGGTGGTGAGCGGCGAGGAGGGACGCGCGGCGCTCGCGCTGGCGCTGCGAGTGGCCGAGGCGGTGCGGACCTCGCCGCTCGCCGTCCCCGCGGCTGGATGATCGCGCGGCGCGCGCCCCGCATCTTCGTCTCCGCCGGCGAGCCCTCGGGCGATCTTCACGGCGCCGGCGTGGTTCGCGCGCTCCGTGCGCGATACCCCGATGCCGTCATCGAAGCGCTGGGCGGCCCGCTGATGGCAGCGGCCGGCGCGACGATCCGCTACCCCATGGAAGGGCTCGCCGCCTTCGGTGTGGTCGAGATCGTCACCAAGCTGGCGGCGCACGTGCGGCTGCTCCGCGCCCTGCGGGCCGACTTCCGCGCCGGCCGCTACGATCTCGCGATTGTGATCGACTACCCCGGCTTTCACGTGCGGGTGGCCGAGGCGGCGCGGGAGGCGGGCATCAAGGTCCTTTACTACATTGCGCCGCAGCTCTGGGCATGGCGTCCCGGCCGGGCGCGCCGGTTCGCGTCGGCGGTGGATCGGCTGGCCGTGGTGCTGCCGTTCGAGCAGCGCTTCTTCGGGGAGCTGGGGCTCCGGAGCGACTACGTGGGACACCCGCTGGTCGATCGCGGGGCGTGGCCCAGCCGCGCGGCGGCACGCGAGCAGATCGGCATCCCGTCGGACGCCCGGGTGCTCGGGCTCTTTCCCGGGAGCCGGCACCAGGAGATCCGCCGGCTCTGGCGGCCGTTTCGGGATGCTGCGCACCAGCTCCTGCGCGAGGGGCGCTGCGATCGGGTGCTGGTGGCGGGCACGCCCGACGGCGACTATCCCGATCCCGGCCGGCTCGAGCTGCTCCGCGGCGATCCCATCCCGGTTTTCGCGGCGGCGGACGCTGCGCTCGCGAAGTCGGGCACCACCACGCTCGAGGCCGCGCTCGCGGACGTACCGATGGTGGTCGCGTACAAGGTGCATCCGCTGACCTGGCACATGTTCCAGCGGCTCCGGACAGTGCGGTGGGTGAGCCTGGTGAACCTCGTTGCCGAGCGGGAGGTCGTACCCGAGATGCTGCAGGACCGCGCGGAGGCGTGGCCGCTCGCCGAGGCGCTCCGGCCGCTGCTCGACCCGCGCGACCCGGCCACGGTGGCGCAGCGCGAGGGACTTGCGCTGGTGCGGGAGCGACTGGGCGAACCTGGCGCCACGACCCGGGTGGTGGCGCTGGCGGACGAGCTGCTGGGCGCGTGAGGCTCCGGGTTCCGCCGGCCACGGCGCGGGCGCTCGCGGGGCCGGCCATTCGGGCGCTCGCCACGACCTGGCGCGTCACTACGGCGTACGAGGAGCGCTGGCGGCCGTTGTTCGACGCCCGGCGGCCCCACGTGTTTCTGCTGTGGCACGAGGCGCTGCTGCCGCTCCTGTGGCATCACCGGCGGCAGGATATCGCCATCGTCGTCAGCGAAGCGCGCGACGGGCAGTACCTGGCGGACTTCGCCGCCTCGCTTGGGTATCGGGCCGTGCGCGGCTCGAGCACACGGGGCGCGGCGCGGGCACTCCTCGGCGCGGTGCGGGAGCTTCGGTCGGGGTACGCCGTCGCCTTCACGCCCGACGGCCCGCTGGGGCCCCGCCGGGCGCTCAAGCCCGGGGCGGTGGCGGCGGCCCAGCGCGGCGGGGGCGTCGTCGTGCCGCTCCACGCCGAGGCGGGCCGGGCGTGGCGGTTAAATTCCTGGGACCGGTTCATGATCCCGAAGCCGGGGGCGCGCGTGCGGGTCATCTATGGGCGCCCGTTCGAGGTGGCCGCCGGCGACGCGGGGCTCGCCCGGGGGCTGGCGGACGCGGAGGAGCGACTGCGCGAGATCGCGGGGAGCGACCAATGAGCCGGCGGGGCGACACGCATCGGGTCATGCGCTGGCTGTGGACCAGCCGGCGGGTGGACGCGCGGCTCACCCGCCTCGCGCTGCTGCCGGTCTCCGGGCTCTGGCGCGTCGCCGTCGGTGCCCGGCGGACGGCCTACCGGCAGGGCTGGCTCCCGGTGCACGACCTTCCGCTGCCGAGCGTGGCCGTGGGCAATCTCACCGTGGGTGGCTCCGGCAAGACCCCCATCGCCATCTGGATCGCCCGGCACTACGTGGCGCGCGGTCTCCGCCCCGGCATCCTCCTCCGCGGCTACGGGGGCGACGAAACGCTCGTGCATCAGCATTCGGTGCCCGAGGCGATCGTGGTGGCCGATCCCGACCGGGCGGCGGGAGCGGAGCGCGCGCTGGTCGGCGGGGCCGACGTGCTGGTGCTGGATGACGCCTATCAGCGGCTCGACGTGCACCGCGACCTCAATGTCCTGGTCATGAGCGCGGAGACCACGCGCGCGGTGCGCTGGCCGCTGCCCGCGGGCCCGTGGCGGGAGAGCTGGGACGCACTCGATCGGGCGGACGCCGTGGTGGTGACCCGGAAGCGGGCCACCGCGGAGGCCGCCCGGGCGCTGGCGAGTACGCTGGCGGACCGGGTGCGCGCGCCGATCGCCATCGCCCACCTCGGGCTGGGCACGCTCGAGGGGCTGGTGAGCGGAGCCCGCCGCCCCGCCTCGATTCTGGCCGGCAAGCGGGTCGTGGCCGCGTCGGGCATCGCCGATCCGGACGCCTTCGTGGCGCAGACCAAGGCGACCGGCGCGGCCGTCCAGGTTGCCACGTGGAAGGACCACCACGACTACCGCGATGAGGACGTGGCCTGGCTTGCCCACGCCGCGCGCCGGGCCGACCACGTGGTGATCACGCAGAAGGATGCCGTCAAGCTGCGCGACCGGTGGCCGGCCGCCGTCCCCGAGCCGCTCGTGGCGCTGCTCGACCTGAGCTGGGAGGAGGGCGGCGAGCGCTTCGCCGCCGTGCTGGACGCCGTCGTTACACCCATCGACCGCCTGTAACCACCATCGGAGCATTCCGGACACTTATGAGCGCCACCAGCCGCCCCTCACCGCTCCTGATCCGCCCCGAGAAGGACACCTTCCTCAACGAGGAAAACCCATTCGAAGGGATGATGTCACGCTTCGATTACGCGGCGGAGCGTCTGAGCCTGGACCAGGGACTGTACAAGGTGCTGCGCAGCCCGGAAAAGCAGATCATCGTGTCGGTACCGTTCCAGCGGGATACGGGCGAGGTCGAGGTCTATACCGGCTACCGCGTGCTCTACAACACGAGCCGCGGCCCCGCAAAGGGCGGCATCCGGTTCGACTTGAACGTGACGCTCGACGAGGTGAAGGCGCTGGCGGCGTGGATGACCTGGAAATGCGCCCTCGTCAACATTCCGTTCGGAGGCTCCAAGGGCGGGGTGGTCTGCGACCCCGCCACACTCTCCAATACCGAGCTCGAGCGCATCACCCGCCGCTACACCTCCGCCATCATCGAAATCCTGGGACCCGACTCCGACGTACCCGCGCCCGACGTGAACACCAATGAGCGGGTCATGGCCTGGATCATGGACACGTATTCCATGCACAAGCGGCACACGGTCACCGCCGTGGTTACCGGGAAGCCGATCGCCATGGGCGGCTCGCTCGGCCGGCGCGAGGCGACCGGCCGGGGCTGCATGCTGGTGACCCGCGAGGCGCTCCGGAAGCTCGGGATGCCGATCGCCGGGACACGGGTGGCCGTCCAGGGTTTCGGCAACGTGGGCTCGACCGCGGCGGTGCTGATGGAGGAGCTGGGGCTCACCATCGTGGCGGTCAGCGACAAGTCGGGCGGGGTCTACAACCCGAAGGGGCTGCGCATCAAGGAGCTGCAGCAGCACGTCCGCGAGCACCGCTTCCTCGGCGAGTACAAGGACGCCGAGCCGATCACCAACGAACAGCTCCTCACGGTCGACTGCGAGGTCCTCGTGCCCGCGGCCCTGGAGAACGTCATCACCCGGCACAATGCGGGCGACGTCAAAGCGCGTATCATCTGCGAGGGTGCCAACGGTCCCACCACGGCGAATGCCGACCGCATTCTGGAAGAGAAGGGCGTCTTCGTGGTGCCGGACATTCTGGCCAACGCGGGCGGCGTCACGGTCAGCTACTTCGAGTGGGTGCAGGATCGGGGCGGCTACTTCTGGGACGAGGAGACCGTCAACCAGCGGCTCGAGCGCATCATGGTGCAGTCGTTCGACGAAGTGATCACCATGTCGGAGAAGCACCGTGTCAATCTCCGCACCGGTGCGTACATGCAGGCCATCGAGCGGGTCGCGGCGGTGCATCGCCTGCGGGGGATGTACGCCTAGGTGGAGCTGGTGCTGCTGGCCGTCGGCAAACTGCGCCCGAGCTACCGCGAGGCATGCGACGACTATCTCCGGCGGCTCAGCCGTCACGTGACCGTCCGGCAGCTCGAGGTCCGCGAGGCCAGCCGCGCGCCGACGGCGGCGGCGCAGCGCGACGAGGAGGCCGCGCGGCTGCTCGCGCGGGCGCCGGCACGGGCGCGCCTCGTGGCGCTCACCCGCGAGGGGACGGCGTGGAGCAGCGAGGAGCTGTCGCGCCAGCTCGAGCGCTGGATGCGCGAGGCGCGGCCGGTGGCGCTCGTCGTCGGCGGCTCGCGCGGCCTGGCCCCGGGCCTCCTCGCCCGGGCGGCCGACCGGTGGAGCCTGGGGCCGCTCACGCTGCCGCACGAGCTGGCACGCGTCGTCGTGGCGGAGCAGCTCTACCGGGCCGCCACGATCCTCCGCGGGGAGCCGTATCACAAGGGTCCCGGCGCGCCGCGATGACCGAATGGTTCGAGGAGTGGTTCGGCGAGGAGTACCTCCAGCTCTATCCGCACCGGGACGCGGCGGAGGCGGAGCGTGCCGTGGCGCTCATCCTCGACCGAGTCGGATTCGCGCCGGGCTGGCGGGTGCTGGACGTGGCCTGCGGCGCAGGCCGGCACGCGCGCGCGTTCGAGGCAGCCGGCGCGCGCTGCGTCGGCCTCGACCTGTCCGGCGCGCTGCTGCGCATCGCGCAGGGCGCGACCGGCGCGCCGCTCGTGCGGGCCGACATGCGCGCCCTGCCGATCCGCCCCGGCTCCATGGATCTCACGGTGAACCTGTTCACCAGCTTCGGCTACTTCGAGCGGGACTCGGAGCACGCCGAGGCACTGGGTGAGATGGTGGGGACGCTCCGTCCCGGCGGCTGGTTCGTGATCGACTTCCTCAACGCCGCCGCGGTCCGCGCGCGGCTCGTCCCATGCGAGGCGCAGTGGCTCGACGGCACCCGGGTGACGGTGCACCGCTCGGTGTCGGCCGACGGGCGCTACGTCCGAAAGACCATTGAGCCCGCCGGCGGCCGGCGCTTCACCGAGCGCGTGCGACTGTTCGAGCCGGCGCAGATCGCGGCCATGCTGGCCGCCGCGGGTGTCGCGGTCCGGCACCGGTTCGGCGACTACGACGCTTCGCTCCTCACGGCCGACTCCCCTCGCACCATTCTGATGGGACAGGTGGCATGACGCTGCGTTTCGTGCCGACCCCGCTGGAGCATCCGCTCGGGCCGCCGGTGCCGCCCGCCGGCGGGCTCGACGCGGCCCTGGCGGAGGCGTTCGTCCCCTCGTCCACGCGGGACGCGCAACTGACACGCTTGCTCCAGCCCGGCGCGCTCGCCGTCACCACCGGCCAGCAGCCCGGTCTTTTCACCGGCCCGCTCTACACGATCCACAAGGCGCTGAGCGCCGTCGCGCTGGCCCGCCTGCTCGAACGCCGCTGGGGGCGGCCCGTACTCCCGATATTCTGGCTCGCCGGCGACGACCACGACTTCGCCGAGGCGAGCAGCGCGTCGTGGATCGCGGCGGACGGATCGGTGGTGAGCGCGGCGCTCCCGCCGCGTCCGCCCGACGCTCCGCTCACGCCGATGTACCGCCAGCCGCTGGGCGAGGGCGTCGTGGCCGCGCTGGCGGCACTCGCCGCAGGGCTCCCGGCGTCGGAGTTCCGGGACGCGACGCTCGCCTGGCTGGAGCGGCACTACCGGCCCGAAGCGAGCGTCGCGGGCAGCTTTGCCGGCGCCATGGCCGAGCTGCTCGAGCCCCTAGGCGTGCTCGCCTTCGACAGCACGCATCCCGCGGCCAAGCAGGCCGCCGCTCCCCACCTGGTTGCGGCGCTCCGGCAGGCGGGTGAGCTGGACGACGCCCTCGACCGCTGGTCGGAAGAGCAGGGGACGGCGGCCCGCAACTCCGGGATCACCGTCGGCGATGGCGCCGCGCTCGTGATGCTGGAAGCCAGCCTCGGACGGGACCGCCTGGTGCGGGACGACGGCGGGTTCGTCACCCGGCGGAGCCGGGAGCGGTTCGATCTCGCGGCCATCGAGCGGATCGCGGCGGACGCACCTTCGCGGCTCTCGCCCAACGTGCTCCTCCGGCCCGTGGTGGAACGCGCGCTGCTCCCCACCGTGGCGTACCTGGGCGGCCCCGGCGAGCTCCGATATCTCGAGCTGACGCCGCCGATCTACTCCCGCATGAAGGTCCCGCGACAGCTCGCGCTGCCCAGGTGGTCGGGCGTGATTGTGGAGCCACGGGTGGACCGCGTGCTCGAGAAATTCGGGCTCACGCTCGAGGAGCTGCTCGCGCCCGCCGGGCCGCTCGAGGCGCGCCTGGTCCGCTCCCAGCTCCCCGCGGACGCGCTCACGTCGCTCGAGCGGCTCCGGACGGCGCTCGACACCGAGTACGCTCTGCTCGAGCACGCCGCCACGGCGATCGACCCCACCCTCGCGCGCCCGACCCAGAGCGCCCGGCAGCAGGCGTTGGCCGGGACCCAGGACGTGGAGAAGAAGCTGGTGCAGCATCTCAAGCGGCGGCAGGAGACGGAGCTCGGGCAGCTGGCCCGGGCCCGCACCGCGGTGGCACCTGGGGGCAAGCCGCAGGAACGGGTGCTCACGCTGGCACCGTTCCTCGCGCGGTACGGACCGGCGCTGCTCGAGGAGCTGACCGGGGCGATCCAGGCGTGGTACGGCGGCGCCCTTGAAGGGCGGCCGCAACCCGCGTAGACTCGACCCCATGTCGGTCATCGCGCTCTTCCTGCTCGTGGCGCTCCTGATCCCGATCCTCGGGATCGTGGTGGACTCGCCGATCGGGCGCGCGCTGGCGCGGCGGCTGGAAGGTCCGCAGGAAGCGCCCGCCGACGTCGTGGCGCTCGCCAAGCGCGTCGAACTGCTCGAGGCGGAAGTGGACGACCTCAACCGCACGATGCAGGGACTGCAGGACGAGGCGGCCTTTCTCCAGCGCCTGCTCGCGACCCCGGCTCCCGCTCCCCTCCCACCGTCGCCCGAGTCCTGACCGCCGGCCAGCGCCGCGCCGCGCGACCCGCGGTCATGGTGGCGGCCGGCATCCTCCTCAGCCGGCTCGTCGGTCTCGTCCGCAACCGGGTCTTCGCCCACTATTTCGGCACCTCCGACGCCGCGGACGCATTCAACGCGGCGTTCAGGATCCCGAACTTCCTGCAGAACCTCTTCGGCGAAGGGGTGCTCTCCGCATCGTTCATCCCGGTGTACGCCGGCCTCCGCGCCCGGGGAGACGAGACGGAGGCGCGCCGGGTGGCCGGCGCCGTGGCCGCGCTGCTCGCGCTGGTCACGTCGCTGCTCGTGCTCGTGGGGGTGCTGCTCACGCCGTGGCTCATCGCGATCATCGCGCCGGGCTTCACGGGCGAGAAGCGCGAAGCGACGATCCGTCTCGTGCGCATCCTGTTCCCCGGCGCCGGGCTGCTCGTGCTCTCCGCCTGGTGCCTGGGCGTCCTCAACAGCCACCGCCGATTCTTCCTCAGCTATGCCGCGCCGGTGCTGTGGAACCTGGCGATCATCGCGGGCCTCGTGGCCTTCGGACGGAGCCGGGCGCAGTACCCGCTGGCGGAAATCGCGGCCTGGAGCTCCGTGCTGGGCAGTCTGCTCCAGCTCCTGGTGCAGCTCCCGACGGTGGCGAAGCTGCTCCGGGGCATCCGCCCGCGCCTGCTGCGCGGATCCGCGCAGGTGCGCGCGGTGCTTCACAACTTCGGGCCGGTGTTCGTCGGCCGCGGTGTGGTGCAGATCAGCGCGTACGTGGACACCGTCCTGGCGAGCCTCCTCCCCGGGGGAGCCGTGGCGGCGCTCTCGTACGCGCAGGTGCTCTACACGCTCCCCGTGAGCCTGTTCGGCATGTCGGTCTCGGCAGCCGAGCTGCCCGCGATGGCGAGCGCCGTGGGGAGCGACGAAGAACGCGCCGCCTACCTCCGTCAGCGACTCGGCGCGGGCCTCCGGCAGATCGCCTTCTTCGTGGTGCCCTCGGCCGTGGCCTTTCTCGCCCTGGGCGATGTGGTCGCGGGGGCGCTCTATCAATCGGGCGCGTTCACGCGGGGAATGACCTTGTACGTCTGGGGCATCCTGGCGGGGTCGGCCGTCGGGCTGCTCGCCTCGACCATGGGACGGCTCTACGCCTCCACCTACTACGCGCTCCAGGACACGCGCACACCGCTCCGCTTCGCCGTGGTTCGTGTCGCCCTCACGATCGCGCTGGGCTACCTGTTCGCGCTGCCGCTGCCGAGAGCGCTCGGCGTGGACCAGCGCTGGGGGGCGGCCGGCCTGACCGCCTCGGCCGGAATCGCGGGGTGGATCGAGTTTCTCCTGCTCCGCCGCGGGCTCAACGCCCGCATCGGCACGACCGGGCTGCCGATTCCGCTGGCGGTGCGGCTCTGGGTGGCGGCGG
The DNA here is from genome assembly GCA_036262935.1 of Gemmatimonadales bacterium. GTDB lineage: Bacteria > Gemmatimonadota > Gemmatimonadetes > Gemmatimonadales > GWC2-71-9 > CAVVWJ01. The sequence continues at coordinate 51,952 of DATAHW010000081.1, read as the reverse complement.
CCCTGGGCGCGGCGGCCGCCTGGGCGCTCCGCGCCGCGGCCCCGATCCGGCAGCCGGTGATCTCGGCGCTCGTGCTGCTGACGGTGTACGGGGCGGTGTATTTTTCAGTCACCCACCGCTTCGGCGTTCCCGAGTCCGGCGCGGTGGTCCGACGCCTCCGGTTCCTGCGACAACCCTCATGACCGCACCCCGACTTCCCGACGCGCTGCAGCGCAAGCTCGACACCCTGCCGGACGGCCCCGGCGTCTACCTCTGGAAGGACGCTGCCGGGGAGATCCTGTACGTCGGCAAGGCCAAGCGGCTCAGCAGCCGGGTGCGGAGCTACTTTGCCGCCGACTTCGAGGCGAGCCCCAAGAACCGCCTGCTCCAGCGGCTCATCGCGGACGTCGAGACGATCGTCGTCGCCTCCGAGCCCCAGTCGCTGATCCTCGAGAACAATCTGATCAAGGAGTACCGCCCGCGTTTCAACGTGCGGCTCAAGGACGACAAGAGCTACCCGTCCATCGCCGTGACACTGGCGGAGCCGTTTCCCCGGGTGCTGGTGACGCGCCGGCGTGACATCCCGGGGGCTCGCTACTACGGACCCTACACCGACGTGGGCCAGCTCCGGCGCACGCTGGCGATCATCCGCCGGCTCTATACCGTCCGGAGCTGCGCGGACGACCTGCCCGGGGAGGCGCGGGAGCGTCCGTGCCTCGACTACCACATCGGCCGGTGCCGGGCGCCCTGCGTCGGCTGGCAGTCGGCCGCCGATTACCGGCGGATGGTCGACGACGTCGTCGATTTTCTCGAAGGACGCACCGGCGATGTCCGACAGAAGGTGCGCGAGGCGATGCTGGCCGCCAGCGGCCGCGAGGACTACGAGCGCGCGAAGGAGATGCGCGACGCGCTCCGGTGGCTCGAACGGCTGGAGGAGCCGGCCAGCGTGGAGGTGATCGGCACCGGTGACGCGGACGTCGTGGGCTATGCCCGGGACGGAGACGACGCGGTGGGCGTGCTCATCCGCGTGCGCGAAGGCCGGGTGGTGGGCCGCGAGCACCGGTTCCTCGAGGGGCTCGAGGAGGAGGCCGACGGCGCCGTGCTGAGTGCCTTTCTCGTCCGATACTACGTGCCGACCGAATCGCGGGCGCGGCGCGTCGTGGTCCCCTTTCCGCCGGAGGACTGGGATGCGCTGCGCGAACTCGTTCCCGAGGCGGACTGGACGATCCCGCAGCGGGGGACCGCCCACCGCTGGCTCGAGCTGGCCGACCACAACGCCCGGCACCTGCTCGAGAGCCTGCGGATCGAGTCGTTCGAAACGGAGGAGCGCGCCGAGGATCCGGTGTACGCCCTGGGCCGCGATCTGGGGCTCAACTCGGTGCCACGCAGCCTGGTGTGCGTGGACATCTCCCACAATCAGGGCCGCGACACGGTCGGCTCGCTGGTCTGGTTCGAGGCAGGCCGCCCGAAGAAGAGCGAGTACCGGAAGTTCCGGATCCAGGGTCTGGGTCAGCAGGACGACTTCGCGGCCATTCACGAGGTCATCACCCGCTATCTCACGCGCCGCCGGGACGAGGGACTTCCGCTCCCCGATCTGATCGTAATCGACGGCGGCAAGGGCCAGCTCAACGCCGCGCTGGACGCGATGGAAAAGGTGGGCCTCGGTCCGATCCCCATGGTGAGCCTGGCCAAGCGCGAAGAGGAAGTGTTCCTGCCGGGCCGATCGGAGAGCCTGCGGCTGTCCCGCCGCAGCCCCTCGCTCCGGCTGCTGCAGCGGGCCCGCGACGAGGCCCACCGGTTCGGACTGGCGTACAACCGGCAGCGCCGCACGCGGCGGACGATCACGTCGGAGCTGCTCAACATTCCCGGCGTGGGCCCCAACCGGCGACGGCAGCTGCTCGAGCGCTTCGGCAGCCTGGCGGGCGTGAAATCCGCCTCGGTCACGGAGCTCGCGACCGTCCCCGGCTTCTCCGCGCGTCTGGCCGAGCGGGTCCTCTCCCACCTGAATGGCACTCCGTGACCGCCGCGCCCGCGGCCGACTGGACGCTCGAGTGTTCGAGCTGCGGCGCGGAAAGCGGGCCCGAAGGGCTTCCCACGGTGTGCGAGCGCTGCGGCATGCCGTGGCTCGTGCGCTACCCCCACCGGGTGCCGGTGCTGGTCGATCGCGCGGAGCTGCGTCGGCTGCACGGGATGTGGCGGTTCCGTCGGTTTCTCCCGCTGGCCGAGGGAGAGGAGCCGGTCACGCTCGGTGAGGGCGACACGCCGCTCCTCCGGACCGCGCGGGCCGGCGGCCGGCTCGGCCTCCACGATCTCTGGATCAAGGACGAGGGTGCCAACCCGACCGGCTCATTCAAGGCGCGGGGACTGAGTGCCGCCGTGACCCGCGCGGTGCTCGCGGGCGCGGAGCGCTTCGTGCTGCCGACCGCGGGCAACGCAGGCGTGGCGGCCGCCGCGTATGCTGCCCGCGCCGGCGTCCCCGTCCGGGTCTATGCCCCGCGGACGACACCGCGCACCATCCTCTCGCAGATCCTGGTCTTCGGGGGCGAGCTCGTGCTGCTCGACGGACACATCGGCCACTGCGGCTCGGCGGCGCGGGCCTACGCAGCCGAAACCGGGGCAGTGGACCTCTCCACGCTGCGGGAGCCCTATCGCATCGAGGGGAAGAAGACGCTCGGACTGGAGATCGCCCTGCAACTGGGCTGGCGGCTGCCGGCCGCCATCATCTATCCAACCGGGGGCGGGACGGGTCTGATTGGGATGTGGAAGGCGTTTGCGGAGCTCCGGGCCGCGGGCTGGGTTCAGGACCCCCTGCCGCGCATGTACACGGTGCAGAGCAGCGGCTGCGCGCCGGTAGTGCGAGCGTTCGACACAGGGGGGCAGGAATGCGAGCCGTGGGAGGCGCCGGAGACCGTCGCGAGCGGGCTCCGCGTCCCGAGCCCCCTCGGGGGCCGGCTGATGCTGCAGGCGCTCCGGGAGAGTGGAGGAGGTGCCGTCGCGGTGAGCGACGTAGAGCTGGAGCGCGAGGCCCGGGCTGCGACCCGCGAGGAAGGCATCGACTTCTCCCCCGAGGGTGGCGCCACGCTGGCGGCGGCGCGTGCGCTGCTCGACCGCGGAGCGCTCCGGCCGGACGAGCGAGTGGTCGCGTTCAACACGGGAGCCGGCTGGCTCTATCGGGACCCCTCGGGTTTGCCTCCGGTCTGATCCCCGCCCATATTCACAAGTCTATGGCTGATGGACGTTTTGCCATCCTCGACCCGGCCGCGGGAATCAGCGGGGACATGCTGCTGGGCGCGCTCATCGCGGCCGGCGCACCCGTGGAGTGGTTGCGGGGACTCCCGGCTCGGCTGGGCGCCCCTGAAGTCACGGTCTCGGTCACGCCGGTAGACCGCTGCGGGTTACTGGCGACCAAGGTGGACGTCATCCTGCCCGGCGGCGAGCAGGAGCAGCCGAGCAGCCCCGCCGTACATGCGCACGCGCACAATGAGCGTGACGAGGTCGGGGCTCACCACTCCCACGAGCACCCACCCCACTCGCCCGGGGCACACCGGCACATCACCGACCTGATCGCCGCCGTCGAGCGCGCCCCGTTGTCGGCCTGGGTGCGGGAGCGTGCCGTGCGGGCCTTTCGGCTGCTCGGCCAGGCGGAGGGGCGCGTGCACGGGCTGCCGGCCGAGCAGGTGGCGCTCCACGAGGTCGGCGCGGTCGACGCGCTGATCGACATCGTGGGAGCCATCGAAGGCTTCGAGCAGCTCGGCATCAGCCGGATCTACAATCGTCCGATCGGCGTGGGAGACGGCTGGGTGCGGGCCGCACACGGCATCATACCGGTCCCCGCTCCCGCCACGGCGATCCTGCTCGAGGGACTCGAGGTCGGCCCCAACGGCCCCATCACCGGTGAGGCCGTGACCCCGACGGGAGCGGTGCTGCTGCGCGTGCTCTCCGAGGGAGCGCCGCCGGCCCGCTGGCGGGGCGTGGTCGCGGGCGCCTGGGGCGCGGGCGGGCGCAACCCATCGACCTACGCCAACGCGCTCCGCCTGATCGTCGCCGAGCCGGTGGCGGAGGCAGGTGAGGTCGTCCTCCTGTCCACGAACCTCGACGACATGAGCCCGGAGTATCTCGACCCGCTGCGCGAGGCACTGGTCACCGCCGGCGCGCTCGACGTGCAGGTCTGGTCCACGCAGATGAAGAAGGGCCGCACCGGATTCCGGGTGGAGGCCGTGGCACCGGCGCCGCTCGTCGACAGGGTGACGGACGCCTTCTTCCGCCACAGCACCACCGCGGGGGTGCGGCGGCAGCCGGCGGAGCGGGTAACCCTTCCGCGGCGTGAGGTCCAGGTCGAAGCGGCCGACGGCACGCACGTCCGGGTGAAGGTGCTCGAGGCGCCCGACGGCCCCAGGATGAAACCGGAATACGACGATGTGGCAGCCCTGTCCCTGCGGACGGGACAGCCCGCCCACGAGGTGGCAAGGGACTTGCGTGAGCGGGCGCTTCGCCTGGTGAGCCCCGAGGGTGCCGCCGGGCTCCGGACCTCGAACAAGGAGTCATGACGAGTGAACGCCCAGATCGCGTCGACCTTCATCCTGCTGTCCCTGAGTGCCACCGCGGTGAGCGCCCAGCAGCCGGCGCTGAACGACCGCGTGGCCGCGGCGATGCCGAGCAAGTACGAGGGGGCCAGTTGCGGCATCAAGCCGAACCATTTCAAGGTGAGCAGCGGAGCGTCGTACCTGAAGACCAGCATCGAGACGGAAGTTCCCGAAAACAAGGCGCGGTCGCTCGGCAACGGCGAGCGGGTGCTGCTCGAGGCTATCAAGCAGAACGGCCAGGACAAGAATCCGGCCGCCTGGTACTACCTCGGCCGGATCTACCTGCGTCAGGGCGATCTGTACCACGCGGACTCCGCGCTCACCCGCGCGCAGGCGCTGGCGCCTGACTGTGCCAAGGACATCGCCGGCTACCGGCGAGCCGCCTGGGGCGCGCTGCTCAACGCGGGAAGCAAGTTCGAGCAGGAGAAGAACAGCGACTCGGCGCTGGCCATGTTCCGCCAGGCCGGGGTCATCTATCCCGGGTCTCCCCGCGTCTACTACGGGATGGCCACGATCCTGAACGACAAGGGTCAGACCGACAGCGCGGCGTACTACTTCGGCCAGGCGGCGTCGGCGGGCGAGAATGCCACGGATACGATCGACGTGCAGATCCGCGACCGGTCGGCCTTCAACCAGGCGGCGCTGCTGCTCAACGCCAAGAAGTATGACGAGGCGGCCGCTGCCTTCGAGCGCTATCTCAAGTGGAACCCGAAGGACGTGGAGGCCAAGCGCGGGCTCGCGGGCGCGTACCGCGGCGCCGGCAAGGTCGAGCAGGCACAGGCACTGGAGAAGGAGCTCGTCGCCGCCGGCGGCGCGCCGAGCGCCGCGGGGGCGCCCCCGGCCTCGCAGGACCTGATGGCGATCGGTGTCAACTTCTACAACGAGAAGAAATATCCGGACGCCGCCGCGGCATTCGAGAAGGTGGTCGCCTCGGAGCCCTACAACCGGGACGCCCTCTCGAACCTGAGCAACACCTACCTGGCCATGAAGAACGGCGCCAAGCTGGCGGAGACGGCGACCAAGCTGGTGGCCATCGAGCCGCTGAGCGAGAATGCCCTGAAGCTCCTCGGCGAGGGCTACAAGCAGGCAGGCAAGGTGGACCAGGCAGTCAAGACCGCCGAGCAGGTGCTGGCGCTGCCGGCCGACGTCAAGGCTTCGAACTTCGTCGTATCCGCGGGAGACGCCACGCTGACCCTGTCGGCTTCGGGCCGTGCGGCGCAGACACCTTCCGGCAAGGCCATTCCACCCACGCCCGTGGCGATCGAGGTGGAGTTCCTCAACGCGGCCGGCGGCGTGGTCGCGACCCAGGAGGCGCAGATCCCGGCACTCAAATCCGGCGCCTCGCAGGAGATCCCGGTCGCGGGGAAGGGGAGTGGAATCACGGCCTGGCGCTACCGGCGGAAGTAGTCTGGAGCAGATCACAGAGGAGGGTTCATGGCGGGGGCACGGACGGCGCGCGCGATCGAGAGCGGACTGACCACGACGCGCGCGCCGTTCATCGAACAGGCGCAGGCCGAGGGCCGGCTGTACATCCACCAGCCCTACGAGCTGTACACCGACGACAATCACGAAGCCTGGCGGCGGCTCTTCACCCGCATGGAAGATCGCTGGCGCCGCTACGCCAACCCGCGGTTCCTCCAGGGTATCGACAACCTCTGCCTCGACCCGGCGCGCGTGCCCCGGCTCGAGGACGTCAACCGATTTCTGAGCCCGCTCACCGGCTTCCAGGCCAAGCCGGTGAGCGGGTACGTTCCTTCCTTCCTGTTCTTCGACTGCCTGCGCAACCGCGAGTTCCCGACCACGATCACGATCCGGGACGGAGCCACGCTCGACTACCTGCCCGAGCCGGACATCTTCCACGATATCGCCGGGCACGTGCCGATGCACACCGACCGTGCGTTCGCCGACACGCTGGTCCGGTTCGGCGACTGTGCCCACACTGCGGCGGAAATCGTGGCGGGAATCCGGGACGAGCACGAGCAGATCCGGCGGGTCACCAGCATTTTCAAGGCGCTCGCGCGGTTCTTCTGGTTCACGATCGAGTTCGGGCTGATGCGGGGCCCCGACGGGCACGGCCTCAAGGTGTACGGGAGCGGGCTGCTGAGCTCCCACGGCGAGATCGCTCATGCGATCGATTCACCCGAGGTGCAGCGGTATCCGATGCAACTCGAGTGGGTCATCAACCAGTACTTCGAGATCGACCACTACCAGCCCCTGCTGTTCGTGGTGGACTCGTTCGACCACCTCTTCGACCTGGTCGGCGAGCTCGAGCGGTGGATGCGGGAGGGCCGGCTGGACAACGTCTCGCCCGGGGAGCCGGCGGTGAGCGAGCCGGACCTCCGGAGCTTCCTGGAAGCGTCGCGGGGGAAGTGAGCACCGCGTCGGCTTGACACCGGCCGGTGGGGCGATGACATTCACCCCTCAGTCGCGGGCGTAATTCAGTGGTAGAATGCCAGCTTCCCAAGCTGGACGTCGCCGGTTCGAGTCCGGTCGCCCGCTCTCGGAAGTTGTTCGCCTGACGTGGGCACACCTGCGTCAGGCGTTTTCATGCGCCGGACGGCGCATCGTGGAGCGGCAGCCCTCCGGCGTCAACCTCAGCTTCAGATCCGCTTCGGCGCAGGTTGACTGATGGTGCTCCCGGGCGATGAGTCGTACATGCAGCGCTGCCTCGAGCTGGCGCGGCGTGCACTCGCCGCAGGCGAGGTCCCGGTCGGCGCGGTCGTCGTGCGCGATGGTGATGTGATCGGCGAGGGTTGCGAGCGGACGCGCGAGCTGCTCGACCCCGCGGCGCACGCCGAGATCGAGGCCCTTCGCGCCGCGTGCCGCGCCAGCGGCGCGCTCGATTTGTCCGGCGCCACCCTCTACACCACCGTCGAGCCATGTGTGCTCTGTGCGTATGCCGTGCGGCGGACGCGCATCCGCCGCGTCGTGTTCGGCGTGCCCGCCGGCGTACTCGGCGGGGTGAGCGGAGGCTGCCCGCTGCTCACCGATACCGCGTCGTTCACGGGCGCCGAGCCGCCCCTCGTAACGGCCGGCGTTCTGGCCGAGGAGTGCCGGCGACTGCTCGCCGCGCCCCATCCAGACGCCTAGTCCGCGGCGCCTCTCAGCGCGGCCAGGGCCCTCGGCTGTGACCAGCCTCACGGCTCGAGCCGCGCCAATGACCGAGTATGGCCCGGTGCGGGCGCTCAAGCGGAGCGCCGCCGGATTTGTCGAGGAGGACACATGAAAGGTTTGATACTCGGGATCGGGGCGCTGGCGGCTGTCATGCTCGTCCCGGCCACGGCCAGCGCGCAGATGCCGGTCGTATTGGTATGCCAGGACGGGAGCACTCAGCCAGGGCCGTCGCAGGTCGCCTGCAAGAACCACGGTGACGTGGACTGGAACACGACGAACGCCTGGACCAAGATGCGCGCCGGGCAGTTCGCGGCCACGGACACGGTGGCATGCAAGGATGGCCAGGCCGCCGCGGCCTCGGCCACGGCGTGTGACAGCCACGGAGGGGTGGACAGCGTCTCGACGCTTGCGGCCATCAAGCGTCGGCAGCAGGCGAACCGCTATGCCAGGCCGGACTCCGGGAAGGTCGGAGCCGACACCACACGCGGCTACCAGCCGGGTGCCACCGGCGCGGACACCGCGGCCAGAGCGGATACGTCTTCGATGAAGAACAGCACGTCGGCATCGGACACGTCGTCGATGCGGGACTCGTCCTCCTTGCGGGACACGTCGTCCGCCGGAGCGCCATCGAGTAGCGATAGCTCGCACTCGAAGTAGCCGGCCGGCCTGCGGTACGCCGCGGAGGCCCCGATCCCGACCAGGGGATCGGGGCCTCGGCTTTACGCCCCAGGGCGCTTGACTCCCCGCGCTCGGAGGCAGATCATTCCGCTACCCCCTCGCTTCATATCGCGAAAGTCCCGTGAACGAGCCCGTCCGTCGCGCGACCCGCACGCGGCGTTTTCCACTCGCCCGGCTGCGCGTGCTGATGGTGACCCAGGACCCGGCCGCAACCGCCGACGCCCTGGCCGCGCTGCGCGCCGAAGTTCCGCCGGAGTTCGCGGTGGTGGCCGCATCCCGGGTGGCCGCGGCCCTGGGACAGCTCCAGGCAGACCGGTTCGACGCGGTGCTGCTCGATCTCACGATCCCGGAGCTCGGCGGCCCTCCGACGATCCTCTCGCTGCACGAGCGCTGGCCCGAGCTCCCGATCATCGCCCTTGGCGCCGACGGGGAGCCCGCGGCGGCCGCGGAGGCGCTGAGGCTCGGCGCACAGGATTTCCTTCCGCGCGCCGCGCTCCGGACCCCTCATCTGGCGCGCTCGCTGCGCCATGCCGTCTGGCGCGCGGCGGCCGGCCGAGCGCGAGTGCGGCGCGAAAGCGAGCGGCAGCTCCACAGCATTACCGAGGGCATCCCGGGCGCCGTGTATCACTATCGGCTTTCGCCCGACGGCCGCGAGTCGTTCCGTTTCCTGAGCGCGGGCATTCGGAAGCTGGCCGGCATCGGGTCGGAAGAAGCCGAAGCCGACGGGGGACGGTTCTGGTCGCTGGTGCACCCGGACGACATTGCCACCTGCCGTGCGACCCTCCTCCAGTCGGCACGAACGCTCCGGCCCTGGCTGCTCGAGTTTCGCCTCACGCCGAAGGATGGCGCCCCGAAGTGGATCAGAGGCAGCGCCCTCCCCACGCCCGAGGCCGACGGCGGCACGTTGTGGAACGGCATCTTCGTGGACGTGGGCGAGCAGCGGTTCCTGGAGGAGCAGCTCCGGCAGGCGCAGAAGATGGAAGCGGTCGGCCAGCTCGCGGGAGGCGTCGCGCACGACTTCAACAATCTCCTCACCGCCATCGGCAGCTCGGCCGATATGGCGCTGGAGGAGCTCGCGGACCAGGAGGCGGTGCGGGAGCACCTGGGGGAGATCCAGCGCGCCACCGTACGCGCGGCAGACCTGACACGTCAGCTCCTGGCGTTCAGCCGCCGGCAGGTGTTGAACCTGGAAGTGGTCGCGCTGGCCGACGTCGTGCACGAGGGCGAGCGCATGCTGCGGCGGCTCATCGGCGAATCCATCCGGCTCGAGACCGCGATCGATACGGACGCACCGCCGGTCCGCGCCGACCGCACTCAGCTCGCCCAGGTCCTGATGAATCTGGCGGTGAACGCGCGTGACGCCATGCCCGACGGGGGCACGCTCACGCTGGCCACGGGACACCGCATCGTCCGCCCCTCGGACGCGCGGCGCCAGCGCGGCCTCTCGCCCGGGGCGTACAGCCTCCTGGTGGTGCGGGACACCGGCGCCGGGATGGACGAGGCGACCCGCTCGCGCATCTTCGAGCCGTTCTTCACCACGAAGGAGCGGGGGAAGGGCACGGGCCTCGGGCTCTCGATGGTGTACGGCATCGTGAAGCAGACGGGCGGATACATCCACGTGGACACCGCACCGGGACGCGGCACGGCGTTCACGATCCACCTGCCGGTCGCCCCGGCGGGGCTGGGCGGGGCTGAGCGGCCACCAGCCCGACGCCGGGTGCGGAGTCGGGGCACGGAGCGGGTGCTCGTGGTGGAAGACGAGGACGGCGTGCGCGCCCCCGTGCGCCGGATACTGCTGGCGCACGGCTATCGCGTCCTGGAGGCGGCTGACGGGCCGTCCGCACTGCGGGTGGCCGAGGAGCAGCCAGGGAAGATCGACCTGCTGCTGACCGACGTGGTGATGCCAGGGATGAACGGCGGCGAACTCGCTCGCCGGCTGCGCCGGCTCAGGCCCGGCATCAGGGTCGTATTCATGTCGGGCTACAGCGCCGAGGCGGTCGCGATGCATGGCGAGCTCTCGCCCGGCGCCGCGTTCCTGCAGAAGCCCTTCAGCGTCGAGGAGCTGACCGAGCGGCTTCGGGATGCGCTGGAGCACGAGCAACCATAGCCCGACATGCCCGCCTCACCGCCCGTCGTGACGGTGCCACAGTCGCCGGACGGGTTTGCCGAACCGCATTGCCGACAGCACGTTAAGCCGCGACGCGCAGTCTCCCGCCTGGCGCGAATCGTGCGCTCCCGGCCGGAATGCCCCGTCCCCTACATCCGATGACTCCTGCTTCGCGCCGTTGTACCCATCTCATGCTGGCCGCGTCACTCGCGGTTGCGTCGGTCACGTGCGGCGGCGAGGAGCTCACCCAGCCCGGTACCGAGCCCACCGCGGGCCATGTCTCGCTCTCGGCCGGTCCGGCCGCCTCGATCAAAATCGTGGTCCAACCGCCGGTGAGCGCCCTGGATGGCGAAGTGTGGGACCCGGCCCGCCAACCCGTCGTACTCGTCAAGGACGCGAGCGGGAGCGGAGTCGGGGGGGCCGTCGTGACGGTGAGCATCGCTACCGGATCAGGGACGTTGCAGGGGACCCTGACGGCGACGACGCTCGCCACCGGCAAGGCCAAGTTCGCCGACTTGGGCATCGCCGGCACGGGCCCGCACACGCTCCGCTACTCGACCGGTGCCGTCACGGCCACGTCCTCCACGGTCACGCTCGGCGCGCTGCCTCCGGAGGCGACGACAGGCCAGTGGGACGCGCCCGTCAACTGGGACATCGTCCCACTACACATGAGCCTCCTGCCGACCGGGAAGATCATCGCCTGGGGCAAGTACGAGGCGGGGACGGCAATGATGGCCAACCCGCGCCTCTGGGACCCGGCCGCCGGCCCGCCCACGACGGCCATCGAGGTGCCGGCCGACACCATGCTGTTCTGCTCGGGGCACGCGCTCATGGCCGACGGCCGCCTGATGGTCTCGGGCGGCCACAAGGACGACGATCGCGGGCTCGACGTCACCAACATCTTCGACCCGTTTACGGAGCGGTGGGTGACGGGCCTCCCCAAGATGGCCCAGGGTCGCTGGTACCCCACCGTGACCACGCTCGCGGACGGGCGGATGGTGACCGTGGCGGGGCGCGATACCACCTCGACCGAGGTGCTCATCCCGGAGATTTGGGAAGACAGCCGGTGGGTGCGCCTCACCGGCGCGAGCCTCAAGCTGCCGTACTACCCCCGGCAGTTCCTGGCACCGAACGGGAAGGTGTTCTACGCCGGAGAGCGGGTGAAGGCCCGGTGGCTCGACGTGGACATCGTGACGTCCAGCGGTCGGGGCCGGTGGACCTCGGGCTCGGGGCTGACGCACATCTGGCCCTACAACCGCGACTATGGCTCGGCCGTGATGTACGAAACCGGCAAAGTCATGGTCGTCGGCGGCGGCGGCGATCTCAAGTGGAGCACCAACGATCCCAAGTCCAGCACGCCCACGGCCACGGCCGAGACGATCGACCTGAACACGTCCAGCCCACGGTGGACCAGCACCGACCCGATGCAGTTCGCCCGGCGGCACATGAACGCGACGATCCTGCCGGACGGCCAGGTCCTGGCGACGGGCGGCACCAGCGCGGGCGGTTTCAACACCCTGTCGGGAGCCGTGCACGCCGCCGAGGTGTGGAATCCGCGGACCGGTCACTGGACACAGCTCGCCAGCAATCGGATCGACCGGGCGTATCACTCGGTGTCGCTGCTGCTGCCCGACGGCACGGTGCTGCACGGCGCGAGCGGCGATGCGAACGTTCCGCTCACGCCGGAACCGTATCCTGCCCAGCGCAACCACGAGATCTTCCGGCCACCCTATCTGTTCAAGGGCGCGCGCCCCGTCATCACCAGCCTCTCGCAGACGACCGTGGGGTATGGCCAGAGCTTCTTCGTCACCACGCCCAACGCCGCCCAGATCACCGAGGCGCGGTGGATCCGGCTCGGATCGGTCACGCACGCGTTCGACGCGAACCAGCGCGCCAACACGCTGACGCTGGCGCGGCTCTCGGGTAAGGTGCGCGTCACGACGCCGACCACCAGCCGGCGGGCACCGCCCGGCCACTATATCCTGTTCCTGCTGAATCGGAACGGCGTACCGTCGGCCGGCACGATCATGAAGCTGCAGTAGCCGGCCCAGCAGGAGCAGCGTTGAGCCGCTCCCTCCCGCGTCATTTGTGCTTGTCGGATGCGTCGCCGGACCGACTAGATTCCGGTGTGACCAGACCGATTCCCACCCTCGATACTTCCGCTGCGGCCGCGGCGCTCGAGCGCGCGCTCCACGAGCGGTTCGGCCTCCGCGCCTTCCGGCCCGGGCAGCGGGAGGCCGCGCTGGCCGTGCTGCAGGGGCGCGACCTCGTGGCCGTCATGCCCACCGGCGCGGGAAAGTCCCTCTGCTTTCAGCTTCCCGCGCTGCTGCTCGACGGCACGACCATCGTGGTATCGCCGCTGATCGCCCTGATGAAGGACCAGGTCGACGGGCTGCGCGCGCGCGGTATTGCGGCCGCCGCACTCCACTCCGGCCTGGCGCCGCACGAGCGCGGCGCGGTGGAGGGCGAGCTCGCCGCGGGGCGGCTCGATCTGCTGTACGTCGCCCCCGAGCGGCTGGGGAGCGCCACCTTCCGTGATGCGCTCCGGCGCATCTCTCCCGCACGGCTCGTCGTCGACGAGGCTCACTGCATCAGCCAATGGGGCCACGATTTCCGGCCGGACTACCGGCGGCTCGCCGGCTTCCGCGCGGAGCTCGGGGTGCCGGCCGCGGCATTCACGGCGACGGCCACCCCGGAGGTCCGCGCCGACATCGCGACGCAGCTCGAGCTGCGCGAGCCGCTCGACCTCATCACCGGTTTCGAGCGCACCAATCTGACGCTCGCGGTCGAGACCTGTCGCGGCCGCGACGACAAGGCCGCCGCGCTCGCGCGCCTCGTCACGGAGGTCGGGCCGCCCGGCATCGTCTACGCGGCCACGCGAAAGGCGGTGGAGCTGTGGGGGGACTACCTCACGGGGCTCGGACTGCGCGCCGGGCGGTATCACGCGGGACTGTCCGATGAGGAGCGGTCGCGGGCGCAGGAGGACTTCCTGGCGGGACGCCTCGACGTGATCGCCGCCACGAACGCGTTCGGAATGGGCGTGGACAAGCCGGACATCCGGTTCGTGGCCCACGCGGAGCTACCCGGCAGCGTGGAGGCGTACTACCAGGAGGCGGGCCGCGCGGGGCGCGATGGGCAGCCCGCGCGATGCACGCTGCTGTTCTCGCCGGCCGACATGCGCACACAGGAGTTCTTTCTGGCCGGCGCGAATCCGTCGCCGGCGGTGCTGCGATCGGTCTGGCGCCTGCTGGGCGAAGGGACGAGCGACGAGGAGATCGTGAACCGGCTGGGGAACGACGGCGCGTCGTCCTCGATGAGCGCGGCGACGGCGGTGCGGCTGCTCCGGCGCACCGCGGAGGGCAGCGGGACACTTCCCGGCGCCGGCCCGATGCCGCTCGCTGACGAGGTTCGCGCACTCAAGGCCCAGCGCGACCGCCAGCGGCTCGACAGCATGGTGCGCTACGCCTTCTCGCGCGGGTGCCGGACCCGATTCATCTATGACTACTTCGCAGGCGGCGCCCGCGGGGGCGCGGCCCCTCGCTGCGGGACGTGCGACGTCTGCCTCGGCTGGGGCCGCACCAACGGCCGGCCGCTGGATGACGACGAGCTGCTGCGGGTGCGCATCGCCCTCTCGGGGGTGGGCCGGCTCTCGGGGCGGTTCGGCGTCGAGCGGATCGCGCAGGTGCTGACGGGCAGTCAGGTGCGGGAAGTCCTCTCCCGCCGGCTCGACCGGGTGCCGACCTATGGCAAGCTCGCCGGCGTCCCCGTCGACCAGGTCAAGGAGCTGCTCAATGTGCTCGCCGACGCGGGGCTGATCGAGCGTCAGGGCATCGAGGGCGGGCGGCCGGGCGCTTTCGTGCTCGCGCTGACCGCGGAGGGCCGGCGGGTCGCCATGGGCGAAGTCCGGCCGGAGCTGGCGCTGCCCTCGGCGCCGGCGCCTCGAACCCGGACGGCGCGCGCGGCGCGGCGAGGGGCGGCCGCCGCGCCGCCCGCCGCGCCTCCGGCAGACGCCGACCCCGAGCTCCTCGCGCGGCTCAAGAGCTGGCGCTCCGAGGAGGCGCGCCGGCAGGGAATGCCACCCTACGTCATCTTCCACGACCGCACGCTCGAGTCGCTCGCAGCCACCCAGCCGCAAGATCGTGAGGCGCTTCGCCAGGTCCGCGGCATCGGCCCGGCCAAACTGGAGGCCTACGCCGAGGCGCTCCTTCGGCTCCTGGCCTGACGGCAGCTAAGAAGTCACTTCCCCCGTCGTCGCGAAGTGCTTCGACGTCTTGAATTTACCGCCGTCACCGACGATCTTTGCGAGCTGGGCAGCCGGGACCGTCTTGGAGAGGTACGCAGGAATGATTCGGGTAACCGCGGTAGCTCCGGAGTCGATCGGCGAAGAGCTCGGGCTTCAGGTCGGCACCGAGCTGCTCTCGGTGAACGGGCGCGAGCTCGAGGATTTCCTCGACTGGGAGTTCCTCACCGCCGAAGAGCAGATGCTGCTCCACGTCCGCCAGCCGGACGGCGAGGAGATCGAGTACGACATCGAGCGGCCGCTCGGCGAGCCGCTGGGCGTCTCGCTCGAACCCGCGCGCATCCGCCGCTGCGCCAACCGCTGCGACTTCTGTTTCGTGGACGGGCTCCCGGACGGGCTCCGTGACGTGCTCTACATCCGGGACGACGATTATCGGCTGTCGTTCCGCTATGGCAACTTCGCGACCCTGACCAACCTGAAGCCGCGGGACACCGAGCGTATCATCGAGTACCGGCTCTCCCCGCTGTACGTGTCGGTCCATGCGACCGACCCGACCGTGCGGCGCTATCTCCTGCGCAACCCGACGGCTCCCGAGATCCTCCCGCAACTCCGCATGTTCGCCGACCACGGGATCCGCTTTCATACGCAGATCGTGATGTCTCCGGGCGTCAACGACGGCGTGGTGCTCGAACAGACGCTGCGCGAGCTGTACGAGTTCGGGCCCGAGATCCTCGGCTGCTCGGTCGTGCCGGTCGGCCTCACCGAGTACAGCAAGCACCAGCTCGTGCGCGAGCCGACCAGCGACGAGTGCCGCGCGGCGATCGACCTCGTCGCCTCGCGCGCGGCCGTCGCGCTTCGGGAGCGCGGCATCCATTGGGCGCTCGGCGCGGACGAGCTCTTCCTGCGCGCGGGTGTCGAGCTCCCTCCGCCCGCGATCTACGATGACTTCGACCAGGTCGAGAACGGGGTGGGCAGCGTCAGGTGGCTGCAGCGCCAGATCGAGCGCGGGGCGGGGGACCTGCCCGTCGCGCCGGGCCGCCGCGTCGGCGTCGTGACCGGCACCGCGATGGCGCCGCTGATGCCGATGGTGCTCGATCCGCTCGCCCGCGCCACCGGCGGCGCCTACGAGCTGCTTCCGGTGGTGAACACGCTCTTCGGCGCGTCGGTCACCACCGCGGGGCTGCTGCCGGGCATGGCGATGCAGCAGGCACTCGTGGCGCGACACGATCTCGACCTCGCGCTGCTGCCGAGAGAATCCGTCAATGACGACGGCCTCTTCATGGACGGCATGCGCCTCGAGCTGCTGGCCGCCTCGGTTCCAATGGAGCTCCGGCTCTCCCGGGATTTCGTGGACGCGCTCGCGGCGCCCTCGGCCGCATGAGCAAGCCCACGGTCGCCATCGTGGGCCGGCCCAACGTCGGCAAGTCCACTCTCTTCAATCGCATTCTCGGCGGCCGGCCGGCCATCGTCTCGGAGCAGCCCGGCACCACCCGCGATCGGCATTTCGGCGACGCCGAATGGCAGGGACGCCATTTCTGGCTGGTGGACACCGGGGGCCTGATGCCGGAATCCGAAGACTCCATGGACCGCGCCATTCGCCGCCAGGTGGAATTCGCGCTGGCGGAGTCGGATCTCGTGCTCTTCGTCGTGGACGGTCGCGAGGGGCTCAACCCGGTGGACGAGGCGATCGCCGATCTCCTGCGCAAGACCCGGAGGCCGGTCGTGCTCGCCGTGAACAAACTCGACGACCTGGAGCGCAGCACGGCGCAATACGACTTCTACCGGCTGGGCTTCGGCGACCCGGCCGGCGTGAGCGCCGCGATCGGGAAGGGAAGCGGCGACCTGCTGGACGCGGTGGTCGAGCGGCTCCCGGCGTTCGACCCACTGGAAGCGGAGGACGCGATCCGGGTAGCGGTCGTGGGACGGCCCAACGCGGGCAAGTCGTCCCTGGTCAACCGCCTGCTGGGGGAGGAGCGCCACGTAGTGGCGCCGGAGGCGGGGACGACACGGGACGCGGTAGATTCCCTCTTGCGCTATCGAGACAAAAGCCTGAACTTCGTTGATACCGCAGGCTTACGTCGTCGTGCTAAAGTAGAAGATGATCTCGAGTTCTACTCGTCCCTCCGGACCGAGCGGGCCATCGAGCGGGCCGAGGTGTGTGTCCTGGTCGTCGACGCGACGCTGGGCATGCACAACCAGGACCTGCGGATCGCCACCGAGGCCTGGGATCACGGGTGCGGGCTGATCGTGATCGTCAACAAGTGGGATCTGGTCGAGGGCAAGGACGCCAACACGGCGCGTCGCGGGCAGGAGGAGCTGATCGCCAAGGCGCCCTTTCTCCAGTACGTTCCGTTTCTCTATGCCTCGGCGCTCACGGGTCAGCGGGTGCGGAAACTCCTGGACCTCATCCTCGAGGTGGCCGAGGCCAGGGCACAGCGAGTGCCGACCGCGGAGGTGAACCGGGTGCTGACGTCCCTGCTGGAGCGCACGGCCCCGCCGCAGAAGCCCGGTGAAGAGGTCAAGCTGCTCTATGCCTCCCAGATCGACGTGGCTCCGCCCACGATCGCGATCGTGAGCAACCGGCCGCACGATGTGCCCGAGTCCTATCAGCGCTACCTGGTGCACGGATTTCGCGAGGCGTGGCCGTTCCCGGGCTCGCCGCTCCGGCTCAAGTTCACCGCGCGCGGCTCCCGGCGTTGATGGCGGCGCTTCCCTGGTTGCTGGCCTCGTATCTCCTCGGCGCCATCCCGACGAGCTATCTGGCGGCCCGGGCGTTCCGCGGCATCGACCTGCGCGAGCACGGCAGCCGGAATCTCGGTGCCACCAACCTCTATCGCGTCCTCGGCTGGCGCTTCGCGGTTCCGGTGGGACTGTTCGACGCCGCCAAGGGGCTGATTCCGGTGCTGGTGTTCGCCCCGCGGGTATCGTCGTCGGAGCTGTTCGCCCTGGTGTGCGGGCTCACGGCCGTGGTGGGGCACGTCTTCTCCGTGTTCGTCGGCTTCCGGGGCGGGAAGGGGGTCGCCACCGCGGCGGGCGTCATGCTCGGTCTCACGCCGGCGGCGCTGGGCGTGGCGCTCGCCGTCTGGATCGTGGTGGTGTACGGCACCGGCTACGTCTCGCTCGGGAGCATCGCGGGCGCGGCCATCTTTCCGGTCGCCGTGCTGCTGCTCGACCCGCCCTCGGCGCCGCCGGTGCTCTGGCTCGACATCGCCGTTGCGGCCGCGATCATCTGGCTGCACCGCGGCAACATCAAGCGCCTGCTCAACGGGACGGAGAATCGCTTCGGCCGCCGCGCCACCCCCGCGCCCCGCCCGTGAGCCCCGTCGCGGTCCTGGGCGCCGGGAGCTGGGGCACCACGCTGGCCAATCTGCTCGCCCGCAAGGGCGAGACCGTCCGCCTGTGGGCGCACGAGCCCGACGTCGTCGAAGCAATCAACCGCGAGCACGAAAACCCGGCGTTCCTTCCCGGTATTCCACTCGCCCGCGAACTCCACGCCCTCGCGGATGCCCGGGAGGCGGTGGACGGGGCGCGGGCAATCGTGTCGGCGGCGCCGAGTCATGCGGTGCGCAGCGTCATCGGACTCGCGGCCGGGGCGGTGGCGCCGGGCACGCTGGTCGTGAGCGCCACCAAGGGTATCGAGACGGAGAGCCTCGCGCTCATGTCCGCGGTCGTGACGGAGTGCCTGCCGGAGGCCAGGTTCGCGGCGCTCTCGGGGCCAAGCTTCGCGCTGGAGGTGTGCCAGGGCCAGCCGACCGCCGTGGTGGCGGCGGGACGCGACGAGGCCACGGCGCGCGACGCGCAGCAGCTCTTCGCCACCTCCGCGTTCCGGGTGTACTCGGGAACCGACGTGATCGGCGTGGAGCTGGCGGGCGCCCTCAAGAACGTGATCGCGATCGCGGCGGGGATCCTCGAGGGGCTCGGGCTGGGCCACAATCCGCGCGCGGCGCTCATTACCCGCGGCCTGGCCGAGATCAGCCGGCTCGGCAGCGCGATGGGCGCCGACCCGCTCACCTTTGCCGGGCTGGCCGGGATGGGCGATCTGGTGCTCACCGCCACCGGCCAGCTGAGCCGGAACCGCGCTCTGGGCGTGGCGCTGGCGGAGGGCAGCACGCTGGAGCAGTACCGGGCGACCCACCGCAGCGTGGCCGAAGGCGCCAACACCTCGCGCGCAGGCGCGGCGCTAGGCGCGCGTCTGGGCGTGGAGCTCCCGATCATCGAGAAGGTCTGCGAGGTGCTGTTCACCGGCAAATCGGCGCGCGGCGCCGTGCCCGAGCTCATGGGGCGCGAACTCAAGTCGGAGCACTGGAGATGACCACGACACGGCCGGTCCAGGAGTTCTACTCGATTGGCGAGGTCTGTGCCCTCACGGATCTCAAGCCCCATGTGCTGCGCTACTGGGAAAGCCAGTTCCGCTTCCTCAATCCGGCCAAGAACCGCTCGGGCAACCGGGTCTACAAGAGCCGGGAGGTGGAGCTGATCATGCTGGTCAAGCACCTGCTGTACACGGAGAAGTTCACCATCGACGGTGCGCGCCAGCGGATCGACCAGTACCGGCGGACCGGCGAGCTCCGCGCCTCCGCCCGCACGGCGTACGCGGCCGAGCTGGCGACCGAGATGCGGGCGACGATCGAGGAGGTCCTGGCGATCCTGGAGGGCAGGGCTCACCTTTCGCCGCCATGAACATCCTGGTCACGAACGACGATGGCATCCTCGCGCCCGGCCTGGCGCTGCTGGCGGATGTCTGCCGCGAGGTGGCCACCGTGACCGTCGTAGCGCCGGACCGGGAGCAGAGCGGTACGTCGCACTCCCTCACGCTGCACCGGCCGCTTCGGCCGGCGCGGCGGCCCGACGGAGCATGGCAGGTGGACGGCACGCCGACGGACTGCGTGATGCTCGCGGTCCAGGCGCTGATCCCCGAGCGGCCCGACTTCGTCTTCTCCGGGGTCAACCACGGTCCCAACATGGGCGAGGATGTGCTCTATTCGGGCACCGTGGCGGCAGCCATGGAGGCGGTGACGCTCGACGTGCCCGGCATCGCCATCTCGTTCTCGGGCGGCCAGCCCGAGATGCTCGGCACCTATCGGCACCTGCTGGTGGAGCTGGTGCGGCGGATCACCGGCGTGCCGCGCTTTCCAGAGCAGATGCTGCTCAACATCAATCTCCCGGCGGTGCCCGCCTCCGAAGTGCTCGGCATCCGGGTCACGAAGCTCGGGAGCCGGTTCTTCTCCGAATCGCTGACCCGGATGACGGACCCGTGGGGAAGGGAGATCTTCTGGATCGGCGGCGGGACCATCACCTGGACCGGGACGGAGAACTCGGACCATCTCGCCGTGGCCGGGGGATACATCTCGGTCACGCCGCTCCACATGGACCTCACCAACTACTCGCTGCTCGAGACGGTCAAGGGATGGGCGCTGGAGGGGTAGGGGCGGGCGACAGCTACGGGGGCTATCGGAGCCAACTGGTCGAGACGCTGCAGCAGAAGGGCATTCGCGACCTGGCCGTGCTCCGCGCCGTCGGCACCGTGCCGCGGCACCTCTTCGTCCCCGAGAGTGTCCGCCACCGCGCCTACGACGACGCGGCGCTCCCGATCGGAGGCGGCCAGACCATCTCGCAGCCATGGGTGCAGGCGCGCTATCTCGAGCTCTGCGCCCTGACCGGCCGGGAGCGGGTGCTGGAGGTCGGCGCCGGCTCGGGCTACCAGACGGGGTTGCTCGCCCAGCTCGCCGACGGCGTGTTCGCGGTCGAGCGCATCCCGGCCCTGGCGCAGCACGCGCGGGCGGCGCTCGAGGCGGCCGGGATCCGGAACGTCACGGTGCTCGTGGGCGACGGCACGCTCGGCTGGCGTCCCTTCGCGCCCTACGACGCGATCCTCGTGGCCGCGGCCTCGCCGGAGGTGCCGCTGCCGCTGATCGAGCAGCTCGCGCCCGGGGGTCGCCTGGTCATCCCCATCGGCAACCGGGACTCGCAGGTGCTGACGCTGGTCCAGCGGGTGGGTGACGAGGTGCAGACGCGCACCGTCGCCGACGTCCGCTTCGTCCCGTTGCTCGGCGAGTTCGGCTTTCGCTGAGCCGCCGCTTCACTTCCGGAGCGCACGCATGGAACTGCTGAAGAAACTGGCCGATCTCTTTCTGCACCTGGACACCCACCTGAGCCAGGTGATCGCCCAGTACGGGGTGTGGACCTATCTCATCCTGTTTCTCATCATCTTCTGCGAGACCGGCCTGGTCGTGACGCCGTTCCTGCCGGGTGATTCGCTCCTGTTCGCGGCCGGGGCCTTCGCCGCCCTCGGCGCGCTGGACGTACGCCTGCTGGTGCCGCTCCTGATCGTGGCCGCCGTCCTGGGCGACACGATCAATTATCGGGTGGGCGCCGCCATCGGCCCGCGGGCGTTCGAGGGGAAGCTTCGCTTCCTGCGGAAGGAACACCTGGACCGCACGCGCGCCTTCTACGACCGCCACGGCGGCAAGACGATCATCCTGGCGCGGTTCGTCCCCATCGTGCGGACGTTCGCGCCGTTCGTCGCGGGCGTGGGGACGATGAGCTACGGACGGTTCCTCACCTACAATCTCGTGGGCGCCGTGCTCTGGGTCGGGCTGCTGGTCCTTGCCGGCTACTTCTTCGGCAACGTTCCCGTAGTGCGCGAGAACTTCTCGCTTGTGGTGCTGGCCATCATCGCGATCTCGGTGATGCCGATCGCGGTCGAGGCCGTGCGGGGGAGGAGGCGGCCGGCGTGATCTGCCGGTTTCTCGTGACCGGCGTGGTACAGGGAGTGGGCTACCGCTGGTTTGCCGCCCGGCACGCGCGCGAGCTCGGCCTGTCGGGATTCGCGCAGAACATGGGCGACGGCCGCGTGGAGGTGGTGGCCGCCGGCGGCGACGCGGCGGCCATGAGCCGGCTCGAGACGCTGCTCCGCGCCGGCCCGGCCCACGCGCGCGTGGACGCGGTCGAACGACACGACAACGTGACGGACCCGCAGGTCCCGACGAGGAGCTTCGATATCCGATGACGACCTCAACCCCGCTGTCCCGCCACGTGCTCGACGCGCTCCGAGCCGTGCCGAACTACCCGAAACCGGGGATCATCTACCAGGACATCACCCCGGTGCTCCGTGACGGTCGGCTGTTCCATACCGTGGTCCAGGCCATGGCCGAGCCGTTTCGCGAGCTCGATGTTACCCACGTGCTCGGGATCGAGGCGCGCGGCTTCATCCTCGGGGGCGCGGTGGCGGTGAATCTGGGCGCCGGGTTCGTCCCCGCGCGGAAGCCGGGGAAGCTCCCCTGGGAGCGGGTCACCGAGTCGTACGACCTGGAGTACGGCCAGGATGCCCTCGAGTGCCACCGGGACGGACTGCCGGCGCCGGCCCGGGTGGTGATCGTAGACGACGTGCTCGCCACCGGCGGCACGGCGCGGGCGGCGGGCCTGCTGGCGCGGGGACTGGGCGCGGAAGTGGTGGGGTGGAGCTTTCTCCTCGAGATCGCGGGTCTTGGTGGGCTGGAGAAGCTCGCCGGGGGCATCATCCACGTGGTGGCCAAACGCTGACCTCGGGGTTACCATACCGCGCGGCGTACCGCCCGCGACCGCGTTATTTTCCGGCACGACCCGGCCCCCGTAGCTCAGATGGATAGAGCAGCAGTTTCCTAAACTGTTGGCCGCGTGTTCGAGTCACGCCGGGGGCACTGCGGGAAAGCAGTGGACCACGACACCACCTTTCAGCCGGATCGACATGGCAACGATAGTGCAACCCACGACGCGGGAACGGACCAGCGTGGAGACGACGGCGGCAGCCCCTTGGTATCGCGTCTGGAGCCGGCAACTGATCGCCGGGGTCGCCGCGCTCGTGGTGGCGGGCCTCATCGCGTGGCTGCTCGTGAGCAGCGGCCGCCGGAAGGAGGAATTCGCCGCGCGGAGCCTCAACCAGGCCCGGGCGGCCGCGGAGGCGGGCAATCTGCCGCTGGCATCCAGCGAGCTGCAGAAGCTGATCCAGAGCTACAAGGGCACCGACGCCGCCAAGGAGGCGGTCATCACCCTCAACCAGGTGCGCATGGTCAACGGCCAGAGCGAACTGGCGGCCGTCGGTTTGCGGGAGTTTCTGGCCACCAACCCACCGCCCGAGTACGCCGCGCCCGCCTACGGCCTGCTGGGCTCGGCGCTCGAGAACGCGAAGAAATGGTCGGACGCGGGAGATGCCTTCGCGAGCGGCGCCAAGGCCGCCGAACTCGAGTATCTGAAGGCGCGCTATCTGGTGGAGGCGGGCCGGGCATACCGGGAGGCCGGCAAACTCCAGGCGGCGGAGACAGCCTACCGTGAGGTGATCCAGAAGTACCCGAAGAGCTCCAGCATGACCGAGGCCCAGGTGCGGCTGGCGGAGTTGACGGACGGGAAGATGTAGTTCTCAAGGAGAGTTCCCATGCGGGGCAAGCATCTGATGCTGGCGGCCGCCGTGGCGGCCGTGGGGGGCGCCGGGGCATCATCCCTGGCTGCCCAGACGGGGTTCAACGGTGTCATCACCTTCACGCAGGATCGCGACGGCAAGCCCGCCACCTTCGTGCAAACCACCAAGGGCCGGAAGGTGCGACTGCAGGGCTTCGGCAGTGACTCCGGCGCGCTGATCGTCGATGGCGATGCCAAGGTCATGATGATGGTGAATCCGAAGGAGCAGCAGTACATGGTCATGACGGACGAGGATGCGAAGCAGATGGCCGCGATGGCGGAGCAGATGAAGGCGAAGCATCCGGAGGCGGACCGGGGTCAGATGAGCTTCACGAACACGGGGCGGCGGGAAACGGTCGCCGGCGTACCGTGCGAGGTGTGGCACGGGACCTATTCGGGCGGCGAGAGCGACGAAAAGCGGGAAGGCGATGCCTGCATGGCCAAGGGGGTCGGATTCGCCCTGGCGGAGATCACCCTGGGCAATCCGATGCTGCAGCGCGGCGCCCCGGGCTGGTCGCAGATGCAGCAGTACCGTGACCTCGTCGCCGGCGGCAAGGGTATCCTCAAGGCGACGACGATCAAGGACGGCAAGGTCACGACCGAGCTGGAGGCCACCAAGATCGAGCCGAAAGTGGTGAGTGACGACGCGTTCAAGCCGCCCGCCGGCTACAAGGAAATCCGGATGGGCGACATGATGCTGAAGGCGCAGAACGCGATGAAGGAGATGCGGGACAAGATGAAGGCGAATCAGGGAAAGTCGCAGCCGTAGCACCCGCGAGCCGGTCGGCCGCGGTCCCACTGCGGTCGGCCGGCAGTTTTATGCGCGTAGATCCAACGACGTATAAGATATGTTATGTTAAGTTGGCGTGGGGATATCTGTGGAGAACTGGGCGGTTCTCCACCCCGGTGCCGCTACTTCGTTGTGTGATTTGGAGTTACGAATTTGGACTTACGGAGGCGGGTGGCGCAGGGTTGAACCCGTCGGACTCCCAGACCGCGCGGAACACCAGCTTGCCTTGACCGCCGAGCCAGACGTTCGAGGCCCGAGCGCTGTCCAGATCGGCCTCGACCAGCAGGGGCTCCCCGCCCCGGCTCCTCAGAGTCACGGGGAGCGAGGCCTCGCCCCGAGCGGCCAGAAGCACCCCGGCGGCCACCGTCCCGGTGCCGCAGGCCAGAGTCTCGCCTTCGATCCCTCGCTCGTAGGTCCGGATCAGCCACGGCTCGCCCGCGGGTCCGGGCGCCACGAAGTTCACGTTGGCGCCGGCGGCGCCGAGTCGCGGATCGAAGCGCAGGCTCCTCCCACGGCCGAGCAGGTCGATCCGCTCGATGTCGTCCACCCGGACAACCAGGTGCGGCACCCCGACCTGGGCGAACCCCATCCAGCGCTCGCCGGCGGCCGGCTCAAATCCCCCGACCTCGCGGGTGACCTCGAAGTCCGGCAGCCCGATTTCCGCCTGGTCGCCTCCCACGGGTGCGCGAGCGCGGACCACGCCGGCATCGGTGAGCAGGCAGAGCTCGCCCGGCGGCACAAGTTCCAGGTGGACAGCCAGCTGTGCGCTGCAGAGCGCCGCGTTGCCGCACATCGCCGCGCGCGAGCCATCGGCGTTCCAGTACGTCATGCGGATCGCGCCGGGCCCCTCGGGTGTCAGGATCACGAGGCCATCCGCGCCTACGCCGGCGCGGCGGTCGCACAGCGCGGCCACCCGCGCGGCGGGCCACGCCTCGGGACGCGCCGAGCGGCCGTCGAGCAGGACGAAGTCGTTGCCCGACCCCGTCATCTTGTGCACGATGGTTCCTCTCACAGTCTCCCCGCCACGGACTGCAGCCGGAGCCACCAGACCATCCAGATCGCCTCGCGCACGATGCGCTTGTTCATCTTGCTCTGGCCCTCCACGCGGTCGGTGAAGATGATCGGGATCTCGAGCAGGCGAAATCCCTTCTTCCACGCGCGGAAGCTCATCTCGATCTGGAAGGAGTAGCCGTTGGACCGTACCCGGTCGAGGTCGATGGCCTCGAGCACCTGCCGGCGGAAGCACTTGAACCCGCCGGTGGAATCGGTGAGCGGAAGGCCGGTGACCCGCCGGGCGTACTCGTTGGCCCCCACGGAGAGCAGCAGCCGTGCGATCGGCCAGTTGATCACGTTCACGCCATGGCGGTAGCGCGAACCGATGACCAGGTCGGCATTCTCGATCGCCCGCAGGAACTCGGGAAGGAACTTGGGGTCGTGGCTGAAGTCCGCGTCCATCTCGAATACCAGATCGTACCCGCGCTCGAGCGCCCAGCGAAAGCCCGCGATATACGCCTTGCCCAGCCCCGCCTTCGCCGGCCGGTGCAGCACGTGCACCCGCGGCTCGGCCGCGCTCAGCTCGTCGGCCAGCCGGCCGGTACCATCGGGGGAGTTGTCGTCCACCACGAGTACCTCGAGCCGCGGATCCTGGTGGAGGATCTGGGGCACGACGAGCGGAAGGTTCACCCGCTCGTTGTAGGTGGGAATGACGACAAGGGCCCGCTCAGCCACCGGTCACTCTCCGCCGGCCCCGACGCCAGAGCGGCGCGGCCAGGAGCGCCGCGGTCGCGAGCAGCGCCACCAGGGTGACGAGCTTGCCCCTGGCGTAGGCGGCCGACGCGAAGTGCAGCGTCACCTCGCGCGCGCCGGGCGGCAGCACCACGCTCAGCAGCGCGTGATCAGCCCGCAGGAGCGGCGCCGGCTTCCCGTCCACCTCGGCATGCCAGTCGGGATACCAGGTCTCGCCGATCACGAGGTAGCTGGAGCTGTCGGCGGCGCCGTCCAGCCGGATCCGCATGTGCCCCGGCCCCCAGTCGGCCAAGGTGGCATGGACCGGCACGGGCGCAGGCACCTGCCCGCCCCGGATGGGCGCGGGCTTCACGGAGGCGGTGTCGGGGTAGAGCGCAATCCGGTTGTACGGGAATCGGGGATCGATCACCGTCGGGATCACCTGATCGTCGGGCAGCCTGGCGGCGCCGGGCAGGACCCGGACATAGGCGGGCAGCGAGTCGCGCTCGAGCAGGATCGCGGGCGAGCCGGGCGTGGTGGGAACGGGGCCGAGCACGTGGTGGTAGCCGGGCACCGCCTGCACCTGGGGCAGCAGCAGGTAGCGTACGGCGAGGAGGTCCAGCAGCGCCGGGCTCCCGGCATTGCGCCACTCCCCCTTCCCGCCGAGGAGCTCGTCGTAGAAGCGGACCTCGTTGCCATGGTAGCCGAGCATGGTCTGGATGTCGTGGGCCATGAGATAGGAGCCCTGATACACACCGACGTCGAGCACGCGGAAAGGTTTCCGCTCCGCGCGGAGCCGGCTGGTGACCGCGTCGTCCGCGTAGATGACGGACGCGGGATCGCGGAAATCGAAGAAGAGTCTATCGATGCTCCACATGTCGCCGACGACCACCGCGGCGAGTGCCGCGGCGGCGGCACCCGCTCCCAGCCGCCCGCTCCACACCGACCAGAGCGCCGCCCCGCCGATCAGCGTGACGAGCAGCAGCCGGAGCGCGCCTATCTGCAGCGCGGGTGCGTTGGCGGCCACCCGCGCGGCCTGGTCCGGGCCGGCGAGCACCACGGCGACCGACTGCAGCAGGCCGATCGCACCGAGCACCGCGATCGCGCCCAGCACCGCCACCGGTACGATGAGCGCGGTCCGCGACACTTCGCGGCGGAGGAGCCGATCGGTCCCGAAGCCGGCGAATGCCGCGACCGGCAGCGCCACCAGGAAGAAGGCCATGCCGGGCGCGCGCACCTTCTTCATCATCGGCATCAGCTCGTACCACGCATAATAGAACGGGGTGTGGCCGCCGAAGGAGACGAGCAGGAAGAGCAGCGCGATCACACCGAGTGCCCGGACCGTACGGCGCCGAGTCCGGTCGCCGACGCCGAGGACCGCGAGCACCACCACGATGGCCCCGAGATACTCCGTGTGCAGCTTGAAGACGTTCCGTCCCCAATAGCTCTGCAGCACCCCGTTGAACTGGGGCAGGACCGTCGTGACGATCTCCTCGGGCGGCATCGAGAACAACACGGCGTAGTCCCATCCCCCGCTGGGACCGCCCGCGGCGCGGGGCGAGTACGGGATGTACTGGAGGAACGGCAGCACCTGGATCGCCGCGATGGCCAGCCCGAGCAGCACGGCGCCGAAGGCAAGCGCCAGCTCGCGCCACCACACCAGGCCCACCGGCCGCTCGGGATCGAAGAACACCAGATACACGGTCCAGACCGCCGCGCCCACCAGCAGGTAATAGGTCAACTGGTAATGCGGGCTCAGCATGCAGAGTCCCACCACCAGCGCGAGCAGCCCGTAGCCCCACCACCGCCGGTCGCGCACCGCCGCGAGCAGCGCCAGCAGCGCGAGCGGCGCCAGCGCCGAGACGAAGAGCTTGCCGTCGTGCCCCGGCTTGACGAGCGAGGCAACGATGCCGGTCAGCTCGTACGCCAGCCCGCCCACCAGCGCGCCCGTCCAGCTCACGCGCAGCGCGCGCAACAGGGCGTACATGCACGCGCCCGCCAGCACGATGTGCGCGAAGAACCCCAGGTTCATCGCGGTGTCGACCGGGAGAATCCAGCGCAGCCAGGCGGTCGGGTAGAAGATGTCTCCGTGCTGCGCGGCGATGTACGGCAGCCCGCCGAACAGATAGGGGTTCCACTCGGGGATGTGGCCGGTGGCGCGGAACATCTCGGCGCCGAACAGGCGGAACCCGTAGCCGGCGATGTACTGGTCATCGCCCAGCAGCCAGCGGCCGGCCAGCATCGGCCAGCAGAGGGTGAGCGCGGCGAGGAGAAACACCGCCGTCGCGAGCAGCGCCGGGCGGCGGGGCTCGAACGGAACGGCCGAGGAGGACTCAGGGTGCGACACGCGCTCTCCACCGGGTGAGGACGAGGAAGGGGACGGCCGCCCCGAACTCGGTGATCGTGAGCAGCAGCCGCGAGGCAATCGCCAGCGCCGTGGCCGCGCCGATGCCGAGGGGCCGCTGCAGCATGAGGATGAACAGCGCTTCCCGCACGCCCAGGCCGCCGGGGGCGAAGAGCGCCAGGAAGCCCGCGAGATACGACGCCGTGAACACGGCTACGGCGAGCCCTGGCTCGAGACCGGCCTCCGGCAGCAGTCCGCGGGCGAGCAGCCAGAGTGCCGCGCCGTAGCCAAGCCACGCGATCACGTTGGCGGCGATCCCGATGCCGACGCCGGCCGCGGCCGGCGCACCGCGTGCCTCCGCGTCCGGCGCGAGCAGGCGAAGCAGCCGGCGGAGGAACGGGGGCCAGAGGAGCAGCGCGATGCCGACGACGGAGCCCACCACGAGCAGCGCGAGCACCGCCCGGGCGCCGGGATGCGCCGCCTCGAGCGCCTCGCGTCCCGTCAGGCCGGCCACCGCGGCGCCGGTGCCGATCGCGAGCCCCTGCATCACCACCGCCGATCCGGTCGCCGCCCACGGCGGGACGCCGGCCCGCTGCGCCAGGATCGCCATGCCGGCCACTGCCCACACCTTCCCCGGGAGGTACTTCCCCAGGCTGGAGATCGTCCAGATGGCGCCGGCCGTCCAGCCGTCGAGCCGCTGTCCCCACCCGGCCAGCACGCCGCGCCAGGCGAGGATCAGCACGCCGTACATCAGCCAGACGACCAGCGCGCTCAGCACGAGCCAGCCCGGCTCGATGTGCCAGTCGAGCGGCTGGGAACGGAGCTCCTCCCAGTTCCGCGCCAGGCTCCGCGCCGCGAACGCCACGATTGCGAGCCCCACGAGCCCGAGCAGCACCCGCACCCATGGTCTACGCACCGAGCGCCTCGCGATACCACCCCTCGCACAACTCGGCCACGTGCGCGGGCGAGAGCCGCGCACGCCAGGATTCACCCACCAGCCTGGCCGCCGCGAGGCGGTCGGGATCCTGGAGCAGATCCAGCGTCGCGTCGCTGAGTGCTTCGGGCGAGGGCAGCGTGAGGCGTCCCGCGCCCGACTCCGGAACGACGTCGAGCAGCCCGCCGCCATCCCAGCACGCCACCACCGGCACCCCGGCCATCAGCGCCTCCGCGGCCGCGAGCCCGAAGCCCTCGCCCTGCGCGGGGAAGAACATCACGTCCGCGGCCGCCAGATGGGAGATCACCTGTCCCGGGGGCACCGCGCCGGCAAACCGGACGAACGACTCGATCCCGAGGCGCGCGGTCTGGTGCTCGAGTGCCGTGCGCTCGGGGCCGTCGCCGAGCACCGTGAGCGGCAGGCCGTGACCGCACGAGGCCAGAAACGCCGTCGTCTCCAGCGCCAGCGAGATGCGCTTCTGCCGCGTGAGCCGGGCGACGACGATCGCCCCGCCGCCGCCCGTGGTCCACGGCCAGTCACGGGTGTCTACCGGCATCGGATGCACGTGGTCGGCGGTGATCGGGCGGCCGGTGGCGGTCTGGACCCAGCCCGCGAGCTCGCGTGAGACGGCCGTCACGACCCGGGCCCGGTGGAGCACCGGCCGGGCGAGCCGCCGCGCCAGCCGGGAGCGGCGGAGCAGCGCCGCATCGGTGCCGTGGATGGTGAGCACCAGCGGCGCCTCCGCCGGGGCCGCGAGGCCGGCCGGCACCCACCAGTGGGCGTGCACCAGGTCCGCACCGGCGGCGACCTCCTCGCGGGCTGCGCGCCGGAGGGCCCGCCAGAGGCCGGCGAGCGCGCGCCAACCGCCCGGCGCGCGGAGGGCGGACGCCATGGTGCCGCGGTACGCGAGCGACTCTCCCCGAGCCGACGCGTACCGCACCCGCCGCACGCGCACGCCGTCCACCTCTTCGTCCCCGCCCTGCCCCGCGTCGCTCGGCGCCACGACCCGCACTTCGAGCCCGCGCGCAACGAGCGCCGTGGCCAGGGTCGCCAGGAACGATCCCGATAGATCGCCAGGCCAGCGGGGATAGTTGTGGGTCAGGAATACGACCCGCACGGCTCAGTCCCGCGGGTCGGGCTTGTCCAGCCGATCGAGCGCGCGGGCGACCGCCCGCGTCTCCTCCTGGACCCCCGCGATCATCTCTCCCAGCAGCCCGAAGCCGAAGAGCACGATGCCGCTGATCACCATCGTCTCGACCAGGTTGAGCAGCGGGCGGAGACCGATGCCGAAGCCGAAGCGCAGCACCAGTGCGACGACTCCCGCCAGGAGACCGATGACGAACAGGGTGGCCCCGCCGATGCCGAAAAACAGCATCGGCTTCCGGCCGAAGCGGAGCTGGAACCAGACGCTGAGCAGATCGAACATCCCCACCGGAATCCGGCGCCAGCCGAATTTGGAGACGCCGGCGCGGCGCGGGTGGAGCGGCACGGGCAGCGAGTCGAGGCGGAAACCGTCAGCCGCGGCGATCACCACCATGTACCGGTGCCAGTCGGGCCGGAGCGGGACCCCCTGCATCACCTCGCGCCGGTACGCCTTGACGGAGTTGAGGTCGGTCACCCGCACGCCGAACAGCCAGCGGCACAGGGTATTGTAGACCCGGCTCACGAACGCCTTCTCGTACTTCCCCTGCTTCGTGCCGGTGACGATGTCGGCGCGGCCGGCGAGGATAGGTGCCACCAGCCCCGGGATGTCCTCGGGGAGATACTGCAGATCGGCCGGGTAGAAGACGAACACGTCGCCCCGGGCCACCTCGCCCGCGGAGCGGAGCGCGTCGGCGATGCCGCGCTGCCGTCGGTGCGTGACGACGCGCAGAAACGGGTAGCTCCGCTCCAGCTCGCGCAGCACCCGCGCGCTCTCGTCGCGCGAGCCGTCGTCGACGACCACCACCTCGAACGAGAACGCCGCCGGCGAGAGCGCCTCGCCGCACAGCCGGAGAAACTCGGGGAGGTTCTCCGCCTCGTCCTTGGCCGGCACCAGGACGCTGACGTCCAGCGTCTCGGCCGCCGCACCAGTCATACCCGCTTCCGCATGCGCGCCGGCAGGATGCCGAGCTGGTCGCGGTACTTGGCCACGGTGCGCCGGGCGATCTGGATGCCCTGCTCCTGGAACAGATGCACGATCTGCTGGTCGGTGAGCGGCTTCCCGCTGTCCTCCTCGCCCACCATCTTCTGCAGCTTGGCGCGGATGGAGCGGGCGCTGGCGTCCTCACCCGAGGCGGTGGCGAGCGCGCTCGAGAAGAAGAACTTGAGCGGGAGCACCCCGCGGGGGGTCTGCACGTACTTCTCGTTGGTGACGCGGCTGACGGTGGACTCGTGCATGTTGATCACCTCCGCCACTTCGCGCAGGGTGAGCGGCCGGAGATGCTCGATCCCCTTCTCGAAGAAATCGCGCTGCCGGTCCACGATGAAGTTCATGACCTTGAGCATGGTCTGCCGGCGCTGCTCGATGGCCTGGATCATCCAGTTGGCGCTATTCATCTTCGACGCGATGAACTCGCGGTTCTCGGGAGTCATCTTCTTCTTGTCGCGCGCGATCTCCTGGTAGGAGCGGCTGAGGCGCAGACGAGGCATCCCGGTGTCATTGAGGAACACCTGGTAGCGGGTGCCGATCTTTTCCACGATCAGATCGGGGATGATATAGCCGTCGCTCTGGCTGGCGTGCTTGAGCCCGGGCTTGGGATCGAGCCGGGCCAGCTCGTCGGCCGCGGCCTGCACCGCCACGGGCTCCACGCCGAACCGCTTGGCCAGGTCGTTCCACCGGTGCGCGATGAGATCCTGGAAGGCATCGTGCACCAGGCGATAGGTGAGCGAGGTGACGTCGGCCTGCTCGCCGAGCTGAATGAGGAGGCACTCGCGCAGGTCCCGCGCCCCGATGCCGGGCGGGTCGAGGCGCTGGATGATGGCCAGCATCTCCTCGGCCTCGAGCGAGGTATAGAAGGCGGCCGGAGGGTTGGCGGCATCGGCGCCCGCCGCCCCGGTGTCGCCCTCGCCCTCCGGCTCGTCCTCGGCTTCGGATTCGCCCTCGACATGTCCTTCGACCAGGTGATTGACCGAGCCGAGGATCTCCTCCAGCGACGCCGCCAGGTATCCCTCGTCGTTGATGTTGCCGAGGAACTCCTCGGCGAGGAGGAGCTGGCGGGGCGTCAGCGTCAGCATCTGGAGCTGCTCCCGCAGGTAGTCGATCAGGTCCTTGGTCTCGACCGTCACGGGCTCGGTATACTCGAGCTGCTCGTACTGCTCCCGCGTGCCGCCGACCTCGAAGCCGTTGAGGAGGATCTCCTCCCAGTCCATTTCCTCCTCTTTTTCCTTCTGCTCCTTCTCCTGCTCCGCGTCCTTCTGCTCCGGCGCCTCCTCCTCCTCGGGCTCCAGCAGCTCCAGGAACGGGTTGACCAGCAACTCCTGCTTCAGGTGCTGCTGGAGGTCCATCATGGGCATGTAGAGCATGTCCATGGCCTGGTAGAGCCGCGGGTTGACGCGCAGCTCCTGCCGCATGCTGGTGTGCTGGGAGAGCCCCGTTCTCATGCCACCGACTCCAGACGGGCGCGCAGGCGCGCGGTGAGAGTGGGGCCCAGATAGAGCTGGGCCACGCGGTCGTCGTACACGAGCTCGCTGACTTTGCCGGCTGCCTGCACTTTGCCTTCGAACATGATGTAGGCCCGATCCACGATATCGAGGGTCTGTTCGACGTTATGATCGGTGATGAGCACGCCGATGCCCCGGTGCCTGAGGCCGGCGACGATGGTCTGGATATCGTGCACCGCGATCGGGTCGACGCCCGCGAAGGGCTCGTCGAGGAGCATGAACTTGGGATCGGTCACCAGCGCCCGGGTGATCTCGAGGCGCCGGCGCTCGCCGCCGCTCAGGCTGTAGGCCCGGTTCCGCCGGAGATGCTTGATCGACAACTCGTCCAGCATGCGGTCGAGCTGGCGCTGGCGGTCCGCCCGCGACAGGTCCCTCGTCTCCAGGATGGCCAGAATGTTTTCCTCGACCGTCATCTTCCGGAAGATCGAGGGTTCCTGGGCCAGGTACCCGATCCCCGCCCGGGCCCGCTCGTACATCGGCGCCCGGGTCAGATCGAGCCCGTCGAGCCGCACATGCCCGGCATCCGGCCGGATGAGCCCCGTTATAAGGTAGAAGGTCGTGGTCTTTCCCGCCCCGTTGGGGCCAAGGAGTCCGACGATCTCCCCCTGGGCCACGCGGACGCTCACCTCGTTCACCACCCGCCGGCCCTTGAAACTCTTGACGAGGCGCACGCCCTCCAGGACGCTGGTCGCGGCACGCGACGGCGTCGCCGGCCGGGAGCGCTGGGCCGCACGCCGGGCGGCGGCGACCAGCGCGTCGTAGATCACCCGCCGGTCCTCCGCGTCCGCGCCCCACCACGCGACCCGCGGCCGCACAGGGTTCCACTCCGTCTCCGCGGTGTCGAGGATCCAGCCCTCGGTGGCCAGGCGCGGCAGGACGGAGCGCCCCAGGTGGGCGCGGGTCTCGTCGCCCGTGATCTCCTGCTCCTTGGCGGTGCCGATCGCCTGGTAGCAGGCGAGGTGCGCCTCGCGGTAAGTCATCACGAGGTCGGCGAAGGAGGCCGAGTCGCTCGGGCCCGCGGCCTTGGTGATCGCGGCCAGCCCGATGGCGACGGAGGGATCCCGGTCGCCGAGCGCGGCAATCCATTCGGGGGCGGTCATCGGGCCCTCCCGCGCTTCCGGGAGGTGTCGGCCGGCGTGGCGGCCGAATCGGTCGTGGCCTCGAGCTGGATCCCGTCCACCTTGCCGCGGATGTCCACCCGCTCCACGCCGCCGTCCGGCGCGGGATCCATGGTGACCGTGATCGCGTCGCCCCGGGCGTAGTTGATGGACGGCCGCCGGGGCGCGCTGGCGTTGCGTTCCAGGTGGTAGGACTGCGCCCCCGTCCGCGCCTCGATGCGGCTCAGCACCGCGTGTTTCCGGCCGGCGGAATCGGCCACCGCGAACCGGGCGATCACGGTATCGCCCCGCATCCAGTCCCGGTCCTTCGCGGCCGAGTCCACGGTGCCGCCGAGCCACGCCTTGCCGAAGCCGCGCACCTCCTTGAGGAGCTGCCCGGGCGACTCGAGCACGAGCGAGTCGGCCCGCATCGCATAGCTGGGCGAGACCGCGTAGGGCCGCGTCGTCTTCCCCCAGGCCACCGTGCGCTCCAGCTTCCGGTCCGTGAGGTCGAGCGCGATGGTGTCGGCCACGAGATCCCAGTCGCCGTTCACGGCGTGGCCCGCGCCCTTGGCCACTACCCGGTCGAGCTCACGCTGCTCGAGCCGCAGGTCGATCCGTTTCCCGGTGAGCCGGAAGCTGTCGGGGCCAAGCCCGTGCAGGACCGGCTCGCCGCCGAGGAGTGTGCCGTCGCTCCCCGCACCGGTGTCGAGCCGCATCGAGTCGGAGCGGGCGGCGAAGTCGCTCCGGTCGATCGTGACCTTGCCGCCGGCAAAGATCCGGTCGTTGCCCTTGAACCGGACGCGATCGGCCACGATGACGTACGGCTCGGGGCGGCGTCCGGCGGCGGCGCTGTCGGCCTCGACGTACTGGATCTTCGGGCGACCGACGGCGTACATCTCGAGGGTATCGCGCACGCCGGGCACCGCGCGGTAGTAGTCGAGCGAGGGACCGGTCAGGGTCGAGCCGGTCTCGAGATTCTTCGTGCTCACGTCGCCACGCGCGGCCCAGCGCTCCCCGTTCTTGTAGTACGTCCCGCGGTTGGCGTCCATGGTGAGCGTCGAATCCCGGTACTTCACGTGCCCGATGAACTGCACCACGTTGCCGCCGTACGCGGCGACGCTGTCGCTCTGCATGGCGATCTCGGTGCCGCGGCAGCTCAACCGCACGTTTCCGCCGGCGAAATAGTTGGTCCCGGTCGGAGTCTCGTTGACGGCGCCCCGGCGATCCACGTTATCGATCTGGAACACGCAGCGCTCGGAGGCGGGCGCGGGCGGCGCGGAAGGCGGAGGCTTGCGCCCGGCGGGCTGTTGCGCGGCGGCCCCCGTGACCAGCGCCAGGCACGCGATAACCGTCGTCCCCGGCGCCCTGGCGTTGAGCCTCGCGCGGCGTCCCATCACCGTTCCTGGCCCGGCAGCAGCAGCCCGTCGCCGGCGACGCCGCGCGGGCGGTCGGTGACGACGTTCTTGAAGTCGGGGTCGGAGGTGAAGCTGTTTCCTTCCAGGTGTTCCGTGCCCTTGTCGAAGGTGAAGTGGGTGCTCGTCGAGATGGTATTCTTCGCGTTGTCGTACCGGAGATTCGCGGTGCGAAGCGTCCGCCCGTCCGGCGATACCACGACCACCGTGCTCTCGGCATCCATCGACCCGTCCTGCCAGCGATATGTGCCCCGCTTGGCGGTGAGGGTGGACCCCTCTTCGCCGCGCGCGTCGAAGAAGACGACCCGGATATTGCGCAGGTCCGTAATCTGGCTGGCCTCGTAGAAATATGCCGTGTCGGCATCCACCCGGCTCCGCCGGATGCCCTCCCGGGTGACGTAGTGCGAGAACCCCTCGAGCACCTGGTCGGCACTGTCGGGCGCCTGAACGGTGGTCGTGGGCTTGGCCCCGCTCTCTTCACAGGCGGCGAGGACGGCACAGGCGGAGAGGATGACCAGTGCGACTCTTCCGAGGGCCCCGCGCCTCACACCGCCCCCGCCCGCATCAAATCGTGCAGGTGCACCGCCCCGACCACGGCACCGCCGCCATCCACCACCGGCAGGGCGATGATGCCGTGCCGCTCCATCGTGCCGACAGCCGCGGCGGCAAGCTCGTCGGCGGCCGCGGTGCGCGGTGCGCGCGTCATGACGGATGCCACGGGGCAGTCGAGGAAATCGGGATCGCGCTCCGCCAGCCGGGTGAGATCGCCGGTCGTGAGCACGCCGGCGAGCCGGCCGTCGTCCACCACGAGCGCCAGTCCGCGATCGCGTGCCAGGCTCACCACCGCCTCCCGCATCGTGGCCGCGGGCCCGAGCAGGTGCACCGGGTGGACCATCACGTCCCGCACGCGGAGCAGCAGCCTGCGGCCGAGGGAACCCCCGGGATGGAGTGCCGCGAAGTCCTCGCGGCGGAACCCCTTCACCTCCAGCAGGGCGATGGCCAGTGCGTCGCCCAGCGCGAGGGCGACCGTGGTGCTCGTCGTCGGCGCGAGACCGTGGGGGCAGGCCTCGTCCGCCACCCCGCCATCGAGTGCCACCGTGGCCACCCGCGCGAGCGTTGAGCCCATGGCACCGGTGATCGCGACGAGCGGCACGCCCGTCCGCTGCAGCGCGCCCACCAGCCCGAACAGCTCTTCCGACTCGCCGCTCTTGCTCAGCACGATGGCCGCGTCGCTGGGCCGGACGAGCCCGAGATCGCCGTGCAGCGAATCCACCGGATGGACGTAGCTGGCCGGCGTGCCGGTCGAGGTCAGCGTGGCCGCCAGCTTCCGGGCGATGAGCCCCGACTTGCCGACGCCCGACACGATGACCCGGCCCGAGGCGTCGGCCAGCAGCCGCACGGCGCGCGCGAACCGGTCGTCGAGCCGTTCGGCGGCCGCGACGACGGCGGCGGCCTCCTGTTCCAGCACCTGTCGCCCGAGCGCGGTGAGGGCCGGGGTCTCAAAGGGCACGGGCCGCCGGCTCCGAGAAGTAGCGCTCGAGCATCTCCGGCCAGACGCCGCGCGCCCGGAGCAGCGCCTCGACCACTTCGCGCACCGCCCCGTGGCCGCCGGGCGCCCGGGTGACGAAGCTGGCCACCGCCTTCACCTCCGCCACCGCATTGGCGACCGCGATCGGGAGTCCCACGCGGCGGAGCACCTGCAGGTCCGCCAGATCGTCGCCCACGAAGGCGACCTCCTCCCAGCCGATGCTCCGGCGCTGGAGCAGGTCGCCGACGGCCTCGAGCTTCCGCGGACCGGGCACCTGCAGCAGCTCGTCGATGGCGAGCTCGCGCGCACGCAGCGCGGTGGCTTCCGAGTGCCGCCCGCTGACCCAGACGACCGGCAGCCCCGCGCTCCGCAGGAGCACGTGCCCGAGGCCGTCCTGGATATCGAATCGCTTGAGCTCGACCGGCCGGCCGTCCACCGGGCCGAGGAAGATGCCGTTGTCGGTGAGCACGCCGTCCACGTCGAGTCCGAGCAGGCGGATGCGCCGCGCGAGCGCCGGATCAATCATGGGCGTCACGCGCGCGAGACCAGAGATCGAGCGTCCGGCCGAGCAGCGCGTCGAGCTGGTCGAGCGGCCACTGGGTGGCCGCGTCGCTCAGGGCGCGCGCCGGATCGGGGTGGGTCTCCAGGAAGAATCCGTCGGCGCCGGCCACAGCCGCCGCGGCGAGCAGCGCCGGGATGTGCTCCCGCGCGCCCCCGCTGGCCCCATCGACGCCCCGACCGGGCTGCTGCACGGCGTGCGTGGCGTCGAAGACCACCGGGGCGCCGGTGCTCTCCCGCAGACGGGCGAAGCTCCGCATGTCCACCACGAGATCGCCATAGCCGAAGAAGGTCCCGCGCTCGGTGACCGCCACATCGGCCCCGCCCGCCGCACGCACCTTCTCCAGCGCGCCGGCCATCGCTTCGGGCTGCAGCCACTGACCCTTCTTGACGTTGACGGGCCGGCCGGTGCGCCCGGCGGCGGTGAGCAGGTCGGTCTGCCGGCAGAGGAACGCCGGAATCTGCAGCGCGTCGGCCACTTCGGCCGTGGGGGCGGCCTGCGCCGCCTCGTGGATGTCGGTCAGCACCGGCAGGCCGCTCACGGCGCGCACCCGCTCGAGCGCCCGGAGTCCCTCGTCCAGCCCCGGACCGCGGGCGGCGCCGAGCCGCGCGCGGTTGGCCTTGTCGAAACTTGCCTTGAAGCAGATGGGAATTCCGCGGGATGCGCCGAGTCGCGCGAGCGTCTCCGCCACGCGCGGGAGCACGTCACCCGGCTCGATGACGCAGGGCCCGGCGATCAGGAACGGCGCACGTCCGAACGACCATGCCATCAGCGTCCGATCTCGGCCAGCTCCTTCGCCGCCGCGTCCGGCGCACCGCCCTGGCGGTGCCGCAGCGCCGCGCCGACGAACCCGGCAAAGAGCGGATGCGGGCGGGTGGGCCGCGACTTGAGCTCCGGATGGAACTGGCAGCCGATGAACCACGCGTGGTCCGGGAGCTCGATCGTTTCCACCAGACCCCCGTCGGGCGACTGGCCCGACAGCCGGAGCCCGTATTCCGCGAGCACGTCGCGGTAGGCGTTGCTCACTTCCCAGCGGTGGCGGTGGCGCTCGCTGATCTCGGTCGTGCCATACGCCTGCGCCACGCGCGAGGCCGGACGGAGCCGCGCGGTGTAGGCGCCCAGCCGCATGGTGCCGCCCATGGTGCTGACGTCGCGCTGGGACTGCATGAGCGCGATGACCGGCGATGCGCACTCGGGGGCAAACTCGGTGCTGTTTGTGTCGGGCAGCCCGCAGACGTCGCGCGCGAACTCGATGATCGCGACCTGCAGGCCGAGGCAGATACCGAAGAACGGGAGATCGTTCTCGCGCGCCCAGCGGATCGCCTCGATCATGCCCTCGACGCCGCGCTCCCCGAAGCCGCCCGGGATGAGCAGCCCGTCCACCCCCGAGAGCAGCCGGCCGGCGGCCGCCTGATCCGTGAACCGGTCGCTGGGAATCCACTCGACCTCGGCCCGGGTGTCGTGCGGGATCCCGCCATGGATGAGGGCCTCGCCGACCGACTTGTAGGCGTCGTGCAGCGCGGTGTACTTCCCCACCACGGCGATGCGCACCCGGTGGGCCGGCTGCAGGATCCGGTCGGTCATCGCCTTCCAGCCGCGGAGGTCGGGGTCCTTGGTTTCCAGCCGGAGCCGCTGGCACACCTCGCGGTCGAGCCCCTGCTCGAAAAAGCGGAGCGGGATCTCGTAGATGGAGCGCACGTCCGGGCTTTCGATCACGCAGCCGAAGTCCACATTGCAGAAGAGCGCGATCTTGCGCTTGATGTCGGCGGAGATCGGCTGCTCGCTCCGGCAGATGAGGAGATCGGGCTGGATTCCGATCTGCATGAGGTCGCGCACCGAGTGCTGCGTCGGCTTGGTCTTGAGCTCGCCCGCCGCGGCGATGTACGGCACCAGCGTCAGGTGGATGAAGAGCGCGTTGTCTCGGCCTACCTCCTGGCGGAACTGGCGGATGGCCTCGAGGAACGGGAGCGACTCGATGTCGCCCACCGTGCCCCCGATCTCGGTGATGACCACATCGTGGCCGGGCGCCGGCCGCCGGATGGCATTCTTGATTTCGTCGGTGATGTGGGGAATGACCTGGACCGTCGAACCGAGATACTCGCCCCGCCGCTCCTTGTTGATGACCGACTGATAGATCCGCCCCGTGGTAACGTTGTTCTGCTGCGAGAGCGACCGGTCGATGAACCGCTCGTAGTGGCCGAGATCGAGGTCCGTCTCCGCGCCGTCGTCGGTGACGAACACCTCGCCGTGCTGGAACGGCGACATCGTGCCCGGGTCCACGTTGATGTAGGGATCGAATTTCTGCATCGTGACGCTGAGGCCGCGCTCGACGAGCAGGCGCCCAAGCGATGCGGCGGCGATGCCTTTCCCGAGGGAGGAGACGACGCCGCCGGTCACAAAGATGTACTTGGTCGCGCTGGGTGACGAAGTCATGTCGCTTACCCCTGTAGTGCGTGCCAGTGGGCTTCCGCCCGTCGGAGATCCTCCGGCGTGTCCACGCCGGGCGGCGCGGGCTCGGTCAAGCGGGCCACGCCGATGGTGAGCCCGCAGTGGAGTGCCCGGAGCTGCTCGAGCCGCTCGGCCCGCTCGGCGGGACTCGGCGGGCTTGCCACCCAGCGCTCCAGCGCCATCCGGGTGTACACGTACAATCCCACGTGCTGCCAGTAGAGTCCGCGGGCGGGGTCGGTCGCCTCCCGGCGGTGCGGGATCACGGCCCGCGAGAAGTACAGCGCCCGGCCCTCGGCGTTGGTGACCACCTTGACCCGCGCGGGGTCGGCCACGTCCTCGAGCGCCAGCGGCGCGGCAGCCGTCCCGATATCGTCGCCCCGGGTGATCCGGTCGAGCGCCCCGGCCAGCGCCTCGCGCGACAGGAAGGGCTCGTCGCCCTGCACGTTCGCCACCACGTCGTAGCCGGCGAACTCCGCCCGCCCCGCGGTCTCCGCCACCCGCTCGGTGCCCGACAGGTGCCCGTCCGCCGTGAGCACCGCCCGCACGCCGGCCCGTTCGACCACCTGCGCGATCATCGAGGAGTCGGTGGCGACGACCAGCTCCTGCAGCACGCCATGGTCCACGACACGCTGAATCACCCGGGTGATGAGTGGCTCACCGGCCAGCAGCTGAAGCGGTTTGTGGGGGAGACGGGTGGAGCCTAGACGAGCCGGAATGACACCCAGGACGCGCATCACGGAAGGTAATAACCTGGCGGGGGCCAGTCAAAAGTCGTGCCGGGGTGCCCGGCCAGGCCGGGCAGCCCGCTATGCGTAATGTTGTGAGAGGCTTACGGTCCGCGCGAGGAAGTTGGCCAGGAGCTGCTTCCCATGGGAGGTTCCGACCGACTCGGGATGGAACTGGACACCGCAGATCGGCAGCTCGCGGTGACACAACGCCATGATCTCGCTGCCGGCGGCGCGATCGTCGGACCAGGCGGTCACCTCCAGCTCGGCGGGGACGCCAGCCGTCGACACGACGAGGGAGTGGTACCGCATCACCTCGAACGGCGAGGGGAGGCCCTGAAACAACGCGTGACCCGTATGGGCGACCATCGTGGTCTTCCCATGCATCAGGCGGTCGGCCCGGACCACCCGGCCGCCGAACGCTTCGCCGATGGCCTGGTGGCCCAGACAGACACCCAGCAGCGGCACGCCCGCCGAGGCGGCCGCGCGGACCAGCGGCACGCTGATCCCTGCCTCAGCCGGCGTGCGCGGGCCCGGCGAGATGACGATCGCGTCGGGCTCGAGCGCGAGCGCAGCCTCGACGCCCAGGGCGTCGTTCCGGTACACCACCGGCTCGGCGCCGAGCTCACCGGCGTACTGGACGAGGTTGTACGTGAAGCTGTCGTAGTTGTCGAGGACGAGGAGCATGGTTCACGAAGCTAGCGGCGCGGCAGCGAGTCCGCCAATTCCCGGAGCAGCGAGTCGGCCCGGCGCTGGCCCACGCGGCGGAGGGAGTCACCCAGTCGCCTGCCCGCGGCGGCGAGCGATTCCGCCCGGACATCCTCACGGCGTCCGATGGAGTCGGCCGAGCGCTCAGCCTGGCCGGCCAGCGACTCCGCATGCTCCGCGAGCGCATCGGCCGAGTCGGCGCCGCTCTCCCACCGGCCCGACCGGAGCTGATCCGCCAGCGCTTCCGGAATCAGCAGCGGGACCGTGACGTCGCCGGGCGACAGGTGGGCCGTCCCGAATTCGACCAGCGAGCTGTCATCGTCCACGCATGAGAAGAAGGCGCCCCGGCCCTTCCGGCCGACGTGAACGTTCAGATCCCCGGTGCTGCTGCTATCGCTCTCGACGTTGGCGGCGAGGCGGCAGTCGGCGAGCCCCTGCGCCACGAGGGAATCGTCGAGCTTCACCTCGAGGTCTACCGAGGACACCTTCTTGGGGGCGTCGCGGTTGACCACCAGCCGCTCGACCTTGCCCAGCCGGTTGCCCTCGAGCTCGAACGGGACGAACGGCAGCGGAATGCTGAGCGGGCCCGCGCCGGCGACGACCTCGTGTACCTTTTCCGCGCTCCGCCGGTAGAAGGTGACGCCGATCATCCCGATGGCGAAGATGGCCACGGCGCCCAGCAGAATTCGCATCCAGTAACTTCGCATGGGGGTCGGCCTCCGTGGCCGCTCACTAGGGTTCCGCACCCGTAACGGGGGATCATGTTCCAACGAGAGACGATTCCGGACACCCGGAAGTTTCACCGGCTGGCCTCCTTCCGACAGTCCCGGATGGGAGGAGACCGGTGATCGAGGTCGAGAGCCTGGAGAAGCTGTACGGCGACTTCCCCGCTGTCCGCGGCCTCTCGTTCCGGGTCCGGCCGGGCGAGGTGCTCGGCCTGGTCGGCCCGAACGGGGCCGGCAAGACGACCACGATCAGGAGCATCGCGGGGATCATCATCCCGACCCGCGGCAGGATCACCATCGGCGAGCACGACCTGGCGAAAGATGCCGTGGCGGCCAAGTCGCTGCTTGCCTTCATTCCCGACGAGCCTCACCTGTTCGACTACCTCACCGTCGAGGAGCACCTCCGGTTCGTCGGCCGGCTCTACCAGGTGGCCGACGTGGACGCGCGCATCCCCACCCTGCTCGAGGAAATGGAGCTCGCGGGCAAGCGCTCGGCGCTCCCCGGGGAGCTGTCGCGAGGCATGAAGCAGAAGCTCGCCATCGCGTGCGGCCTGCTGCACCACCCGCGCGCCCTCCTGCTGGATGAGCCGCTCACCGGACTCGATCCCGTCGGCATCCGGCGGATGAAGGCTACGATCACGCGGCGGGCGGAGTCCGGCGCGGCCGTCATCCTGAGCTCGCATCTGCTGCACCTCGTCGAAGAGATCTGCACGCGCGTGCTCGTGATGCGGGGCGGGTGCGCGGTGGCATTCGGGACCATCGCGGAAATCGTGGCGAGCCACCCGGCGCTGGCCGGACGCCGGCTCGAGGACGTCTTCCTGGCGCTGATCGGTCCCACCGGCGCGGGGCCGGAATGATCCGCGTGTTCGCCTACCTGGCGTGGCGCTCGACCGTCAACCGGGTGGCACGCCAGCTCCGCCAGCTCAGGAGCCCGCGCTACCTCGCGGCGCTCGCGCTCGGCATCGGGTACCTCTACATCGTCGCGGTGGAGCAGCGGCCGCGAGCGGCGCCCGCCGTGGGAGCCCGCTGGATCGAGCTGCTCGGTTCCCTGGGCGTGGTCGGAGCCATCCTCTGGGGCTGGATCTTCGGGGTGGAGCGGCGCGTGCTCGCGTTCACGCCGGCGGAGGTCACGTTTCTCTTCTCCGGACCGGTGACGCGCCGCGGGCTGGTGCAGTACAAGCTGCTGCGCAACCAGCTCCTGATCCTCTTCAATGCCCTG
The DNA here is from genome assembly GCA_036262935.1 of Gemmatimonadales bacterium. Classification (GTDB taxonomy): domain Bacteria; phylum Gemmatimonadota; class Gemmatimonadetes; order Gemmatimonadales; family GWC2-71-9; genus CAVVWJ01. Next base: position 8,959 of record DATAHW010000081.1, on the reverse strand, counting down.
CTCTGGACCCTGATTCTCGCCCGCGAGCGCTTCGGCACCTCGCCCTGGCTGCGGGCGATCTCGATCTGGGTCCTGCTGACCACGATTTCGTTCCACCGGTTGGGCGCGTCGTTCGTGCGAACGAGCCTGCTCGAGCACGGCCGCGTCGGGCTGCGGCACCGGGTGGTGTCGCTGGTGCTGCTGGGCGCGGCGCTGATCGCGCTCGCGTGGGGCATCCAGGACGCGCTGCCCAGCATCGCCGCCGGGTGGGCGGGCGGCGTGGCCACATTCCTCGACGCGCTCACCGACGCGGCCGCGGAACCGGTGCCCCACCTGCTGCTGACGCCGTTCCGTGCGATGGTCCGGCCGCTGGCCGCCCATTCGCCGGCGGAGTGGGCCCGTGCCATGGGGCCGGCGCTGCTCCTGCTGGTGCTGCACTATGTCTGGGTGATCCGCGCGGACACCGCGTTCGAGGAAGCCGCCGCCGAGACGTCGCTCCGGCGGGCGGAGCAGCGGGCCCTGCGCGGCGCGGCGGCGACGCCGGCGCTGACCCACCGCCGCGTGCCGCGCTTGCTGCGGCTGGCGCCCGTCGGCTGGCCCGGCGGCGCCATCCTGTGGAAGAACCTCCTGGGCGTGGTGCGGCTCCGCCGGACCAGAAACGCCGTGGTGGCGTTCGTCGTCGCCGCGATCGCGGCCGGGCTGCTGTCGTTCGATCCGAACGGCAGCCTCGCCCATGCCGCCGGCTGGTTCACGGCAACCTGGGCCGGACTCACCATCGTCATCGGGCCGCAGTGGGTCCGAAACGATCTCCGGAGCGACCTGCTCAAGCTGGACCTGCTCCGCAGCTACCCCCTGCGCGGACGTTCAGTAGTCGCGGCCGAGGCGGCGGCCTCCACGCTGGTGGTCACCGCGCTGCAGCTCGGCCTCGTGCTGGTCGCGTACCTGGCCTTTCTGGGCAACACCCAGATGGAGCCGGACCTCCAAACCCGCTCGGTGGTGCTGCTGGCCGCAGTGGCTTGCCTTCCCGGGGTGAATTATCTGGGGATGCTGATCCAGAACGCCGCCGCGCTGCTCTTCCCGGCGTGGGTGCATCTCGGGGCGGGCCGGCCCAGCGGCGTCGAGGCGCTCGGGCAGAACATGCTGATGATCGTGGCGTACCTGGCGCTCCTCGCGGCCGCGCTGGCCGTGCCCGCGGCGCTCGCGGGCGGCCTGTACGTCACGCTCGAGCCGGGGATCGGCGGGTGGGCGGCAGTGCCGGCGCTCGTCGTGCTGCAGGCGGGAGTGGCGGCGGAGGCGGTCGTCATGATCCGTTGGCTCGGAGCGGTGTTCGAGCGGATCGATCCGGCAAACGCGGGCTTCGCGGCCTGAGACCCGGTCAGGCGTCGGACACGGGGCCGGCGCCGAACCGCCCGAATCGTAGCGCGAGGGTTGGCAGCACGAACAGGCTGAGCAGGGTGGATGTGACCAGCCCTCCGAGAATCACGATCGCCATGGGGCCTTCGATCTCGCGGCCGGGGTCGCCGCTTCCCAGCGCGAGCGGGAGCAGCCCCAGCGCGGTGACGAGCGCGGTCATGAGAATCGGGCCGAGCCGCTCGAGCGCGCCACGGCGGGCCGTGTGCCGGCCCCACTGCTCGCCTTCCACGGTCACCAGGTGATCGTAGTGGGAAATGAGCATCACCGCGTTCCGCGTCGCGATGCCGAAGAGGGTCACGAAGCCGACGAGCGACCCCAGGCTCAGGAGCCCGCCGGTCGCGAACACGGCGAGCACGCCGCCGACCAGCGCGAACGGCAGGTTCGCCAGCACGAGCAGCAGCCGGCTCGATTCCCCGAAGGCCACCCAGAGGAGCATCACGATCCCGGCCCCGGCGAGGAGGCTGTTCCGGAACAGCTCGCGCCGGGCCTGGCGCTGCGCCGTGCCGCTCCCTCCGACCTCGGCGTAGACCCCGGCCGGGAGACGGGCGGACGCTCCGAGCCGCGCCTCGACCGCGCGGGTGACGCCTTCGACGTCGCCGCCGCGCACGTTCGCGGTCACGGTCTGTACCCGACGGGCCCCGACGTGGGAGATCATGAACCGGCCGGTGGTTCGCGCGACGACGGCTACCTGGCCCAGCTCCGCCTGTCGCCCGCCGGCGGAGGTCACCGGGAGGGCGCGCAAGTCTTCAGGCCGGTCGCGCCCTCCCGGCAGCAGCGTGACGACCACGTCGGTGGATCGGTTGCCCTCGAACACCTGGGCCACCCGGACGCCGCGGGTGGCCATCTCGATGGTCGACAGCACCTCGCCCGGCCGGAGGCCGTACATGGGGAGCGCCTCCGGCCTGAGCCGCAGGGTGACCTCGGGTGCCACGGGGGGCGCGTCGTACTGCACGTCGGCGGTGCCCGGGGTGCGGCCGAGCAGCTCGGCCACGCGCCGGGCGGCGACGTCGAGACTGTCGAGGTCGTCGCCGAAGACCCGCACCACGAGCTCCGCCGTGGAGCCCGTGAGCGTCTCCTCGATGCGTTCCGCCAGGAAGCCGCGGATGGCGAAGTTGACGCCGGGAAACCCGGCCAGTATGCGGCGAAGGTCATCCTGCACCGTTTCCGCGGCCTCGCCGGTGAGCGGCACGAGGTCCACCTCGAACTCGGTGTAGTGCGTGCCCCAGGTGTCTTCCGACAGCTCCGCGCGGCCGATGCGCTGTGCCACGGTGCGGACCCGCGGATCGCGCCGGAGCGCTTCGGTGACCCTGGCGCCCAAGCGGAACGACTCGTCAAGCGAGGTGCCCGGCACGGCTGACATGTGCACCAGGTAGTGGCCCTCGCGGAACTCCGGCAGGAAGGTGGCGCCGAAGAACGGGAGCGTCGCCGCGGCGGCCAGGCAGAGCCCCGCCGCCGCGGCGCCGACGCCGAGCGGGTGATCGGCGAGCCCGTCGAGCAGCCGGGCATACCGGGCCTTGAGCCATCCCAGGGCGCGCGACTCGCGGGCGCGATGGCTGCGCCGCCCGAGGAGCAGCAGCGTCAGGGCCGGCGTCACCGTGAGCGCCACGACGAGCGAGGCGAGGATCGCGAGGATGTACGCGAGGCCCAGCGGGCGGAAGAGCGCACCCTGCACGCCGGTGAGCGTGAGCACCGGGAGGAACACCAGCGCCACCACGAACGTGGCGTAGACGACGCTGCTTCGCACCTCGAGCGACGCCTCCACCACCACCGCCGCCGAGCTCCGGGGCGCCGCCGCGCGCGCGTTCTCGCGCAGCCGGCGGGCGATGTTCTCCACGTCGATGATCGCGTCGTCCACCACCTCGCCGAGGGCGATGGCCAGCCCACCGAGCGTGAGCGTATTGAGCCCGAAGCCGAGCTTGTCGAGCACGATGAGCGCCGCCATCAGCGACAGCGGGATCGCGGTGAGCGAAATCGCGGCTGCGCCCACATCCGAGAGGAACACGAGCAGCACCAGCGCCACCAGCACCGCCCCCAGCAGCAGCGACGTGATGATGTTCCGCAGCGCGAGATCGATGAACTCCGAGGGCCGGAAGATGTCGGCCCGGAGCGTCAGTCTCTGCGCGCGCATCGCCGGCTCCAGGCCCGCGAGCGCGGCCTCGACCCGCTGCGCCACGATCTTGGTGTTGGCGCCAAGCTGGGCCGAGATCACGATGACGAGGCCGCGCCGGCCGTCCACGCCGCCCTCGCCGAACCGCGGCTCGGGCGCTTCCACCACCCGCCCGAGATCCGCGAGGCGGAGCACCGATCCGCCGCGCTCGCGAACCACGGTGCCCCCAAGGGCGGCAGGGGTCACCGCCTGTCCCTCGGCCCGCACGGTGATCCGCTGATTGGGGCCGTCGATGACCCCCGCGCCGCGCACGCCGGTCGCCTCGGCCGCCGCATCGGCCACTTCCGCGGCGCCGATCCCGTAGAGCCGCAGGCGCGCCGGGTCGAGCTGGATCTGCAACTGGCGCACTTCGCCACCGAAGATCGCGACCTTGGAGACGCCGGGCGTCGCGAGGATGCGGGGACGCAGCACCCAGTCCGCAAAGGTGCGCTGCTCCATCAGCGTGCGGCTCGTCGAGGTGATGCCGATGACGAGCACCGTGCTCGAGGAGGAGGTCAGCGGCGTGAGCACCGGGGGCGCGACCGTCTCGGGCAGGCGCCCCGTGACCTCGACCAGCCGCTCCGCCAGCGATTGGCGCGCGCGGTAGATGTTCTGGTTCTCGGCGAGCACCGCGGTGATGACGGAGAGGCCCTGGATGGACTGCGAGCGAACGGTGGCGATCCCCTCGACGCCGTTGATCGCGTCCTCGATCGGCTTGGTGACGAGCACCTCGACCTGCTCGGGCGAGAGCCCCGGCGCCTCGGTCTGGATGGAGACCTGCGGCGGGGCAAATTCGGGAAAGACGTCGAGCCGCGAGCCGGCCACGACGCCGGCACCGTATACCACCAGCGCCAGCGCGAGGCCGACGACCACGCCGCGGTGGCGCACCGACTGGCGGACGAGCGTGGTCAGCATGCCGCCGCCGGCGCCCTCACTCACCCGCCTCGTCGCCGACGGTGACACTCGCGCGGAACTCTTCCGACAACAGTTCCTGCGCACCGCGGACGACGACGGTGTCGTTCACGCCGAGCGGCGCCCCGGCGAGCCACCCGCCGGGCACGGGATGATCGGTGGGCACACGCACGCGGTGGAACCGCCCGGGGCTGCGCTGCACGTACGTCCAGGCGAGCCCTTCCCACTGCACCACCGCCGAATCGGGCACGAGCACGCCGTCGGCGCGGCGCCCGGTGCGCGGGCGCAGGAGGACGGCCGGCGTGCCGGGCATGGCACCGGGCCACGCGCGCCCGGCGCGATAGAGGTACACCGGCTCCCGCGTCACCGGGTCCGCCTCGGGCGCGGGCCCCACCAGCGTGGCGTCTACCCGGACATCGGCCATCGCGGGGCCCACCCGCGCGCGCGCCGGGGGGGCGCCGCCTTCCTGTGCGGGCCAGGGCACGCGGACGAGCGGCCGCCGATAATCGGCTACCTCCAGCAGGGACTGGCCGGCCTCGACCAGCGCTCCCGGCTGCGCGCCGACCCTCGTGACCACGCCGCCGATCGGCAGAGACAGCGGGCGGGCATCGGACACTCTCGCCAGTGCCACCCCGGCGTCGACGCGCTCGCCGAGCGCAGGCCAGCGTGTGCCCGCCGGCAGCGTAAGCCGCCCCGCGACCGGCGCACGCAGCACGGCCGTGCGCCCGCTTTCGGCCACGACTTCACCGGGAAGGCGGTCTTCGGGCACGCGCGAGGTTGCACCCAGCGGGGAGAGCGCCAGCCCGATGCGACGGCGCTCGGCGGAATCGAGCGTCACGACCGCTTCGGCTTCCACCTCCCGCACGCGGCTGGGCGCGACCACCGGCGCGTCGCGGGCGGCTTCGCGCTCGACCTCCGACATGTGGTTCCGGTACAGGACGACCAGGCCGGTCGCCACGGCCAGCGCGATGACCGCCACGATGGTGCGTCGCGCGATAGGGTTCACCTCCCCGCTCCTTCCAGATCCTCGGTGGCCCGGACATCCGGCCAGCGCTGGCCGGGACCGCTCCCCCACGCGCCGAGCGCGGCCTCGAGCGACTGCCCCGCGGTGAGGAGGCGCGCCTCGGCGGACTGGCGCGAGCGCTCCGCGCGAACCAACGTGAGCACGGCGAGCGCCGGCTCGAGCCGCGTGGTCTCGCCGCGTCCGTACGCCGCACGCGCCAGCTCCGCCGCGTGTCCGGCCACCGCGACTTGCGAGTCCGCGGCGGCGCGCTCGAGTACCGCGGCGCGGCACCCCGCCGCGGCGGCGTCCATCTCCGCGAGCAGCGAGTCCTGCGATTCGGCCACGCGCGCGGCCGCCGCGGCGCGCGCGGCCTCGGCTTCCACGATCGGGGCCCGGTTGCGGAAGCCGAGCAGGCCCGGGAGCGCCAAGCCCAGCGTCCAGCGTTTGATCCCCTGGTCGAAGATGAACCCCGGCCCGAGCTCCAAATCCGGGCGCTGGCGCGCGACCTCGAGCCGGACGTCGGCCTCGGCCACGGCGTACTCGGCGAGCGCGCGGGCGAGCTCGGGCCGGCGCGTGAGCGAGAGCACCGCCATCGAGTCGACGCTCGCGGAATCCAGCAGCGTGCAGCCGGCGCTCCGAACCGGCGTGACCGCGAGCGATTCGATCGCCGCCGCCGGCAGGGCGAGCGCGCCGGCGAGCTCGGCGCGCGCCCCGAGTACCGCGCCGGCGGCGGCGCTCACCTGCGCGCGGGCGGCCTCCAGCTCCGCCCCGGTGCGGGCGAGCTCCGCACTGCCGAGGGAGGCCTCCTGGTACCGGCCGCGCTCCAGCAGCTGCACGTCCCGCACGGCCTCCGCTTCACGCCGTGCCTGCCCGAGCCCCGCCTCCGCCGAGACGAGCGCCGCTGCCGCGGCGCGCGTGCGCTGCACGATCCGCCACGCGGTGAGCCGGAGCTCGCCCTCCGCCACGGTGGTCCGGGCGCGGGCGCGCTGCAGCCGGGCTCCGCGCTTCCCGCCGAGCTCCACCGTGGCGAGCGCGGCGAGCGAAACCACCCACGGTGATTCGTCTGTGTTTCCGGCCACCGCGCGCTCTACATCGGCCTGTGCGCCCGGGACCGGCCGCGCGCCAGCCGTGCGCTCGGCTGCAACTGCCGTCCGCCACTGGGCGCGGGCCCGGACCAGCTCCGCGCGGAACCGGAGCGCCGCGAGCGCGAGCTGGCGGTCCGTCCACCGGCCCGCGGCGGGCAGCTCCGCGAAACGGCCGACCCACGAAACCAGCGCGGTATCGTCGAGGCGGCGGGCCCGGTATGCCGCCTGGTGCGCGGCGGGATCGACGGGCTGGGCCACGTAGCGGGCGCAGGCTGCGAGCGCGACGAGGAGCACTCCGGAGAACCGATGGCGCGGGAGCCGCTGGCGCATCGCTTCAGCCCCGCGGATGGTACTGCTTGTGAACCGAACGGAGATACTCGCGGTCGACGTGGGTGTAGATCTGCGTCGTGGAGAGGTCCGCGTGGCCCAGCATCTCCTGCACGGCGCGCAGGTCGGCACCTCCCTCGAGGAGATGGGTGGCGAAACTGTGCCGCAGCGTGTGCGGCGTGACCCGCTTGGCGATCCCCGCCCGCGCGGCGGCGCGCTTCACGATGCCCCACGCGCCCACCCGGGAGAGCGGGCGGCCGCGCACGTTGAGCAGTACACGCCCGGCACTGGCGCCACGGTCGAGCTCCGGGCGGAGCTGGTGAATGTAGACCGAGACCGCGCCGATCACGGTGCGTCCGATAGGCACCAGCCGCTCCTTCCCGCCCTTCCCGAACACCCGCACCAGGTTCTCGGTGAGCAGGAGATCGGTGATCCCGAGGCCGCAGAGCTCGGAGACGCGGAGGCCGGCCCCGTAGCCCAGCTCGAGCAGCGCGCGGTCGCGCCAGGCCAACGGCTGGTCCACGTGCGGCGCCGCGAGCAGCGCCGCCACCTCCGACACGCTCAGCGTATCCGGCAGAACACGGCCGCGGCGGGGCGATTCGAGCCGGTCGCTCGGGTCGGCGGGCACGCGGCCCTCGGCGACGAGAAAACCGTAGTACGTCCGGACGGCGGAGACTTCGCGGCGGATGGTGGCGGCGCTCAGGCCGAGGTCCTTGAGCAGATACACGAACTCGCGCAGCAGCACCCGGGTCACTCCGGCGGGATCGCGCACGCCCCTGGACGCCGCGAACTCGGCCAGCCGCTGCAGGTCCCGCAGATACGCTTCGACCGTGTTCTCGCTGTGGCCGGACTCGAGGGCGAGGAAGTCGCGGAAGCCCTCCAGCCAGAAGTCACGCGCGGCGCGCTCGCGCAGCTCGGCGACGGTCATCCGTCGCGCCGGGCCTGCAGCCGGTGGCGGAGCGCGGCCAGCTCCGCCGGTCGGATGCCCAGCAGCTCCGCGGCCAGGTGCATGAGCCGCGCCTCGTGCGCGTCGATCTTGCCGTCGGCGAAGGCGACGGTCCACATGCGCTCCACCAGCGCGAGCCGCTCCGCGCGACCCGCGCGGCGGCGAAGCCGCCGCGCGTAGCGGGCGAACAGCGTGCGGCGCTCTTCCTCGGGCGGCGGCGCCGGCGCGGGTGCCGAGCGCGCGAAGCCCCAGCGCTCCTGCAGGTGCTGGGCGATGAGGGCGCGCTCCTCCGGCGTGAGCGCCGGATCGGCGTAGGCCAGCTCCAGCACGACCAGCGCGGCCGCCTGGCGCGCGGAGCCCTCGGCCACGTCGGTGCCCGCGAGGAACGACGGTGCCGCGGGCTCGAGCGCGTCCTCCGTCGCGTGCCACACTCGCTCGCGGCGGCGGCCGCGGGCCCGCACGGCGTACCAGATCGCGCCGGCCGCGGCCAGCACGAGCGCCGCGACCGCGAGCGTCCGATTGATGCCAAGGAGCAGCGCGGTGATCCGGCGCCACTCGGAGCCGACGAGCGCGCCCAGGATAGTGATGCCGCCGTACCAGAGCGCCGACGCGATTCCGATCGGGACGAACGTCCGGGCGGCACTCAACCCGATGAGGCCCGCGAACGGCGGCACCACGGCGCGGATGCCCGGCAGGAAGCGGCTGAGAAAGATGCCGACGGTGCCGAAGCGGAGATACTCGCGCTCGATGATCGCGAGCGAGCGCGGCGCCAGCAGCCGGCGTCCCGTGGGCGAGGCGAAGAGCTGCCGGCCGTAGCGCCGGGCCGCCAGGTAGACGCCGGCCGCGCCCAGCAGGTTCGCCACCCAGGTAACCAGGAAGACCAGAGGCGGCGTGGTCACGCCGCGGTGGGAGAGGAAGGCTCCCAGGGCGACGGCGGCATCCGAGGGGACCGGGGGCACGACGTTCTCCACCGCCGCGAGCAGGGCGAGCACCGCGTACACGGCGAGCGGCGGGAGCTGCGACAGCCAATCGAGCAGGGTCTCGATCAGCGGGCCTCCAGCACGGCCACGGCGATGACCGCGAGCCCCTCGCCCCGGCCGATGAAGCCCATCCCCTCGTTGGTCTTCGCTTTCACGCTGATGGCGCCG
>DATAHW010000080.1:0-15070 GCA_036262935.1 Gemmatimonadales bacterium | reverse complement strand
CCGTGATCGTCACCGGATGCAGGCCTTCATCGTGGGCGCTGCCACGCGTCTTGAACACGCTGAGCCGCCGCGACAATCGCTCGCCTCGCTGGACTTCCAACAGGAACAGGTTGTCGCACATATAGCTCAATCGATCGAACTCCCCCGGGACGGGAGAGCCGGCGGTCGTCAGGTGATGACCGACATCTTCCAGGAGGAAAACGGCGGTGATGCCTCGAACGGCGAATCGCTGGACCAGCGCGTACAGATAGTCGTGTGTGCGATGCACATCGCCGGACGCCAGGGACAGATCGCCGACTGCGTCAAGCACGACGCGCCGCACGCCGTGCCGTTCGATCACGTCGAACATGCGGACCATTACGTAATCGATCTGCAGTTCGACCGAGGACGTGTAGAGCAGGTGGAGTCCCTGCTCCTGCAAGGCCGGCAGGTCGCCTCCCAGGTCACTGATGGTCCGGGCCAGCTGGGTGGGATTTTCCTGAAAGTTGACGTAGAGCGATGGCTCGCCTGCGGCCACGCCCGCGAGCGCGAACTGCAATCCGATGGTCGTCTTGCCCGCTCCCGTCGGGCCGGCCACGATGGTGGTGCTCCCACGCCAGAGGCCCCCGTCGATAAGCCGGTCGAGCCCGGGAATCCCGGTGGGGATTCGTTCCCGGAGTATGGTGTACCCGGCGGGCACTCGCGGACTCACCAGCCGGGGATAGACCTCGAGGCCGGACCGGGTAATCCGGAACGCGTGCAGGCCTTCCAGATACCCGCTCCCTCTGAGCTTGCTGACCCTGAGGAACCGCTCATCGCGTGTGGAGTGCTTGTGACGCGCGAACTCGAGAATCCCGTCCGCCACGGCGAACTCCGGGTACAGTGCCACATCCGCTTCGCGATACTCGCCCACGAGGAAAGTCGTCGTCGCATAGGCGCTCAGCAGCCCCGCCAGGTCTGCGATGAGGCGCCGCATCTCGGCCACCGATGTAGACAGGTCGTGGATGGCCTTGAAGGAATCGATGACGAGGAGGCTCGGTGCTGCGGTCTGGATCGCCTCACGCACTCTGGGTATCAGGCTGGCCACCCCCTCGTGCGCCAGCAGTGCACCGATGTCGTCGTACAGCACGGCCGTCCCCAGCTTGCTCTCGTCGTAGAAGGGCATGAGCTGCAGGTACGTCACGACCTTGCTGAGCGGTTCGGACAGCGTTGTCAGATACAGCACCGGTCGCTCGCCGCCCGCGTTCGCGAACAGGAGCTGCTCGGCGAAGAGGGTCTTGCCGGTCCCGGGCTCGCCCATGAGGATATTGATCGAGTTGGCGGGAAAACCGCCGCCGAGCACCGCATCGGCCTGCGGATTGCCGGAACTGATGCGGGCCGGTGCGAGATCGGGTGCACTCATGGCGTGGGTCGCTCTGTGGAAGTGCCTCGTGGCTCGCGGGCGCTCCTGCCGGGCGTGGCGGCGAGTAGCCCGCGCACCGTGTCGATGAGTCGTTGAGCGGCGAGCGGCTTGGGCAGGAATGCGTCCGCGCCGGCATCGTGGGCCCGCACCGCGGCGGAAAGAAGGCTGAACACGAGCACGGCTGCGTCTTTGGTTGCCTCGTCCGCCTTCAGCCGGCGACAGAGCGCCAGGCCGTCCAGTCTGGGAACCAGGATCTCCGTGATCACGATGGTTGGCCGGAGCGTGCGCGCAAGCTCGAGTGCTTCGAGGCCATCCGCGGCGAATGTGACTGCGAAACCCGCCTCCGTCAGGAAGTAGGTCTCGAGCTCCCGCATGTGCGGGTCTCGCTCGACGCAGAGGATGACTGCACGTTGAACATCTTCGGCCGAATCGAGCATTGGCTGGTGATGCGGAATTGCCGTAGAAATAGCCGAGCCTCGGGTTGCCCCGGCCGGGGCCTGGGCATGCGTGCCTGATGGAGAGGGCGACGACTGAACGCCGGAGGAATATACGAGCACTCCGAGGGCCCCGTAACCAAGGCTCTGGAGGCGCGACGGTTTGGATGGCGGCACCGAGTGAGTCGCGTCACCGCAATTCGACGGAGCCGCGGCCAGCATGAAGGCCGACGGCGGCGGCTTCGCGTCCAGGCGTTCGATGCAAGTGAGTTTCGAGCTGGCGCCGCGATGACGGCTGCTCACGTGGAGGGAGGAGGCGCACCATCATGCCACGACGATTCAAGGTTGGCGATCACGTCACCTGGAACTCGGAGGCCGGGCACGTCAGCGGCACGATCATCAAGGTGCACACCAGGGATTTCGACTACAAGGGACACACGCACCACGCCAGCAAAGATGATCCGCAATACGAGATCAAGAGCGACACGACCGACCATGTGGCCGCCCATAAGGGCTCGGCCTTGAAAAAGGCAAGCCACTGACAGCCCGGGCGTGATTATCCGGGGTTACCTTTCCGGCATGCGCAAGCCGTCGTCGTTCACCTGGCTCACCCTCGTCGCGGGCCTGGCACTCGGCCTGACCGGGCTCCGGCAGCGTGTGCCGGGATACCGGTCGCTCGCCGCGAACCGGTTCGGGGTCGAGCACGAGATCCCGGCGCCGCAAGTGCACGACCTGGTTCGCCTCAGGCTCGCACCACCCCTGCGCACCGAGCGCGGAGGGGCGGGCGATTCCGTCTGGGCGCTGTCATCCTCGTCGGCGGCATTCCCGAATCCGGGCCTCGCGGCGCAATTGGGCAAGCGTCTCCGTATCGACGCCAGCCCCGCGACGGGCGAACGCCTTCCGTACTTTCCCACGGGTCCTCCCCTCTCCATGTAACTCGCCGGCCCGCGTTCCGGGCCCGGCGGCTCTGCTATATCCGGTTTGCAGCCCCGCCGCTCGACAGGCCGTCGCGTGGAGGCTCGGGGCCGCCCTGCCGTCACGTTTATGGAGAGGAGTCCCTCATGTCCGAGGCCTTCCGGTGGAATCGCACGCACACCATCTGGCTGCTCATCGTCGTCGCGCTGCTTCCGGCCGCGCTGGTCCGCGCGGTATTCGGCGGTTGGGAGGCGGCGCCCGCCATTCTCCGATGGATCGTCCTGGTGGCTGGCCCGATGTGCACCTTCGCGGCGGTGTTTCTCATCATCGCGCGCCACCCGGACGAAACGCCGGCCGACGGCCGACGCCGGGATGCGCTGGAGGACGTCAGCGCACTCTGACCGGCCGAGCTCGACCACGGTGGTGATGTTCTGTCCATTGCCGCGGGCGGTCGCTACCTTCTTCGTGCTGCCGGAGTCGGGAGGCCCGCGATGCCCGTGACGTGGAGGCAATACCAGACCGCCGTGGCGAGTCGGGTGTTTTACCACTGATGATCGCGCAGCTGCTGGCGCTTTCGTTCGCCGGGAGCTGCGCGGCGTGGCCGCTCGGCCGCGTGCTCGGACGCAGGACGTCGGGCTGGCTGCTCGCGCTCCTGCCGGCGGGGCTCTTCGCGGCGTTCCTGCGGTTCGCGCCGACCATCGCCGCGGGCCAAGTCGTCACCCAGCAGGTGGCCTGGGCGCCGTCGCTCGGGGTGAACCTGGCGCTGCGGCTCGACGGATTCTCGCTCCTCTTCGCGCTGCTCATCACCGGCATCGGCGCGCTCGTCATCGTCTACGCCGGCGCCTACCTGTCGGACCAGGAGGACGCGGCCCGGAGCCGGTTCTTCACGCTGATCCTGCTCTTCATGACGGCGATGCTCGGCGCCGTCCTCACCGACGACCTCGTCGTTCTGTTCCTCTTCTGGGAGGCGACCAGCTTCCTCTCGTTCCTGCTGATCGGCTTCGATGCCGACAGCGCGCACGCCCGCCGCTCGGCGCTGATGTCGCTGCGGGTGACGGCGGGAGGCGGCCTGGCCCTCCTTGCCGCGAGCATCCTCATCGGCGCGACCACTGGCAGCTACTCGATCGCCCATGCGGCCGCCCACGCCGGCGAGCTGGCGCGGAGTCCCTGGGCCGGGCCGATCCTGCTCGGACTTCTCCTCGGCGCGTTCACCAAGTCGGCGCAGTTCCCGTTCCACTTCTGGTTGCCGAATGCCATGCAGGCGCCGACGCCCGCCTCGGCCTATCTCCACTCCGCGACGATGGTGAAGCTCGGCATCTATCTGCTCGCGCGCTTCGAGCCCGTGATCGGCGCCGTGGCCGGCGGCAGGGATGTGGTGATCGCGGTCGCCCTCACGACCATGATGGTCGGCGCCTTCCAGGCGCTGCGCGCCGAGAACTTCAAGGCCGTCCTCGCCTACTCCACGGTCGCGTCGCTCGGGATCCTGGTCATGCTCGTCGGCCTCGACGGGCCTATGGCGAGCGTCGCGATGGTCGGCTTCATCCTCGCGCATGCGCTCTACAAGGCAGCGCTGTTCTTCTGCGCGGGGACGGTGCTGCACGCGACGGGGCTCATCAGGCTGCGCGCGATGGGCGGACTGGCGCGCTTCCTTCCGGTCACCGCCGCCGCTGCCGTCCTCGCCAGCCTCTCCATGGCGGGGCTTCCGCCGTTCCTCGGGTTCATCTCCAAGGAGTTTCTGTTCGAGGCGCAGATCCGGAGCTCCTGGAACGCATTCCCGGTGGCGGTGGCCGTGATCGTGAATGCCGTGATCGTCGGCGTCGCCGGCGTCGTGACGCTGCGCCCGTTCTTCATGAACCGCGACCGGGTGCGGGAGGTACGGCATCGGGAATCGGTCGGGCTCCTCCTCGGGCCGGTCGTGCTGGCGCTGCTCGGTCTCGTGATCAGTCTGCAGCCCGACTGGATCGGGCGATCGGTCCTCGGGCCGGCGGTGACCGCCGTCTACGGCGCGCCGGTCGAGGTGGAGGTCGGGTTCTGGCATGGCGTGACGCCGATGGTGCTGCTCAGCGCGGCCGTGGTGGGCACCGGCGCGCTACTCTTCATCTTCTGGCGCCCCATTCATCAGCGGCTGCGCCGGCAGACGCTGGTGGACCGGTACGACGCCGAGACCGCCTGGGAGTCCGTGCTTCGAGGCATCGACGCGCTGGCGGCGGCAACGGCCCGGCGCATCCAGCACGGCGACCTGCGGGGCTACCTCTGGGTGGTGATCGCGAGCGCCGCGGCGCTCGCTGCGTGGGGGCTCCTGGGGCCGGGCCCGGGACCCCGGCTGCCCGACGCGGGCGCCGTGGCAGGTCTGCGGATCGGTCCGGCCGTGGTTGCCCTGGTCGGGCTCGCCGCGGGCGTCGCAGCCGCGCGCGCGCGGACCCTGCTGTCCACCATGATCGCCGTGGGCCTCACGGGGTTCGTCGCAGCGCTCACCTTCCTGCTCAACGGCGCACCCGACCTGGCGCTCACCCAGTTCGCCGTCGAGTCGCTGATCGTGGTGCTGCTCACCGTGGCGTTGTTCATTCTGCCGCTGGCCGCGCCACCGACCCGCACGAAGCGGGAGCGGGCGCTCGACGCGGGCCTGTCGGCCGGGTTCGCGGCCGTGCTCTTCGTCGTGCTGCTCGACATGGGGATGGGGGCGCCACCGACGGACGTGTCCGGGTTCTATGCCGCCCGGAGCTACCTCGAGGCGTTCGGGCGGAACGTCGTCAACGTGATTCTCGTGGACTTCCGCGGCGTGGACACGCTCGGCGAGACGACGGTCATCGCGCTCGCGGCGGTCTTTGCCTGGTCGCTGCTCGGGCCGAGGACGGCGCAGGAGCGCGCCGCCCGCACCGGGGGCGGGCACGGCGCGTTCATTCTCCTGGTCACCAGCCGGATCTTCTTCTGGCTGCTCGCCGGCTCCTCGGTGCTCATCCTGCTGCGGGGTCACAACGAGATCGGCGGCGGCTTCGTGGGCGGGCTCGCCGCCGCGCTCGCCTTCGCGGTGGTCTCGCTCGCCGACGGCGTCGGGCGCGCCAGGTCGCTGCTCCGTGTCCACCCGCTTGCGCTCGCCGGCGGCGGGCTCCTGCTCGCGGTGGCCAGCGGCCTGCCGGGTCTCTTTCTCCACGGCGACTTCCTCAGCAGCGTCTGGCTGGAGGCCGATCTCTTCGGCATTCACGTGAAGCAGGGGACGACGCTGGTCTTCGACCTCGGCGTCTACCTCGTGGTGCTGGGCGGGGTGCTCGCCTTTCTGTTCGGCCTCAGGCGGGAGGCCGCGCGATGAACACGATGACCGTTCTCTACGCGCTTGTGGCCGCCGGCCTGTTCGGCTGCGGGCTCTACATGGTCCTCTCGCGCAACTTCGTCCGCCTGCTGCTCGGGCTGTCGCTGGTGACGACCGCGGTGAACCTGGTCGTATTCCAGGCGGGGCGCTTCCGCTCGCTCCAGCCGCCGCTCATCCCCGAGGGTGCCGATCGGCTGCGCGACTCCGCCGATCCGCTGCCCCAGGCCCTGATCCTGACCGCCATCGTGATCGGCTTCGCGCTGACCGTGATGCTCGCGGTCCTGGCGATGCGCGTCTGGCGCGGGCATGGCACGCTCGCGAGCGACGAGATCCGGTCGGCCGAGCGGCTCGGCGATCCTTTCGCGGACGAGGTGGGCGATGGCCGCTGACGCGGGCAGCCTGGCGCTCTGGCCCGTGGCTGTCCCGCTGGCCGCCGCGGGGTTCACGGTACTCTTCCGCCGGCCGGGCCTGCAGCGCGGCGTGATGGAGGCGGGAGTGGTGCTGATGCTCGCCTCGTCGCTGCTGCTCCTCGCGCGCGCCGCCCGGGGCGACGTGCTCGTGGTGAACTTCGGGGGATGGGGCGCGCCGTTCGGGGTGACTTTCGTCGCCGACCGGCTGGGCGCCGCGCTCTCCGCGGTGGCCGGGATCGTGGGGCTCGCGGTCGCGATCTACGCTCGCGCCGACATCCGCGCGCGGCGCCGGCGCGCCGGCTTCGACCCGTTGTTCCTCGCCATGCTGGCGGCGGTGAACGGCGCGTTCCTCACAGGCGACCTCTTCAACCTGTACGTCTGGTTCGAGCTGATGCTCGTCACGGCGCTGGGCTTGGTGACGCTCGACCGGCGCCCCGCCCAGATCGACGGGGCCATCCGCTACGCGGCCATGAGCATGATGGGTGCGACCTTCATCCTGCTCGGCATCGGGCTGCTCTATGGCGCGGCCGGTACGCTCGACATGGCGGACCTCGCGGCCACGCTCGCCGGCCGGCCGCCGACGGCCACCGTCCGCGCGGCGGCCTTTCTGCTGCTGGCCGGGTTCGCGCTCAAGGCTGGGCTCTTCCCGTTCTTCTTCTGGCTGCCTGCCTCCTATCACACCGCGCCGGTCACCGCGTCCGCCGCGCTCGCCGGGCTGCTGACGAAGGTCGGGTTCTATGCCTGTGTGCGCGTGTTCGTCCTGGTATTCGGCGTCGGCGGCGGCGGGGCGGGAGTCGCCGGCCTTCCGGGCGCATTCGCGCTCCTGGCCGCCGCGACCATGATCCTCGGCGTGCTCGCCGCCATCGCACAGACCGATCTCCGGCGGCTGCTCGCCTTCCACGTCGTCGGCCAGGTCGCCTACCTGATGATGGGGCTGGCGCTCGCCTCGACGCTCGGGCTCGCCGGCGCGATCTTCTACACCATGCACACGATGCTGGTGCAGACCGGCCTCTTCCTGAGCGCGGGCGCGATCGCCCGGGCCACCGGCGGCTTCGACCTGCGCCGGAGCGGCGGTCTGATGCGCGAGCACCCGCTCCTCGCGGGGCTGTTCGCGGTGCTGGCCCTCTCGCTCTCCGGCGTCCCGCCGCTCTCGGGCTTCTGGGCCAAGTTCCTCGTCATCGACGCCGCGTTTCGAGCTGATGCCGCATGGCCGGCCTTGCTGGCGGTGGTGGCGCTGGTCGTCGGATTCCTCACGCTCTACTCGATGAGCCAGCTTTGGACGCAGGCGTTCTGGAGACCCCGGGCCGGGCGGCGGCCCGCCGCCCGCCGCGTTCCTCCCGCCATGATCGCCGCACTGGTACTCGTAGGAGTGTGCACCCTCGGCATCGGGCTCGCCGTCGACCCCGTCTCCCGCCTCGCGCGCGACGCTGCCGTGCAGCTGATGCCCGCGCCCGCGCTGGGGCGCGTGCGATGAGCCGCCTCCGGGCCGCCGTCTCGCTCGCGGGCGTGTTCGTGTACGATCTCGCGGCCTCGTCGATGGCGGTGGCGCGCATCGTCCTCGCGCCGCACGGGCACAACGTGCCGGCGATCGTCGTCGTCCCCGTGGAGGCGAAGACCGAGTGGGGGGTCGCGCTCTTCGCCTACCTGGTGTCGCTGACACCGGGCTCGACCTCGCTCCACGTCGCCGACGACCGGCGGTCACTCTACGTGCACTTCCTGGACGCGCCCGACCCGGCCGCCCGAGCCGCCGGGATCAAGGCGCTGTACGAGCGCCGCATCCGGGTGCTGGAAGGACAGGAGATCGCTGCATGATCCACCCCGAGCTCGCGACCGTCTCGACGATTCTGATGGTGGTGCTCGCCCTGGCGGTCGCGCTGGCCGGCTACCGGATGATCAAGGGCCCGGGCTACGCCGACCGCTTCGTCGCGCTCGACATGCTCACCGCGGTGGCCGTCGCCTTCGCGGCGCTCACGGCGATGGCCTCCGGCCGCGGCGCGTTCCTCGACGTCGGCCTGGGGCTCGCGCTCGTCAATTTCGTTTCGACCTGCGCCTTCGCCACGTTCCTCGAGCGAAAGGGAGACCAGCCGTGATCCGGACGGTCCTCGCCATGCTGCTGATGGCTGCCGGCGTGGGGTTCATCGCGATCGCCGCGCTCGGCGTGGCGCGGCTTGACGATGCGTTCCAGCGGATGCACGCCGCGACCAAGGCGGGCGGCATCGGCGTCAGTCTGGTCATCCTGGGTGTACTCGTGGCCGGGGGCGCGGCACGTCCGATCAGCGGTGTCCTCACGATCGTCTTCATGCTGCTCACGCTCTCCGTGTCGTCCCAGCTCCTCGCTCGCGCGGCGTACATGTCGGGCGCGGCGGTGCGAGGCCTCGAGAGCGAGGATGCCCTCGCCGGCGTGCTGGACCGGCAGAGCGCGCCGCTGGAGGAGCGCACCGTCCCGCGCGGCTTGCCACTCGACGGCGGCGACGGCACGGGACATCTTTGATTGGAATGGTGGCGAACCCGCTGGCGACAGTCAGTTTTCGTTGCCCGCGGTCCGCCCAATACGGGCTCGGAGTACCGCGGCCACGTCGACGTTCCCCTTGCTGATGGCCGTCTCCGCCGGCCGGCGGCCGAGGTAGTTGCGAGAGTCGGGGTCCGCTCCCGCGGCGAGCAGTGCCTCGACGGCGTCCATCGATCCGGCCTCCGCGGCATGATGAAGTGCCGTGAACCCGGTACGGTTGCGCGCTTCGAGCGACGCGCCGTGTGCGAGCAGGAACCGGATCGCCGGAACTCGATTGTACCACGCCGCCCAGTTGAGGGCACGCCGTCCATTGGGATTGGTCCGGGTGTCCAGGGAATCGATCGCCGCCCCTTGTTGAAGTGCGACGGCCATCGCCGCCGTGTCGCCCTGGATCGCGCCCTCCCAGAGGGCGGCCTGGGCAGCAGGCGCCTGGGCCCCGGCGGCGGCGGCGGAGAGGACGGCCGCGACGAAGATTCCTGCGAACGATGAGCGATGCATGACTGCCTCCTGGCGCGAGGGCGGGTGAGCCGTCAGACACTCCGGGCCTCGGCAGGGTTGCACGCCCGCTCGTACTCCCGAGGTAGCTCATGAGCATCGAAGGAAGCACCATCGCCGCCGCGATCGCCCTGGGCGTCGGCGCAACGCTGGTGATGGACCTGTGGAACCTGTTCCTCAAGCGCGCATTCGGCATTCCATCGCTGAACTACTGCATGCTCGGCCGCTGGATCAGCCACATGCCCGCGGGCACGCTCCGGCATGCCAGCATCGCCGCCGCCCCCCGAAAGCCCCTCGAGTGTTCGGTCGGCTGGATCGCGCACTACACGATCGGTGTGGTTTTCGGGCTGGTGTTCGTCGGGTTGACGCCAGAGGACTGGCTTGTCCGGCCAACCGTGGTGCCGGCGCTGCTCTTCGGCATCGCCACCATCGTGTTCCCGCTCTTCATCCTGCAGCCGTCCCTGGGCCTTGGCGTCGCCGCCTCCAGGGCGCCCAGGCCGGCGCAGGCCAGACTGAAGAGCCTGGCAACGCATGTCGCGTTCGGGGTGGGGCTGTATCTCTGCGGGCTGGGGGTGAGCTACTTGCTGCGCACTCAGGCCTGAGGGCGGTGACATGTCTCCCGATCCGGTCAACCTGTACGACAACGTGTACGCGGACTTCGCCGGCACCGCCGAGTCCGCGGTCCGGCACGAGGCCTATGGCGAGGACCTGGGCCAGAGCAGTTGGCTCACGGCCCGCGAATGGCTCGAGTTCGCCGATCGACTCCGCATCGGCGCGGACGCCGACGTGCTCGAAGTGGGCAGCGGCTCCGGCGGACCCGCCGTCTACCTGGCAGCCGCGCGGGAGTGCCGGGTCACCGGCCTGGATATCAACGAGCACGGCGTGCGCAACGCCAGAGCCCTCGCCGAGGCCCGCGGGCTGTCGCGGCGAGCGCGTTTCGAGGTCGTCGATGCAGGGCAGCCCCTCCCGTTCCCCGACGCGTCCTTCGACGCCGTCGTCTCGAACGATGCCATGTGCCACATCGCCAACCGCGCCGCCGTGCTCCGCGACTGGCACCGGCTCCTCCGGCCCGGCGGCCGCGCGCTCTTCACGGACGCCATGGTCCTCACGGGCATCGTCTCTCACGAGGAGCTCGCGACCAGGAGCTCGATCGGCTTCTATCTGTTCGTGCCTCCCGGCGTGAATGAAGCCCTGCTGCGCGAGGCCGGGTTCGTGGTCGTGGAGGTCCAGGACGTGACCGCCAACGCGGCGGAGATCGCCGCTCGCTGGCACGATGCGCGCGTCCGCCACCGGGAGGCGCTGCTCGCGAGAGAAGGCGAGGCCAATTTCGACGGCCTCCAGCGCTTCCTGCGCTGCGTCCAGGCGCTCTCCGCGGAGCGACGCCTGTCCCGGCATGCGTATCTCGCGGAGAAGCCTCAGGTTGCTTGACACGAGTCTGTCATCCCGAGCGAATGGGAGGGATCGGCCCGGGGAGTGCTCCGAGCACGGCAACCAGGAATGTTGACACGGACGCGAGCATGAAGCCGTTTCCGGCGAGATCACGCACGCGCTGGCGGCGGCTCGACGTGCCCGGCGGCGAGCAGGCACACATCGAGCGGCGGCTGGAGGGTGGCACCTTTCCCTATGTTCCTTGACGATGCCCGGGTCGCACGCGTGCACGCCATGACCATGCGTCGCCCGCTCCCCGGTATAGCATGACCGACACCCGCCGAGCGCACGCCGCCTCCGACCCGGCCACGCGTCCCGCCCTCGTCCGTGCCATTGGCCGCTGGGCTCTCACCGCCGCCGTCGTCAACTCCGTCATCGGCAGCGGCATCTTCGGCCTCCCGTCCACCGTCGCCGGCTTCGTCGGTCCCTGGGGCCCGCTGGCCGTGCTCCTCGCCGGCGTGTGCATGTTCGTGGTCGTCCTGTGCTTCGCCGAGGTCGGGAGCCGGTTCAACCAGGGCGGCGGACCTTACCTCTACGCGCGCGAGGCGTTCGGGCCGTCGCTCGGCTTCCACGTCGGATGGCTGCACGTCTGGACCCGGCTGCTCTCGGCCGCGGCGGTGCTCAACGTGTTCGTGGCGTACCTCTCCGTGCTCATTCCCGCGGCAGGCACGCCGGTCGGCCGGGCGGTTGCGATGATCGTGGGCGTGGCGCTGGTGACGGTGCTCAACGTCCGCGGCGTGCGCCAGAGCACCTGGGCGGTCAACGGCTTCACCGTCGCGAAGCTGCTCCCGCTCGTGTTGCTCGTGCTCGTCGGCCTGGTGCACCTGAGCCCGGACGTGCTCGCGACTCAGGCCGTCGTCAGGCCGGCGTGGACGGACGCGGTGCTCATCCTCGTCTTTGCCTATGGCGGGTTCGAGTCGGCGGTGATCGCCGCGGGGGAGATGCGCGATCCCAGGCGCGACATGGCGTTCGCCCTGATCGCCGCGATGGTGGCCATCACCGTGCTGTATTGTCTGGTGCAGCTCGTGATCGGGGGCGTATTGCCGGATGCCGCCGGGAGCACGACGCCGGTGGCCTCGGCACTGGCGCGGCTCCTGGGCCCGGTCGGAGCCACGATCGGCGCGCTCGCCGTGGTGGTTTCGGTATACGGCTGGCTCACCGGCTTCGCGCTCATGACACCGCGCGTCCTGCTTGCGATGGCGGAGCGGCACGAGCTCCCCGCCGTCATCGGCCGGATCCATCCGGTCGGCCGCACGCCGCACGTCGCCATCATCGCCAACTCGGTCATCGCCCTCGGCCTGGGCCTCGTGGGGAGCTTCGCCGAGACGGCGACGCTCGCGGCCATCGTCAGGCTCGGCATCTACGCCAGCACCTGCGCGGCGCTGATCGCGCTGCGCCACCGGTCGGCCTCGCCGGGGCGGTTCACGCTGCCCGGCGGAGAAGTGTTCGCGGTCGTGGGACTTGGTTTCAGCGCCTGGATGCTCGCCACCCGAAGCTTCGAGCAGGCCTGGATGCTGGCGGCGATGGTGGCATCGGGAGCCCTGGCGCGCTGGGCCGTCCGGCGCGGCGACGCGGCGTGACGGTCAGTTCCCCACGATCTCGCCCGCCGTACCCCGCAGCGAGACCTCGCTCAGATCGAGCTCCGCCTCGAGCCGCGCTGCACTGTCGTCGTTGAGGTCGCCGTCGTCCCACCGCCGGAGGATCGCCCGGCGCGCGTCGGCGAGGGCGAGCAGCAGCGACCGGGACTCCTTGTCGCTCGCTAGCCCGGCCGCGAGGCGACCCCGCCCTCCCGGCTTCCCCACCTCCAGCGCCAGCACGTCGATGAGCCGGGCACGCTGGTCCGCCGTGATCGCGCCCTCCGCCGCCAGCCGCTCGATGCGCTCGCGCCCGGCGACTTCGGCCGCGGCGCGCGCCTCGCGCTCTTCCCGCGCCGCGGCATCCGGATCGGCGATGCCGAGCCACCGGATCAGCGGCGCCAGCGTGAGACCCTGGCCAAGCAGAGTGACGAGCACGACGGCCAGCCCGATGGCCACGAGCTCGTTGCGCGCGGGGAACGGCGCGCCCGTTGCCGTCGTGAGCGGGATGGCGAGCGCCAGCGCGAGCGTGACCACGCCCCGCATGCCCGACCACCCGAGCACGGTGAGCTCGGAAGACGGCGGACTCGGCCGGTCCGACGCGGTGACCAGCCTCGTCGCGTACGGCACCGAGTACATCCAGAGGAGCCGGATGATGATGGTCGCGGCCACGACGGCCAGCGCGTGGAGCAGAATGCCGGGCGACACCTGACTGGCCACCCGGCCGAGCTCGATGCCCACCAGCACGAACACCACCCCGGCCATGAGGAAATCCACTGCCTGCCACACGACCCGGTTGACCAGACGCGTCGCCGGCGAGCCCAGCTCGGTGGCGCGCCGCCGGAGGAAGAAGCCGAGTGCCACCACCGCCAGCACGCTCGAGCCGTGCACCCGGTCGGCGACGACGTAGGCAACGTACGGGACGAGCAGCGAGACCGCCGTCTCGACCATCGTGTCGTTCACCCGCCGCCTCACGGCCGCGGTCACCAGCCCGACGCCGAGCCCGACGAGAATGCCCACCGGCGCCGACCGCACCATCTCGACGGCAGTGTGTCCCCACGAGAACTCACCCGTCACCACCGCCGCGACGGCCACCTGGTAGGCCACCAGCGCGCCCGCGTCGTTCACCAGACCCTCGCCGGCCAGAATCGTCACCAGTCGGTTGCCCAGGCCCACGCGCCCCGCCACCGCCGTGGCGGCCACCGGGTCCGGCGGGGACACGGCCGCTCCCAGAACGAATGCCGCCGCCCAGGGGAGCCCGGGAATCACGCTGTGCGCGACCGCCGCGACGCCCGCCATCGTGACCAGCACCAGGCCCACCGCCAGCAGGGTGATGGGGCGGAGGCTGGCGCGAAACGCGCCGAGCGGCACGCGGAACGCCGCCGCCGCGAGGAGCGGTGGCAGGACCAGGCCCAGCACGAGATTGGGCGGCAGCGCGAATCCGGGGAGATCGGGGATCCTGGCCCAGAAGAGACCGAGGACGAGGCCGCCGGCCGCGAGGACGACGGGGCGGGGGGTCGCGAGGTGGCGTGCCAGGAGGTCGAGCGCCACCGCCGCCGCGGCGAGCGCGATGGCCAGCTCCAGCGACGTCACGCGGAAGCCGGCCAGGCGGGCTAGTGGGCGGCCGCCGCGGGGCGCCTCACCAGAAACGTACCGAGCGCCCCCGCAACCCCCACGATGAGCGCGACGACCTGCACCTTCGGCGTGGACAGTCCGCCGAGTCCGAGCGCCGAGTCCAGCGAGAACCTGCCCGGCCCGGTGAAGGCGAGAGCGATTCCCCCCGCGGCGTACAGGAGCGGCAGCTCGATGCCCTTGTTCATCGCGAAGAAGCCGTTCCGGTAACCCTGCTGCATGGCGACGATCATGACCGAGAGCAGGAGGGCGGGCCCCACCGGGCCGAGGAAGCCGAGCACGATCAGGATCCCGCTGGTGAACTCGCCCAGGCCGGCCATGGTGGCGAACAGCCGGCCGGGACGGTAGCCCAGCGACTCGAAATATCCCGCCGTCCCGGCGAGCCCGTTTCCGCCGAACCAGCCGAAGAGCTTCTGCGATCCGTGCCCGGCGATCCCGAGCCCCACCACCAGCCGGCCCACCAGCAGGCCGAGGCTCAGAGTGGTGGCATCGAGGCTCTGCACCCAGCTCGACATGAATTGCCTCCTTTTGGAGGAACCCTAGGCTCGGTCGTCCGCGGCTGCGGTGCCGCTGGTCACAACCTACGTCGCGCTACATCGCTTGAGCGCGCCCGGCGCGCGCCCTATGTTGGCCGCAGCGCCCGGCGTGTCGCTGGGAGCGGCCCACGAAAGGACCGTAGACTCATGACCCACTCCGATCCCGGATACGGCATCGCGCCGCCGGGCTTTCGCCTCCCCGACGAGACCCGGCTCGGTCCCGTCCGCCTTCAGGTGGCCGACCTGGCGCGGTCGCTTGCCTACTACGAGCGGGTGCTCGGGCTTCGCGTGCTGGAGCGCGGGCAGGGCACCGCCGCGCTCGGCGGCGTGGGCGCGTCGGCGCCGATCATCGAGCTGCACGAGCGTCCGGGCGCGCGCCCCGTGCCGCGCCGAGGGCGGCTCGGGCTGTACCATTTCGCGATCCTGCTGCCGGAGCGAGCCGCGCTCGG
>DATAHW010000079.1:0-2579 GCA_036262935.1 Gemmatimonadales bacterium | reverse complement strand
TATCCCGGAATCCGCGCCGGGGTGGCCGAGTACCTTCAGCTCCTGGGGATCTCGTGATCCCGCGGCGTGGGGCCTGGGCGGCCGCGGGCGCGCTGCTGGTGATCCTCGCGGGCGCCTGTCGGGGCCAGAGCCGCGACGCCTCCGAGTCCGCCGTGCTCGCTCGACTGGTGGACAGCCTGCGCGTGCCGGTGGAGCGGGCGACCGGGCTCACGTTCAAGACGCCGCCCCGCTCGGCGCTCCGCTCGCGCGAGCAGGTGCGCGCCTATCTGATCGGAAAGCTGGATGAGGAGCTGCCGCCGGAGCGGATGCGCGGGCTCGAGACCGCGTACCGGTTGTTCGGGCTGCTCCCCGATACGCTCGAGCTGCGGAAGCTGCTGCTCGATCTCTACGCCGAGCAGGTGGCGGGCTACTACGACCCCGACTCGGCGACGCTGTTCGGTGTGGCCGGCGCCGACCGCGCGCAGCTCCGGCTGGTGCTGGCCCACGAGATGGTGCACGCGCTCCAGGGGCAGTACCTGCCGCTCGATTCGATCCTCGAGTCCACCTCGAACAACGACCGGCTGACCGCCGCGCAATCGGTGCTCGAGGGCCAGGCGACGCTCGCGTCCATCGAGGTGCTGACGCCGGGGCAGGGCGTCACCCGCACGCCCCAGTTCTGGGAGATGTACCGCGACCAGGTGCGCGAGCAGCAGTCGGCCATGCCGGTCTTCGCGCGGGCACCGCTGGTGGTGCGGGAGGCGCTGATCTTCCCGTATCTCGACGGCGCCGAGTTCATGCACTGGTGGCGCACCAGCGGTCCCAGGGACACGCTGCCGTACGGGCCGCGCATGCCCGTCTCGACCGAGCAGATCCTCCATCCGGAGCGCTACGCGCGGCGGGACGAGCCGGTGCCGCTCGCGTTCGCGCCGGCCGACAGCGGCATCGTCTACGAGGACGTGCTGGGCGAGAACGAGATCCGGGTGCTGCTGGCCACCCTGGCGGGATCGGACGAGGTGCAGACGGTGGTGCCGATCGGCTGGGGCGGCGACCGGTACCGGGTGTACGACACGCCCGGAGGGCCGGCGCTCGTGTGGTACGTGGCGTGGGACGACCAGGGCTCGGCGGACCGGTTTGTCCGGAGCGCGGGGCCGGGGCTCCGGCATACGGCGCGGGCGGGATACCGCGCCGAGCTGGACGCGACGACCATCGGCGGCCGGCCGGCGACGCGATACGCCCTCGGGCCCGCGGGATGGCGGAGGTGGGGAGAAGTGCCGGAGGTCCGGTGACGCCGAGTTCCGATCCGGGTGAGCAGATCCCTCGCTTCGCTCGGGATGACAGTATCGCTCGGGATGACAGTATCGCTCTCGATGACGGTATCGCTCTCGAGGCTTATACTCGCCCGCCGCCCGCCCGTCACCTATACGTGAGAACTGTCCCTCCCTCCACTCACCTCCCCGCTGGATCCCCGGAGCATCGACTCTCCGGCCTCAGGGTCCGTGCGGGAACACCTTGGTGAGGGTATAGAGCACCAGCCCCACCATCCCCCCTACCAGCGTCCCGTTGATCCGCACGAACTGCAGGTCCCGCCCCACCTGCAGCTCGATCCGGCGCGAGGTCTCCTCGGGGTCCCACGCGCTGACCGTGTGGGCGATGAGCTGCCCCACCTCGTGCCGGTGCTGCTCGATGACCCGCAGTACCGCGCCGATGACCCAGTCATCCAGCTTCGCGAGCAGCGCCGGATCTTCGAGCGCCGCGCCGGCCAGGGCCGAGAGCCCCCGCTCGAGCCCGCCGGGTGCGCCGTGCTCGGCGGCCGTCACCTGGCGGTCGAGCACCTGCTTGAGCTCGCGCCAGAGCGAATGGGTCAGCCGCTCGCTCGTGGGGTCGTCCAGCACCTGCTGCTTCAGCGCCTCGGCCCGCGCCATCGCCTCGGGTGATTCGCGGAGCTGCCCGATCCAGGTGATGAGCAGGTCGTCCATCTGCCGGCGGAGCGGGTGGTCGGGATCGGCATTCACGCTCTCGAGGGTCCGGCCGATCCCGTCCACGATCTTGTCGTGCACCCGCTCGTCCACGAACCGCGGCATCCACCACGGGCTCTCTTCCCGAATGCGCTGCCGGAGGAGACCGTCGTTCTCCGCCACCAGCCGCCACAGGCCCTCGACCACGCGGTCGAGCAGCTGCTGGTGCCGGTCGTTGACTGTGAGCAGCGTGAGTCCGTCGGCCAGGACCGGCGCGATCGGCCGCTGCTTGAGGGGCTCGATCACACTCCGCTCGAGGAAGGCGTACACATCCTCGTCCTTGACCACCGCCGCCGCGCTCTTGAGCACGCCCGCCGTCTGCCGCACGGCCAGCCGCGCGTGCTCCGGCTCGCGCAGCCATTCGGCCGCCCGCCGGCTCAACCCGGCCGCCCGCAGCTTGGCCCCCAGCACCTCCGGCGAGAGAAAGTTGTTCTGCACGAAGTTGCCGAGGCTCCGGCCGATGCGGTCCTTCCGCTGGGGAATGATGGCGGTGTGCGGGATGGGCAGGTTGAGCGGGTGACGAAAGAGGGCGGTGATGGCGAACCAGTCGGCCACGCCGCCCACCATGCCGGCCTCGGCGGTGGC
>DATAHW010000078.1:0-9829 GCA_036262935.1 Gemmatimonadales bacterium | reverse complement strand
CAGGGCTGATCTCCACGGCACAGGACGCCAACAAGCGGCCGCGCAAGATCGAAGGCGGGCCGATGCAGGAGGCCGTCGCCTGGCTCGAAGACTACAGGAAGTTCTGGGAGCGCCGGTACGAGGCCCTCGATGACCTGCTCGGCCGGATGCAGGCCAAGAGCCCGAAAGCAACGCGCAAGCGCCACAAGCTCCGATCCCCCGGAACGCAACCCAAAGGGAGGAAAACGCCATGATGACCAAGGAAAAATTCACAGCCCAGGTCACGCTGCCGAGCGACACGGAAGTCCGCATCATACGCAGCTTCCACGCCCCGCGCACGCTTGTGTGGCAAGCCCACACAGTGCCCAAGCTGGCGCAACGGTGGCTCGGCTATCCCGGGTGGTCGATGCCGGTGTGCGAGATGGATGTCCGCCCCGGCGGCAAATATCGCTGGCGCTGGCGCTCGGACGAGAATGGCCAGGAGTTCGGCTTCTTCGGCACGTTCAATGAGGTCAGCGGGCCGGCAAGGCTCTCGTATGACCAATACTACGATCCCGGCGACTTCGACAGCGCGATGCCGTCGGACAATCCAACGAACATCCGCTCCACCTACACCGAGAAGGATGGGATCACCACGCTCGTCACGGTGATGGACTTCGGCTCGAAGGAAGCACGCGATGCGGCCATCTCGACCGGCATGACCGACGGCATGGAGGTGAGCTATCAGCGGCTCGATGCGTTCGTCGCCAGCGAACAGGGCGAGTAGGGCCGCTACGGCCTGACTTTCTGCCGGCGAGGAACTACCGCGGCACCACCGGCAGCAGCACGTGCGACGGGTGCGCCGCATCGTGCAGCACCCGCTGGTGCGCCACCACATACGTGCTGTCCCGCTCGTTGCTGCCGCCGGTGTTGAGGTTCCGGTCGTACTTCGGGAACAGGGCCGATGACACCGTCACCCGGATCCGATGCCCGGGCGGAAACACCCGCGACGTGAACCAGAGATCCACCGCATACCGCTCCACCCGGCCGGGCGTGAGCGGTTCCGCGCGGTCGTACCCTCGGCGGAACCGCGCACGCGCCACCCCGTCCTGTACCCGCCGCGCCGTGCCGTCCGGCGCGACATCGAGCAGCATCAGGTTCCAGTCGGTGTCGCGGGCATCGCTCGCGGCCCAGAGCGTGGCCGACATCGGCCCGGTGACCTCGAGCGGCCGCGTGAGCGGCGCCGAAGTGAAGACCAGCACGTCCGCCCGCGCTCGGTTGAGCGCGGCGAAGTCCTCGTTGAGCGAGGTCTCCAGCTCGCGCGAGTCGATCGGGTACGGATTCGGGTCGCCCGGATCGTAGGTAAAGGTGTCGACCGCGGCCTGGGCGCCGGTCGGCGGCACGGTGTCGAGCACGCCGTCGCCCGCGCTGGTGTTGGCTCGCCCGCCCGAGGCGAGGTACCAGTGAGTGGCCACTGCCCGGGCCAGTGGCCAGGCCGGCTCCTCCCGCCACCTGTCGTCGCCCATGATGAACAGGGTGGCTGCCGGCTCCCGCTCGGCCCCGTTATCCCTGCCCAGCAGCCAGTGGTCGAACCAGCGGAGCTGGAGCTTGCGGGTATCCACCCGTGCCTCGGGGCCGAAGTCGCCCGCCACGAAGTCGATCCCGCGGTGGGCGCCCGGTCCCATGACCAGCTTGAGCGGCGGGTGGCCGGGGACCCGGGCCAGCGCCGCGGTGTAGTCGATCGGCCCGCGCGAGTCGTCGTACCAGCCCGAGATCTGGAGCACCGGTGCCCGGACCCGGGCGATGGAGCTGGTGACGGAACGGGCGCGCCAGTAGGCGTCGAGCGTGGGGTGATCGAGCCAGCGATCCCACAGCGCGACCCGCCCGCACCCGAGTCGCTGGGGCAAATCCGCCAGCGGCAGGTGCGGCAGTGCCGGGCCGAGATCGAGGTCGCCGATGTCTTGAAGCGTGCGCGCCCGCATGAGGCAGGCCCAGGTCACGTTCACCGGCGAGAAGACCATGTCCTCGTACGGCGCGATTCGCCACGGATCGCCGGTGGCGGCGGAAGGAGCCAGCGCGGCGAGATGCGGCGGCGCGCTCACGGCGGCGTACCACGCCAGCCGGCCCTCGTCCGAGTGGCCGATCATCCCGACCCGGCCGTTGGCTCCCGGCAGCCGAGCCGCCCACTCGACCGCGTCGTAGCCGTCGCGGATGTCGGTGTCGTAGTCCCCGAACGTACTGCCGTCGGAGACGTCGCGGCCGCGGACGTGCTGGGCGACGAAGATGTAGCCGCGCGACGCCCACCAGCGGCCGGCCTTCGGGAGGACCCGCTCGTAGGGCGTGCGCTGGAGCACCACGCCGAATGGGCCGGCGCCGATCGGCCGCGCGACATAGCTCGCCAGCCGGGCGCCGTCGCGGGCTCGCATGAAGAGCAGCGTGTCTTCCGTGACGGCGTACTGCGAATCGGACACCGGACCCGGCCACGGCGAGAACGCCGTCTCCACCACGAAGGGCGCGGCGCGCCGGACCAGCCGGAGCCGGGGGCCGGTGACTCGCCCGCTGTCGGCCAGCACGCCGAGCAGGGTGTCGCCGTGCCAGGCGGCGGTCATCGCCGAGGAGCCGGCGTTCGACAGCCTCAGGGAGTCGGCGGACGTCGTGATTCGGGTGACCTCGAGGATCGACTCACCGGTGCGCCGGCGGATGGCGCCACGGAGGCCGTCGCTGCCGGACGCGAAATGCGCGAACCCAAACCGCCGCCAGCCTTCGAAGCCGGCGTGCGGCGTCGTCCCCAGGGAGCCGTAGACGTCCCAATCACCAACCAGTGATCGGCCACCGGCGCCGCCGGCCGCGATCCGGTCATGGCTCCGGCCGCAGCCGACCAGCGCGAGCTGCGCGAGCAGCGCGACGAGCGGGAGGGCGGAGCGACCCCGGGACTCTTTCATTCCGCGCACGTGACGGGTGCCTTCGGTTGGCGTGAGACTTGGCCGGATCCGCCCGGCCGACAAGGGTCGCCCACTCGGGCCGGTCAGCCGCACGCGCGGGTCAAGCCGCCGTGGAGGAGGAGCCCGAATTGCGCCACTCTCTGACGATCCCGTAGGCCAGCCCCAGGACAAAGCCGGCCGGCCCGGTGATGAAGATGCCGGGCCGGGGCCCTTGATTGGCCCCCGGCGCCAGGAGCATCGGACCGAAGAATCCGGCCGCGAAGCCGATGCCGCCCAGCATCAAGGCCGGCCCGAGCGCGCGACGGACGATGCCCCGCCAGCGCGCTCCGAACGCCCCGTGGTTGAGGAGAACCGCGAGAATGAGCAGTGAGAAGAGGAGCAGTCCCATCGCGTTCTCCGGTGAAGTTCGCAGGCCGTCGGTCAGCCTGCCGGCTGCATCGTCCCTAGACCAGCACCCTGCTGACGTGCCCCGCCACGATGCGCCACCCATCGGGTCGAGCGCACCAGATGCGCGTATAGCGGTATGGTCCGGCAAACGAGGTGCCCTTGAAGCTGCCCGCCATCTCCATCCGAACGGTTACAACGGCGATGCTGCCGAATCGTTGAATGCGCTCTTCGCTCGGTTCCAGGCGTGTGAGGCGCAACCACCTCTCGCGGTGGGCCTGGAGGTCATCCCCTTTCCCGTGGATCGCGCCGTCGGGCCCGGTGAAGACGAGTGCATCATCCAGGAGACGCTCCAACGTGTCGGTATCATTGGTGAATTGGGCTGCTCGCAGCGCCGCCTCAGCCCTGCGCAAAGCGTTATCGGACAATGCGGAAGTCGATTGATCAGTCACTGGGATCTTCCCGATGTGTGTCTTCCCCGGGAACGCGCCGAGATTTGGGGGATGTCTTCTTCGGGCCAAACCCGAACGCAGTCGACAGAGCGCTCCGAGCCAGTTCTTCTCCGGCGCCGATATCGCGTCGTCGAACTATCCAGTCTTCAACGGCACGGCGGCCTTGTAAGTAGTGAGCATGATGCCGGACGGCGTCGCGTTCGTGCTGACGAGCTCGAACGAGCGTGGCCGGGTACCCTCGGCAAAGAAGCGCTTCCCCGTGCCCAGCACGACCGGATGGACGGCCAGGACGTCGTGCCCCGTTCAAAGGCTTCCGGACGGTGGGTAGCGACGTATTTCCAGGGTCGTGTCGCGCTTGCAGGAACATGCCTGAGGGCGGCAGGGGGCTCCGTGCGGTCAGGGCGAAACCGTGCGACCCGTGTCTCGTCCCTCGACCACCCGAACGTAGGCCTGCGCCACCGTCGTCGCGAGGAGGCCGCCCTCGAGCGGCATCCCGAGGGATTTGAGAGTCTCCGTGACCCAGGGCGGGGCCACGACATTGACGCGGATGCCCCGGGGCGCCTCGAGTGCGGCGGCCCGTCCGAAGCCCTCCGGGCCGGCATTAACCAGGCTGACGGCGGCGCTCCCCACCATCGGCTCACGGCTCAGGCTTCCGCTTGTGATGGTGATCGAGCCACCATCACTCACGGCGGCGAAGCCATATCGAACGATGTTGACCTGGCCCATCAGCTTGTTCTGAAGCGAGAAGGCAAAGTCATCGTCGGTGAGGTCCGGCAAGGGCTTGAAACGAGCCGGTCCGGCTGCGCTGATGATGGCATCGACCGTGCCCACCTTGGCATACAGCGCCCGAATCGAGTCAGGCCGGGCGATGTCGACGGTGAGCTCTGATTTGCTGTGACTGGCGAGCAGCACGTCATGGCGGGAGTTAGTGCAGCCGCAACCGCCTGACCGATGGTGCCGGTGGCACCAATGAGGAGTATGCGCATCGGGGTAACGTAAGCAGGGTGGCCGTACAACAGATGGCGCATGGCGGCGATCGAGGCTGCCTGGCCCGCTATTCGATGGCATCCCGCCAGGCCGCCCGTCGGGTATAGAAATAGGCCGCCATGCACCAGTCGTACGTCGCGCAGAACACCCCGTATGCCAGCGGTATGTTCGTGAGCGGCCGCGCGCCCGCGGCCGCCGTGCCGAGGTGCGCCCCGATCTCGTGCACCAGGTCCCAGCCCCCGTGGAGCGCGTAGCCCAGCACGACGAGCGCGGGAAGCCCGACGCCCAGGAGCCCGAGTACCGCGAATGCCGCCGCCGCCCAGGCCTCGAGCCGAAGCGTCGAGTAGTCGCCGAAGTACGCCACGAAGGCCAGGTACATCGCGCCGATCAGAACGAGCAGCAGCGCGAAGAACATGTGTTCCACTCGCGGCGAGAACCTCGAGCGGCTGATGGTCACGGACCCGATGGCCGTCAGCGCGCCAATGACCAGGTACCATATCAGGATCGCCGCCAATGCCATGGCTGCCTCGCGGAGTTGGCCGATGACTGCGCTTCAGGGCTGGGGAACCCGTCCGGCGGCGTAGACTTGGAGCGCGGGCCGCACGCGACCGCAGTTGTCGCAGAGATACGTTCTCCGCTCACGCGGCCGCCGCTGCACCGGACACCTCTCGGCGCCATTCCGGGCACTCGACGAGGGATTCGAGCCGCCCCGAATCATGAGGTGACGCAACGTCGGCTGCTGCGGTCCAACAACCTTTGGCCCGCGCCCTCGGCGCCCGCAACGACGCCAAATCAGGGATGACGTTACCGCCGGCGATCGAAAACGGTAACCCTGCTCAGGCCAGGCCTCCCGCGTCCGGCCCCGACCCGACCAGGGCCGCTGCTCCCGGGCCGCCAAATACTTAGGTATTTACAAAAGTATCTCCCCGTTGTAGACTGTTCCTGTCAGGTTGATCTCCCGAGCACCTGGATGGCACCGGAATGGTTCAAGCCCGAGCCGCTGACCAAGTCTTTCACGCCCTGTCCAACCCGACGAGGCGGGAGGTCCTCGAGCGACTGTCCGTCGGACCAGCCACCGTGAGCGAGCTGGCGGCGCCGTTCGACATGCAGCTCCCGTCGTTCGTGCAGCACCTGTCGGTGCTGGAGCAGAGCCGGCTGGTCAGATCGAAGAAGCGCGGACGGGTGCGAACCTACGAGATCGCTCCCGAGCGCCTCAAGGTGGCCGAGGACTGGCTGACCGAGCGACGCCGGTCGTGGGAAGCCCGGTTGAACCGGTTCGATGAGTACGTCAAACAACTCAAGGAAAAGGAATCAGCATCATGACCGCCGCCGCCACGATCGACCCGAAGCTCGACATCGTCTTCGAACGGTTTGTCGATGCTCCCGTGCGCCTCGTCTGGGACGCGTTGACCAGGCCGGAGCATATCAAGGAGTGGTACATGCCCAGGGAGTGGGGGCGCGTGTCGCACGCCGAGCTGGACGCGCGGCCGGGCGGTATCTTCCGCATCGACATCGCCGTGGGAGACGGTCGCGAAGTCCCCAACCTCGGCTGCGTCCTGGAAGCGGTTCCGCTGGAGCGGCTCGTCTGGACCTCGATGCTGTTCCCGGGCTATCGCCCGGCGGTGTTCGACGACATTCCCATCACGGCCATCATGACGCTGAAGGCCGAGGGGACCGGTACGCGCTACGTGTTCACGGCGCTGCACCGGGACGAGGCGGATCTGGAGAAGAACAGGGAGTCGGGCTGGCAGCAGGGGACCGAGATCGCCCTCGATCAGCTGGTGGCGCATGTGAAGTCGATGAAGAACTAGGCGACTTCCCGCGGAGCGCACCGTCGCTCGCCCCGAGAGGGTACCATCGTGCCCCGCAAGAGGGACAAGACCTCATCACCCCGAGTTCGGAAACCGGCCACGCGCAAGGCGGCCGACGGTAAAGCCGCCTTCGCGCTGCCGGAAGCCATGACCGGCAAGGCAAGCCCCGCGAGGGCCGCGGTCGGCGACAAGCCGGTCTTCGACTACATCGCGAGTCTCCCCGAGCCGCAGCGCGGCATCGCCGAACGCGTCGATGCCCTGGCGGCCAGGACGCTGCCCGGGCTCGAGCGCTCGGTGAAGTGGGGCATGGCGTACTACGGCGTCGGCGACGGCTGGTGCTTCTCCTGCGGCGGCTTCGCCGGCCACGTCAAGCTCATGTTCATCAATGGCACGGCACTCCAGCCGGTCCCGCCGGTGACGCCGATCGGGATGGGCAAGTCGACGCGCGGTGTGGAGCTCGCATCCGTGGACGACATCGACGAACGCCAGATCGCGTCGTGGATGAAGCAGGTCGCGGCGGTGCCGGGGGTAGGGCGAAAGCAGCAATAGGCGGACGGAAGGCGTCGGCGGCCCGAGCTGCTCGCGAACGCTGGGTTCCATGCCTGTGGGCAACTCCGACACCTTCCGAAAGTCTTCCCACACATCAGAGCCCCGCGTCAGGGACGAAGCTCCCTGTCGGCTGCATGCACGGGTCAGGGTGCTCCCGGTGGATGGAGCCTAACCGGTAGAGCAGCAGCGGGCCGTGGATCGCAAATCAGCTGCAAACGACCTGAGAAGACCTACGCTCCTTCCCGCCTCACCGGAGCGGCTCTACGCGAGGCCCTCTGGCCAGCCGTAGTGCCCCTGGTTAGAGGCCGCTCCTTTGCAGCTGATTTGCGATCCGGTAGGCGCCAGTCGAGCATCGCTTGCGGCCGTCACTCCCGCGCAGCAGATTTCTACGCATGAGTTCGCCGATCTTTGACTTTTCCCACCTGAGACCCGAAGAGCGGATCCAGCTCGCCGAGGAGCTCTGGGATAGACTGGAGCCCACCGCTCTGCCGCTCACCCCCGAACTGGCTGCGGAGCTGCGCCGCCGTCGGGAGGCATACCGGTGCGACGGTGATCCCGGCCAGCCCTGGCAGGAAGCGCTCGACGATATCGAACAGCGCGGCGCATGACGCCGCGTTTGTTTCTTCGGGCCGACCGCGCGGCGCTGGCCCTGATCGAACCATCCGACGCAGTTTGCCGTTGTGCTGGATGACCTTCGGCGGGTGCAGCTCCGCCGATTTCCGTACGCGGCGTATTAGTTCATCGACGATGAGCGCGTGGTCGTGATCGCCTGCGCCTACAGCCGGCAGCAGCCGCGCCGGTGGTCGTCGCGCCGCTGAGGCCTAACCCGCAACTGCAGCCGACAAACGCGGACATGCCCGGAGCGCGAGCGATTTTCAGCGCTCCTCGCGGCCATAAGGAACGCACGTTTTTTCAGGTCGTTTGTAGCGGATTTGCCATCCGTCAGATCTACAGCCGAACATGCGAGAGAAGTATCATGAGCAAAGTATTTGTCAACATTGGACTCAGCCTCGATGGCTACATGGCACCGGACGGAATGACCATGGAGAATCCCGAGTACAGGAACTGGGGCGCGAAGTGGGGGGCGCTGATGGGCTGGCTCCTCAATCAACAGTACTTCCGCGAGAACCTTAAGCTCGGACCAGGGGGAGAAACCGGCCCGGTCAATGACTTGATTCGCAGCACCACGGAGCGCATCGGCGCCAACATCATGGGCAAGCGAATGTTCGACCAGGGTGAGCGCGCCTGGCCCGAGGAGGCTCCGTTTCACACATCGGTATTCGTGCTTACCAATCAGAAACGGGAGCCCTGGGTGCGCCCCGGTGGGACGACCTTTTACTTCATCAATGACGGGCCGGAGCGTGCCCTGGAGCTGGCCCGGGAATCCGCAGGCCCTCGTGATATTCGCGTCGCGGGTGGAGCGGATGTTATCCAGCAGTACCTGAACTTGGGTGTCGTTGACGAATTGGAAATCGCCTTGGTACCCGTGCTGTTCGGCGGCGGGCGGCGTCTCTTCGAGAACCTGCGCGAGCCCGGACCGCAGTTTCGCATCGATAAGATTCTTGATAGTCCAGCCGCCACACACCTGCGCTACGTGCGTCAGTGAGGACGGCCTCCAGCGGTCCGAGGTCTGCCCGGCGTCCGTGCACGATCGCGAGGACCTCGACGCGCTCTGGCTGCGGGCCCACGCGCCAGGATGCGCTCGATCATGCGGGCGGCGTAGACAGGTGAGGTCTGGCCGATGTAGTCGCGGATCGCGGCGAGCTGGATGGGCGCCGCCCCGGCCTCCGCCCAGCGGCGTATTCCTGGAAGACCTGATCTGCCCGGGTTTGTTCACCACACTGTTGGAGAACCAATGGGTCGGCAAAATTGTCTCTACATCGAAGGCGGCCAAGTCACCTGCCACGTACGGCCAGGCAGTCAAAGCCGCTGGCCTTGGCTTCGTTTCGGGCACGGCCCCGGCCGATCCGGCGACGGGCAACCTGGTCGGCGAAACCATCCAAGAGCAAACGCGGCAGAGTCTGACCAACATTGCCGCCATCCTCCAGGAGGCCGGCAGCTCGCTCGAGAAGATCGTGAGTGCGACCGTGATTCTGGCGGAAGAGGACGATTTTGGAGGGATGAATGAGGAATGGGCCCGGTGGTTTCCCTCCAACCCTCCGGCCCGCCAAGGCGCTAAACTGCCGGTGCGGGTTCCCGGTCTGAAGGTTTCGATTGCTGTCATCGCCGAGGCATGAGACCGTGACTCACTCCTGGCAGGGGGCGCTTTGAGTCTCGGCCACAGGTACACGCTTCGATCAGATGAAGCCGACTCGGCCGAACCAAGATCCGGGTATACTCCGCACGAGCAGGCCGAGCAGGAGGCGCGGAGCTCGCGAGTGGTGCCGAGGTTCGGCCTCTTCGTCGCCTCGGTCCGCACCTTTCGAGCTGCCGGCACACCCATCCGGGGCAACCGGCCCACGACGGAAATCGTACGCCTCGAAGCGGTTTCCCTCCGAGTATGCGTCCTATAGGACTGTGGTCCGTCGCCGGCTATAGTACCTGCGATCGCTCTCGTCGTGCAGGTCCTCGCCGTCCGCCGGGCCAGGCTGGGAGCGCGGGCACGGCCGCCACTTTCTCACTGATCGGCACAAGGAGCGTGCAAGATGGCCAAGAACACGATCTGCCTGTGGTATGAACACGAGGCCGAGGCCGCCGCGCGCTTCTACGCCCGGACGTTTCCGCAAAGCAGCGTCGGCGCCGTCCA
>DATAHW010000077.1:0-10666 GCA_036262935.1 Gemmatimonadales bacterium | reverse complement strand
GCCGGGCGACGCGGACGCGAAGTGGAACCTGGAGATCGCGGTCAAGCGGCTCACCGACGACCGCACGTCGGGCGGCTCCTCCGGCCGCGGCCGGAACGGCGATTACGGGCGAGGCAACATGAACGTCCCCGGTTACGAGGGGAACCCGGACAACGCATCCGGCGCCATGGCCGGCGGCGGCTACGGCGCGGGCGAGGGCGAGTCGGTCGAGGAGCTGGATGCCGACCAGGCCCGGCAACTGCTGGAGTCGGTGCAGCGGGAGCAGTTGGCGAGCCATGAGGGCCGCCCGAGCCCGAAGGGGGCGGTTGGCGGCCGTGATTGGTAGCAGGCGGGGGGTTGCGCGGGCCGGCCTTACGCCATAACATGAGCTTCACAACCGATGTCGTGGTGAGTTGCGGCCTATTGCAGCCACGTTAAACAAATGCTAAAAAGCCTCGCGTCCCGAGTGTCTTTTTGGCACCGGGCGCTTTCCTTTTCCGGTGTCGAGAGCCTGGAACCGGGGCGGGGGAGAGGACCCCCGACTCATGCCCGTGCTCGATCTGCCTTCGACGGCCGCAGTCTCCGGCCCCGTCTCAACCACCAGCCGCGGACCGCGGCCTCTCCCCCTCGCGTGCAAGCTCTGCGGCGCCTCGTGCGCGCCGGCCGCGACCGCCGCCTGCGAGGACTGTCTCGGTCCTCTGGAGCCGGTCTACGATCCCGGCCGCCCGCTGCCCGACGCCCGGACGATCGGCGCCCGCGCGCCTTCGCTCTGGCGCTATCGCGAGTGGCTCCCGTTCGAGTCACCGCCCAGCGTGTCGCTCGACAGCGGCTTTACTCCGCTGCTCGAGTCACCCGCGCTCGCCCGGCGCCTCGGCGTCGCGCGGGTCTGGGTCAAGAACGACGCCGTCTCGCACCCATCGCTGAGCTTCAAGGACCGCGTCGTGGCCACCGCGCTCAACGCGGCGCTCGGCCTCGGGCTCGACACTGTGGGGTGCGCGTCGACCGGGAACCTGGCCAATGCGGTCGCCGCACAGGCGGCTCGCGCGGGGCTGCCCGCCTGGATCTTCATCCCCCACGATCTCGAGCTCGGCAAGGTCGTCGGTACCGCGGTCTACAACCCGAAGCTGGTCCGGGTGCGAGGGACGTACGACGACGTGAACCGGCTGTGCGCGCAGGCCGCCGACCGCTACGGCTGGGGGCTGGTGAACATCAATCTGCGTGGCTACTACGGCGAGGGCTCGAAGACCATGGCCTTCGAGATCGCCGAGCAGCTCGGCTGGCGGCTTCCGACCGCGGTGGTGGCGCCGATGGCGGGCGGCTCGCTGCTCACCAAGCTGGAGAAGGGGTTCCGCGAGTTCGCCGCTGCGGGGCTGGTCGCGGGCGCGGCGCCGCGGCTCTATGGCGCGCAGGCATCGGGGTGTGCGCCGATCGTGGATCTGGTCGAGCGGGGCGGCGACACGCTGCTGCCGGTCGTTCCGCACACGATCGCCCGGTCCATCGCGATCGGAAACCCCGCCGACGGGCGCTTCGCGGCCGCCGCCATCCGGCGCTCGGGGGGGTGGGCCGCCGGAGTCTCCGAGTCAGCGCTGGTGGCGGGGATCAGGCTGCTGGCCGAGACGACCGGCGTGTTCACCGAGACCGCCGGCGGCGTAACGGTGGCGGCGGCGCTCGCCCTGGCGGAGAGCGGCCGGCTCCGCCCGGATGACGAGGTGGTCCTCTGCATCACCGGTCACGGACTCAAGACGGTCGAGGCGCTCCACGGGGCTCTTCCCGAGGCGCCGATCATCGCCCCACGCATCAAGGAGCTGGAGGCTCTTCATGGCCATAACCTTTAGCCTGCCCACCGTGCTCGCCCGCCTGGCGGATGGGCACGCCACCATCGAGGCGACGGGCGACACCCTGGGCGACGTGGTCGCCGAGATCGCGGGCCGCTACCCGCGCCTGGCGCCCCGCCTCCGCGACGAGACGGGCGGGCCGTACCCGTTCGTCACCTATTACCTGAACGACGAAGACATCCGATTCCGGAGTGGCTTCGCGACACCGGTAACGGCGGGCGACGAGATCACGATCGTGGCGGCGATCGCGGGAGGATGATCGCTGGGTCTCGGGCGGGCGAAGATCGAGGTGCACGGCTCCGGCGGGCGGTGCGGCGCGCTCTGGTCGCTGCGCGCCCGCGGATCGGAGCGGCACTCAGTACTGCTCCACCAGCACGGTCGCCAGGCGCTCGAGCGCCCGCTGCCACACGGGTCGCCGCTGCCATGCCTCCAGCGTCACCTCGCGCGACCGCGCAAAGTCCGCCTCCATGCCGTGGACGATCGCCCCAGCGAACCCGGGGTCGGCGATGCCGACCACATTCTCCTCGTTGAGCTCCATGCTCCGCTCATCCAGGTTGGCGGAGCCGACCACCGACCACCGGTCGTCCACCACGACCGTCTTGGCGTGCATCATCGCTGGCTGGTACTCCCAGATCCGCACGCCGGCCCTGAGCAGCTTGCCGTACATCGTCCGTCCCGCGAGCTGAACGGGCACGGCGTCGGTGTGATTTCCCGGCACGAGCACGCGCACGTCCACCCCCCGCACGGCGGCATCCATGACGGCTTTCCGGAGCCGCGCGTCGGGGATGAAATAGGAATTGCAGATCCACAGCCGGCGCCGGGCGTTGGCGAAGCAGAGCCAGAAGACGAGCCGGATCGGCTGGCGCGCATCCGACGGCGAGCTGATCAAGGAGATGCTGCACGGCCCGTCTCCCGGCGGTATCGGCGGGAAGAAGCGCCGGCCCGAGAGCACCTCCCCCGTGCAGTAGACCCAGTTGCCGGCAAAGGCCGCCTGGATGCCGCCGACGAGCGGGCCGGTGATCCGGGTCATGCTATCGCGCCATTCGTGTGCGTTCCGCACGTCGCCGGCCCACTTGTCCGACACGGCGGCGCCGCCGGTGAACGCGAGGCGGCCGTCCACCACGATGGCCCGGCGGTGCGTACGCCGGTAGATGCGGACCAGGTTCCGCAAGTTGAGCGGACGGAACCGGGCGAGCCTGACGCCCGCTTTCGTCAGCGCCACCCGCCCGGCGCGGCCGAGCTTGAGCGAGCCGAACCAGTCCACCAGCACCCGCACCTCGACGCCGGCCTGCGCCCGTTCGCTGAGCGCGTCCACGAACTTGTTGCCGGTGACGTCGGCCTCGAAGATGTAGACTTCCAGATTGACCGTCTCGCGCGCGGCGCGGATCGCGTCGAGCATGGCAGGGAAGAACGCGTCGCCGTTCTGGAGCAGCTCCACCGAGCCGCCGCGGTAGATCGGCACGTTCAGGTACGCGGCCACGGCGTTCACGAACGGCTCGGATCCCGGATCGGGCTCCACGCCGAGGGTGTACTCCGGGTTGGGCCAGTCCGGGAGGAAGAGCGCGCTGATGACCGCCACGACGGCAATGCCGCCGGCGACCAGCAGCGCCCAGCCGAGGACCTCGGTCACGGGTGCTCGTCCGGGCGGCGAAGCTCGATGTGCGCCACAAGCGGATGGTGATCCGAGCCGAAAACGGTCGGCCCGCGGTCGCGCGGGTGTTCGTCCATGCGTGCGATCTCGGCGCGGGCCACGCGTCCGCCGAGGTCACGCACGAGCACGTAGTCGAGCACCAGGCGAGGCACCCCATGGAACGTGTGCCGCCACCGCGGGGCCGCCTCGGGCACGCCCGCCGCGAACGCGGCGTCATGCAGCAGCCGCCAACTGCGCTCGCGCCGGCCGCGCCCGAGATTGAGGTCGGCGCCGAGCACGGCGAGGTCGCCGTCCACGTGCTCCAGCAGATGCGTGGTCTGCCGTGCGCGCCCGGCGCCACCCAGCCACTCGGCGCCCGGAGGGCCGCGCGGGTCGAGGTGCGCGCTCACGAGGTGGAGCGGGCCGTCGGGAAGCGGCAGTCGCGCCGTGACCGGCACGCGCCGCTGGAGCACGAGGGGCAGCTCGAACGCGCGCGCATCGGTGAGCCGGAGGTCGGAGAGGATTGCGTTCCCCCGGTCGCTCGCGCCGGTGCCGTTCCGCATCGAGGGGACATATCGCAGATTGAGGCCGAGGGCGTGGGCGGTCGCGATGATGTCTTCGCGGGGATGCGCGCGCCGGGTGAATCCGCCCGCCGCGCGCCGCGCTGCCCGCCGCGCGGGCCGCCGCGGCAGGGAGTCGTCGGCCCGGTAAGCCTCCTGCGCGAGCACGACGAGCGGCGCGTCGGTCGTGTCGCGGGTCCGGGCCACCACATCGGCCAGACGGCCGCGGCCGATCCAGAGATTCCAACTGATGATGACGAGTCTGTCGCCCGGCTCACGCCGCGGGGCCGGGGCGAGATCGAGCGCCACCGGCGCGCCGACGTTCGCCCGCCACGCCTCGAGACGGTCGCGGCCCAGGGGACCCTGCCACCGCGCTACCTCGATGCTGCCACCCGGATCTCGTTGAAGACGGCGCGCACGCCCGACACCTCTTCGGCGATCTCCTCCGCCAGCCACCGGGCATCTCGATCGTCCACCGTACCCGTGAGCGTCACCTCGCCGCCGGCGACCGTCACCTCGATCTCGCCGGCGTCGAGGTCCGGGTGGGCAGCCAGGCTCTCGCAGATCTCCTCATGGATGCTTTCGTCGGAGCGTCGATAATTGCGCGGGCCCTTCCCCGCGTGCGGCCCTCTTCGTGGGGGCGCCTCGGCGGCGCGCGCACGAGCCCACTCGCTCTCACCCCAGGTTCGCTCGCCGGGATAGTCGAAGCCCTCCCGCCCGCGTGCGCCGGAGCCCGCGCCCGTGGCGTTCCGGCCCCAATCGCCATAGCCGGGCGCGTCGTCCGGGTCGCCCTCCCCATAGTACGTCCCGCCGCCAAGAGTGGAGTAGCCGGCGTCGCCCCCGGTGTTGGCGTGGCGTGGGTTGGGCGGGCTGTTCCGGTCCGGGCGCAGCCAGCCGCCCCAGCGGTTGGGAGTATTCGTGCCGAGTCCGCCCTCCGTCGTGAATCGGGTGTCGCTGCCGGCGAACGAGCCAACCGGGCCCTGGGGGCCCTCGCCACCCTCGAGCAGTTGTGAGCGATTCTCCTCGCGCCTGGTGGCCGGTGCCCGGCGCCGTGTCCGTTTCCCTGGGTTCCTGTTGTCTGCCATGACGAGCTCTCTTCCATGAGTGCCAAGTGCTCGGGGGCGCTCCCCTGTCCGCGAACGTAGGCCGGACCCCGGGCGTCGGATGTGACTGCGGTCACGCGCCTCCCGCTTCGCCCGCCCCGGTGTACATTCCACCTCCTCGCGCTCTACTTGCGGGCGCCCGCCGACCGACCGTTCTCCGGAGCAGCAGACCGATGAAGGCAAGTGACATCCGCCGCGGCCACGTACTGATCATCGACGGCCAGCCGTGCCGGGTGATGGATTTCCAGCACCGCACGCCCGGCAACCTGCGCGCCTTCGTGCAGGTGCGTCTCAGGAATCTCACCAGCGGGAACACCTTCGATACCCGGTTGAGCGCCACGGAGTTCGTGGAGGACGCGCGACTCGACACGAAGGACATGCAGGTGATCTACCGGGACACGAACGGAGTCCACGTGATGGACACCGGCAACTACGAGCAATACACGCTGGACGACGAGGTCGTGGGCGACCAGGGGCAGTGGCTGGAGTCGGGCATGACGTTTCAGGCCGAGTGGCTGAACGGGCGGCCTATCGCCATCCTGCTGCCCGCGTCAGCCGAGGTGGAGGTGGTGGAGACGGCGCCGGTCATGAAGACCGCGACCAAGACCGCGAGCACCAAGCCCGCCACGCTCAGCAACGGAGTGACCATTCAGGTGCCGGAATTCATCAGCGAGGGCGAGCGGGTGCGGGTCAACCCGCGCGAGGGGGTCTACCTGGAGCGGGCCAAGTAGCGCCGCACGAGGGCAGCGCGCTCCGGCTGATCGCGCTGGCGGAAGGCGGGCTGGTAGTCGTGGCGCTGGCGCTCGGCGCCTGGACGGGCGCAGCGCCGTTCGCGACGCTGCAGTGGACCTGGAGGGGCCTGGCCGGCGGCGTCCTGGCCACGGCCCCTCTGCTGCTCGGGCTCGGATGGTGCCTGCGGACGCGCTTTCCGCCGGTGGTGCGGCTGGTGCGACTGGCCGAGGCGCGGATCGCGCCGCTCTTCGCGGGCAGCACGATGCTCGGGCTCGGGATCGTCGCCGCACTCGCGGGACTTGGCGAGGAGGCGCTCTTCAGGGGTGTGATTCAGACCGCCATGGCCGGCCATATGCCGGTATGGACGGCGATCGCCCTCACGGCCGCGCTGTTCGGCGTCGCGCACTGGCTCACGCCGACCTACGCCGTGCTCGCCGGGCTGGTCGGCGCCTACCTCGGCTGGACGCTGGCGGCCAGCGGTAATCTCCTCGTCCCGATTGTGGCGCATGGGCTGTACGATCTCATCGCCCTGGCCGTGCTGGTGCGGGTGAAATCCGCTGCCGCCGAGAACCCCGCCTGACGCCGGCCAGTCCCCGCTCGCCGCGTACCTCTCACCGCCTTCCCGCGGTTAGATTGGTCGATATGGACGCCATCGACGCCATTCAGCGGCGGACCTCGGTCCGCCGTTTCCGTCCGGAGCCGGTGCCGCGCGAGGTGATCGAGCGCCTGCTCGACTGCGCCGTCCGCGCGCCGAACCACAAGCTGACCGAGCCCTGGCGCTTCGCGGTGCTGACCGGGCGGGCGGTGGCCCGGCTCGCCGAGCTCCGGGCCCGGCATCGGGCCCGCCGGTACGCCGACCCCGATTCCGCCGAGGCGCGGGCGGGGATGGAGAAGGTGCGCCGGGAGACCGAACAGACGCCGGCGTTCGTGGTCGTGATGTGCGCGGTCAATCCGGACGACATCACCCGCGAGGAGGACTACGCGGCGGCCATGATGGCGACGGACAACCTCCTGATCGCGGCGGAGTCCCTGGGC
Organism: Gemmatimonadales bacterium; assembly: GCA_036262935.1. GTDB lineage: Bacteria > Gemmatimonadota > Gemmatimonadetes > Gemmatimonadales > GWC2-71-9 > CAVVWJ01. The sequence goes on along the minus strand of DATAHW010000077.1, from coordinate 3,792 downwards.
CTGGGGACGTACCTCAAGACCGGAGGGATCATGCGGGACCAGGACTTGGCCGCCCTGGCGGGCCTGGAGGCCGGGTTTCGCATCGTGGCGGTGGTGAGCCTGGGCTATCCGGCTGCCGAGGAGGCGCCCCGCCGCCGCCGGCCCGCCGCGGACTTGACCCGATGGGTCGAGTGAGCCGGGTATTACGGCCTCCCCGATTCGGCGGTAGGTTTGCCTCCGTACCCGTCTGACGGCTCTGACGACGCAGCACTTCCCAAGGAGAATGTCGCCGTGAACATCGGTCGTGATGGTTTCGCCCTCGCCGCCCTGCTGATCGGCACGCTGTCACCCCTGGCGGCGCAGGAGCCGGTTCAGGCGCCCGACACCGCCGCGCAGGGTTATGCGCCAGCGGCCCCGGCGCCCGCTGCTGCCCCGGCCGCGGTCCCATACACCCCGCCTTCGGCGCCGGCGCCGGCGCCGGCGGCTGCACCCGCGCCCGCCGCGGCCGCTCGAGCCGCCCCGGTCGCCGGCCCCACGGTCGCCCAGGCGCTCGGCTTCATCGACGTGTTGCCGGCCCGGAGCGTCGACCGCATCAGGAACGATCTCGAGTCCGCCAAGGCCGCCGAACGCGAGGCCGACGCGCGCATCTCCGACGCCTCCGCGCAGCGCGCCGAAACCAAGGCACGGATCGAGGTGAAGAAGCAGGAGATCTCCACGATCAACGCGCGGATGAAGCTGGCCGACAAACAGAAGCAGACGGCGGACAAGACCGCGTTCGAGGCGGAGAAGAAGGTCGCGGAACAGCAGAAGCAGTTCCTCGAGCGGCGCGAGGCGCTGCACGACGCCGAGATCGACCAGGCGAAAGCCGCGAAGAAGGAGGCGCAGGCCGAACGGAACGCGCTGGAGCTGGAGTCGCAGCTCGCGACCCGCCGCGCCGATCGCGCGAAGGCCGGGGGGGCGGACCCGGCCGCGACGCTCCGGCAGGACGCCGTCATCCGCGAGCTGGAGCGGAAGACGCTCGAGGCGCAGCGCTCGCGGGCCGACGCGGCGAAGGATGTCGCCTCCCGCGATCAGGACATCGCCCGGCGCCGGCTGGAGCTGTATCAGGCGCAGATGACCGCGAGCGGCGTGCGCTGACCGCAGTTGGTCCGTCAGGTGTAGCGAAACGGGGGCATGCGCTTTTGGCATGCCCCCGTCGTCGCGTGTGGAATACCCGGCGGCTTACAGCCGCTTGGCTGACATCGTCTCGGGCGTACCGGTGTCCACCTGCTGCTCCCACGCCTCCTCGACGGTCTGCCCGACCTGGTGCGCCACATCCTGCGCCGGGAGGCCCTCCTCCTGCAGATAGCGGACGACGGCGGCCGGGATCACCTTGTCCAGCCGGAGTGCAGCCCCGGCGTAGTCGCGGAAATGCTGGTGCGCCAGCTCGGCCACTTCCTGATCGCCCAGGGCGAGAGCCGTGGTGTTCAGCATGACGTAGCCGATGTTCGCGAGGTTGAACGCGGTGTAGTCATCCCGCAGATTCTTGGGGAGCCCTTCCGTGCGGACGAGATCGACGAGGCCCGCCGCCATCCCGGCGACCGCCGAGCCCGCGCGCTTCACTGATTCGACCATGCCGCCGGCCTTCCGCCGGTCGCTGAGGGCGGTGAGATCCGAGATGTGGTGCTGGATGCTCTGGTGGATCGTGCGGAGCTCGGTGGTCACATCGGGATAATCCTTCAGGTCCGCCAACTGGCTCTTGAGCGCCTTCTCGATGTGGTCCTCGAGCGCGAGCATATCGGTGATGTAGCTGTTGATCGCTTCGTTTCTGTCGCGTGCCACGCTGACCTCACATGCGTTGGGGGTAGTTCGAGCTCTGACTGCATCAGGTGGGCACGATGTGGCCCGAACCGCCGGGCGTCTGTGCCCGGGATCACCAGAAGGGGGCCTCCGTGGCCATGACTCGATATATGGGCGCGCACACCATCGACAACGGCGGGATCCACATGGCCGCGCGCCGCGCCGGAGGCGGCGGCATGACGGCGCTGCAGCTCTTCACCGCCATCCCCAAGTTCTACGGCGACAAGTCGTCGATCCGCCCCGAGCGGGTGGAGCGATTCCGGGCGGCGCTCGAAGCGGTCGGGATCGAACCGGCCCACGTGCTCGTCCACGCGGCCTACGTGCTGAACACGGCCACCGGCGAGGAGGAGAAATGGATCCGGGCTGCCGCCGGCCTCCGAAAAGAGCTGGAGCGCTCGACGACGCTGGGCGCGGGCGCGGTCTGCTTCCATCCGGGCGCCGCGACCGGCGGGGATCGCGCCGCCGGCATCGCGCGCGTCGCGCGGGCCATCACCCAGGCGCTCGACGCGGTGCCGGGGACGACCCGGCTGCTGCTGGAGAACACGGCCGGCGCGGGAATGACCATCGGCCGGACGCCCGAGGAAGTCGGGGCGATCCTGCAGGCGGTGCCGGCGCCGCTCCGCGGTCGCACCGGCTACGGGCTGGACACCTGCCATCTGTTCGCGGCGGGTCACGACCTCACGGCATCGGCCGCGGCGCTCACGCGGATCCTCGATGAGTTCGAGGCCGCGACCGGTGAGCCGCCGTCATTCTTCCATCTCAACGACAGCGAAGGCGCGCTCGGCTCCAACAAGGACCGCCACGTGCTGATCGGCGATGGGAACATCGGGCGGGCGCCCTTCGGCTGGCTGCTGCACGATCCCCGGAGTGCCGGGATTCCGCTCATTCTGGAGACCCCGCAGGAGAATCCCGCCATTGCCGATGACGACGCCTCTCCGGACCCGTGGGACGTGCGCATGATGGGGCTGCTGCGTCAGTTGGCCGGGGACTGAGCGCGGGTTGCGCCGTGGTGTGCGTGCTTCTTGCAGAGTGCCCCGCCGGACCGCCGCAGCGCCGCCATTCCGTACCGGGAGCCCTTCATCCACGCCAACTCGCCGTCGCTCAACGAGCTAGACAGGATCGCCCGGCCCCGGCGCCCGTTTCTGGTCGCCCTGGCGGGCACCCTGCTGCTCGGCGCGGTCGAGTTTACGCCGCAGCACGAGCTGGCGACTCCCTCGCTTTCCGCCGTGGTTTCCGCAGGAGCCCCGAGGCACCACCCGCTGGACAGTGCCTCGCTCGAGCACCAGGTCACGGCGCGCTACGATTACCGCCCGCTCGCCCGGATCTTCGGCACCCACACCCGCGATTCGAAGATCGCCGTGCGGGTGGCCCGCGCGATCGTCCGGGAAGCAGGCCGGCTGCGGGTGGCGCCGAGTCTCCTGGCAGGCGTACTGCTCACCGAGAACCCGAGGCTCGAGCCGGAAACGGTCAGCAGCCAGGGGGCGATCGGGCTCATGCAGGTGATGCGCTTTCACGCCGGCGAGTTCGACTGCGGATCGGACGACCTGCGGGATGTGGACGCCAACATCTGCCATGGCGCAGGCGTGTTCGGCCGCTACCTCGAGCGCACGGGCGACGTGCGCCGCGCGCTCCTTCGCTACAATGGCTGCGTCGCGAGCACCAACACGCCGAACTGCCATCGCTATCCCGCAAAGGTCATCCAGGCGGCGGGAGAGGTCAGGAGGGAGATGTTGCGGTATCGGGAGGGAGGGTGAGGGGGGCGGGCGGGCGGTCGGGCGGGCAGGCGGGCAGGCGGTCGGGCGGTCAGGCACTTTCATCCCGAGCGAAGTGAGGGATCTACTCCGCCTGGTTCGAACTCGGCCCGGCAAGATCCCTCGCTGCGCTCGGGATGACACTTGGCGTGACCGCCCGACCGCCCGACCGCCCAACCGCGTGACCGCGTGACCGCCTGCCCGCCCGACCGCCCGCCTGGCC
>DATAHW010000076.1:0-13960 GCA_036262935.1 Gemmatimonadales bacterium | reverse complement strand
CCCACGACTCACGACTCACGACTGCCTCGCCGCTGTCCAACACCGTAAGAATGTTGGGATGCTGTAGGCGAGCGGTGAGCTTGATCTCGCGTAGGAATCGCTCGGGGCCGAGCATCGCCGCGAGCTCGGGGTGCAGCACCTTCAGCGCGACCAGCCGGTCGTGCTTCAGGTCGTGGGTGAGATAGACCGTGGCCATGCCGCCGCGGCCCAGCTCGCGCTCGAGGCGGTAGCGGTCGCGGAGTGCGTCGGCCAACGCCGAGGCCGTCACGTCGGTCACGGACAAGCCTCATGGAGAGGGTGCTCCAAATGTGCCTTCGTCGGTCCGGGTTGGCCAGCAGTCCACTCACCTCAGCGGGCGCCATGAACCAACCCCACCTCTCGCGATCACCCTTGCGCCCGCCGGTCAAACTCGCGATTTAGGGCCCTCGCGTTTCGACCAACCCACACGCGCTGGGCATCCAGAAACGAGGAACCAGTATGCCGACGATCACCATGGTGGATGGGACCGAGATCTACTACAAGGACTGGGGCACCGGACAGCCCGTGGTCTTCAGTCACGGCTGGCCGCTGACGGCGGATGCCTTCGAGGATCAAATGATGTTCCTGGCCGGTCAGGGCTACCGCTGCATCGCCCACGACCGGCGCGGCCACGGCCGCTCCAGCCAGCCGGCGACCGGCAACGAGATGGACACCTACGCCGACGACCTCGCCGCCCTGGTCCGGGCGCTCAACCTCACCGACGCCATCCACGTCGGCCACTCGACCGGTGGCGGCGAAGTGACCCGCTACCTCGGCCGGCACGGCACGAAGCGGGTGGCGATGGCGGTGCTGATCGGGGCGGTGCCGCCGGTGATGGTCAAGTCGAAGGCCAACCCCGGCGGAACGCCCATGGAGGCATTCGACGGGATTCGCGCCGGCGTCCTGGCGGACCGCTCGCAATTTTTCAAGGACCTCGCGATCCCGTTCTACGGTGCCAACCGCGACGGCGCCAAGGTGTCGGAGGGACTTCGGGAATCGTTCTGGCTCCAGAGCATGATGGGCGGGCTCATCAACGAGTACGAGTGCATCAAGGCGTTCTCGGAGACCGACTTCACGGAGGACCTGAAGAAGTTCGATGTCCCCACGCTGATCCTGCACGGGGATGACGATCAGATCGTGCCGATCGACGACTCGGCCAGGCTCTCGGCCAAGCTGGTAAAGGATGCGAAGCTGGTGGTGTACGAGGGGGCGCCGCACGGGATGTGCTCGACGCTGAAGGATCGGGTGAACCAGGAGTTGCTGGGCTTCTTCCGTGAGACGGGGCCGGCGCGGAAGGGAGAGGTTGCGGCGAGCGGGGCGGGCGTGAGGCGTGGCTGAGGCGCCGCGTGCTCGGCTACGGCAGCCGCGCTACGGACTGGCCGGCCCCCAGGTCGGCCGGTCCAGTTGGAAGGCGAAGCTCGATGTGATCCGCCGCAAACCCGTCCCGTCGGCATGCACGACGAAGATGCGATGCACATTGCCGAGTTCCTCCTCCGGGACATCCCGATTGCTGACGAAGGCCAGCTGCGTCCCATCCGGGGACCAGGCCGGCGCGCCATCCACGACGTCGGGAAGCGGTGGCTCGGGTTCGGGGATCCCGGCCAGCACACTCAGATCGGCAAGATCGCTCCCGTCGGGAGCCATGAACACGATGTGGCCGTCGGTACGCTCATAGGCGATCCGGGTGGCGTCCGGTGACCAGGCCGGATAGTTACAGTTGTCCTTGAGCTTCGCGTCACCGCTGCCATCGGCGCCGACCACCCAGCATGCGACGACGTTGAGCCCCTGCCGGCCGGAGTACACGAGGCGAGTGCCGTCAGGCGCCCACGATGGGGCGCCGAATGTTCCGGTGACGGTAGGCATCGGCAGGTGAAACGTGAGCTGGGTGAGCCCCGACCCGTCCGCGTTCACGCTGAAGATGTTCGTCCCTCCCGCAGGCCCGCCCTGCCCTGCGAGCTTGCTCCCGTCGGGTGACCACGCGAGCTGCGTGAGATTCACGGCGAGGTCCACGACGGCGGTGCCATCCGGGTTCATCAGGAACGTCCTTCCGCCGCGATTGAACGCGATCCTGGTCCCATCGGGCGACCAGGCAGCTCCAAGCTCGTCATCCGGGGACTGTGTGAGGTTCCGAAGCTGTGCGCCGCTCGCATTCACCCGGAACACCCCCCACCCTCCATCGGCGTCGCCGGGGTCGGCCGCGAAGGCGAGATTGTTGGGCAACGGTCCCAGGCACTCGAGGGTAAACCGGGCGTCGGCCACTCCCCCGTCGGGAACCGTGACCAGCACGGGTGAAGGACTGGTGAGCGCGCAATTGGGAACGATGTCGAGGATCCGCACGTCGGTCTCGAGTGCGAACAAGCCGGTGAACAGAACGTCGCCATTGGCCGACACGGACTGGGACTGGTCGGACGCCAGGATCGAGTAGCCGTCTTGGTCGAGGTCCTCGCCGGTGGAGAGGACGTGGACCCGCAAACTTCCGATCGGGGTGCCGCAGGTGATGGCGAAGTCCACGGTGGCGGTATCCCCGTCAGCGACGTCGACCGTCCGCGGGTTGTCGCCGCCGACCGTACACTGTTCCGCGACTCCCACCAGTCGGACGCTTCGCTGCCCCACCGGGACGCCGGTCACCGTCGCGGTCCCCGTGGCCGGCAAAGTGGCCCGCTGAATGCCATCGATGGTGATCTGGTACCCGTCGGGATCGAGCACGTCGCCCAGAGTGACGGCCTGGACGGAGATCGAGCCGGTCGAGCTCGGCCCGCTGCCCTCATCGCAGGCGGACACGGCCGCCAGCAGCGCCGGCGCGATCGCCGCCACGAGCGAGCTGGCCCGATACAGCCGCTGCTTCCTCGAGGGAAAAGCCCGATGCATGGCTGCTCCGAACACGGGGCGCTCAGTACAACCCCGGGATGAACCGCCGCGTACGCGTGGCGCCGCTCGGCCGGCGCCGGCCAGCCGATGGCTGGTTGCGAAGGCGCTCCAGAACGTCGCGTGGGCGGCGTAGATCGCGAGGTCCGGCGACCTCCTGACCAGCGGTGCCCCGGAGCATGTGCCGCAGCTCGGCGGTCGCAGCGATGCCGAAGCCGAAGCCGATCCGCAGGACGATGATCAGGCTCGTCCTGTGCCCGTGGCCGCCGAACACCCGGCCGGGGCCCAGGCCACTCTCACTCGCGTCCCCCACCGAACGACCTGGCGATGGCAACCTCGCCCCGCCCGGGATCCGCCTCTGCCATCAGGCGCAGAAACTCCCGGTACCCTGCCGCCGCCGCGCCGCGGTCTCCCGCGAGCTCGGCGGCCCGCGCGGCGCCGAAGGTGCTCCGTGCCCGGCCGGGCTCCCGCGCCAGCGTCATCCGATAAGCGACGCGGGCCTCCGACGGGTGCCCAGTGGCGATCAGCATGTCCCCCTCGAGCTCGCGGGCCGGGAGCAGCTCGCCCGGCGTCACCTGGTGCTTGTCGGTGACCTCCTCGGTGTCGGCCGCGGCCTTCGCCAGGGCGAGCGCGCGCGCCGTGTCGCCCTCCGCGAGCCTGGCCCACGCGTCGGCCGCGTCGCGCTTGATGAGTACGACCCGGCTCCAGTAGGGCTCCCCCTTCGCTTCGAGCGCCTTCCCGATCGCGTCGAGCGCGCCGACCTCGGCGCGGGCCTGCTCGGCGCGGCCGCTGCGGGCGCTGCCGACGGCGCGGGTGAAGCGGGCCAGCGCCGAGGCGATCGGGGCCAGCGAGTCAGGCGGCAGCGGGAATGCCGCCGCGGCTGCCCAGTCGCCCCGCTCGAGCGGGATCCTCGCCGCCATCGCCGTCCCGTTGTAGGACGCGACGAGACCACCCGGGTTCGACGCAATCACTCGCTCCCCGACCGCGACCGCCGCCCGGGCCGCCGAGTCCTGGCCGCGCTGGAGGTATCCGTAGACGGCGTAGTCGAGCGCGTGCAGCTCCTCGGGCGCGCCGGTCAGCCCGGCCGCCCTGGCGTACTCCGCGCCGGCCCGGTAGGACCGCCAGTTGGCGGCGACCGTCTCGTCCCACAGGCCGAGTCGCACGAAGATGTGCGACGGCATGTGCTGCGCGTGCGGCGCCGCGGGGGCGATCTGCGCGTAGCGCCGCGCCGCGCGGAGGCCGAGGTGGGCTAGGCGCGGCGTGTCGGTCGCGTGGATGACGTAGTGGGCGAGGCCCGGGTGGTCCGGGTAGCGGGCGAAGAGCGGCTCGAGAATCGCGATCGCCCGCCGCTGCTGGGCGAAGGTCGTGTCGGTGCGGGGGGCCGTGGCGAGCTGGGCGAGCGCGTGGTAGATCGCGATCTCCACGTCGCGCGGGAAGGCGCGATACAGGCTCGCCATGGTGTCGGCATAGGCCTGGAGCCGGACCGCGTTGGGCGTGGACGCCCCGTCGCGGTACAGCGCTCCCACCGCGGCGATGAAGCCCCGCTCCCGCCGGGTGCGCGCGGGCAGAGACGCGGCGCGGGCGGCCGCATCGGCGCCCGCGGCGAGCGCGGGACCGCTCGGCCCGCCGGCGAACGGATTGCCCCACGCATTGAGAGCCAGACCCCAGTACGCCATCGCGCAGGTGGAGTCGGCGGCGAGGACGGCGCCGAAGGCGTTCCTGCCTTCCTCCCACCAGAACGAGTGGAGCACCGCCATCGCGTGCTCGAACCGCGGCCGGGCGGCCGGGGCGCAGGAGACCGGGAACACCACGCGGCCGAGCTGCGCGGCGTCGTGGTCATGCTGGTGCCCCTGTGCCGCGACGGACGGGACGAGCGCGAACAGGGCGGCGGCGGCGAGCCAATACGGCTCGGGCGGCCGCACGGTGGGGAGCCTCATGCGCCACCTCCGGCGAATCTCATGGCAGGCGGCCCGCCAGGCGCCGCGGGATCGGAATGTGAGAATCTATGGAACGGGGCGGCGCATCGATAGGACCCGCGGGCACCCGCTACGGATGCGCACCCTCCTGCTTCAGCGCGTCAGCCGGATTCACATAGCTCAGGCTCCACGGCCCGACACCATGCAGTTGGATGACGGTTTCGCCCTTGGCCCGGGCGAAGTGCCGCATGCCCGGTGAGAGCATCGCGAACGACCCGGTGGGCAGCGGCTTGAGCGCTGCGGCATCGAACCGGTCACCCATGCCCACCTGGAAGGTTCCCGAGACCACCGTGACGTGCTCGTCGGACGGGTGGAAGTGTGGCGGGATCCGATAGCCGTCGGGCATGCGGAGCCGCATGGAATATGATCCTGCCTTCGTGGGGTCGCCTTCGAGCACGGCCAGCTGGGCGCCCGCCGGCAGGATCGCGGGGGCCGGTCCCCAGACCTCCGAGCCGGGCGTGACGACGACCGCTCGCTGGGGCGAGCGCGACTCCCGGGCGGGAGCCTGCGCGGCGAGCGCTGCCGGCGCCAGCAGGAGCGCAAGGGCGGCGAGCACGGGTACCGAGCGCATGTGCACCTCCAGTGTGGGTGGCCCGCGCGCCGCCGCGTGCGGCAGGCCGGTCGGTCTTGACTGCGCGGCGTTGGACTAGTATTCTAACGAACATTAGAATAGTCAAGAGGCTGCCATGTCCCGCGCCCTGAAGGACACGATCTACGAGCAGTTCGCCCGCATCGGGCACGCCGTGTCCAGTCCGAAGCGACTCGAGCTGGTGGATCTCCTCGCCCAAGGCGAGAAGACGGTCGAGCAGCTCGCCGACGAGTCCGCCACCCCGATCAAGAATACGAGCGCCCATCTCCGGGTCCTGCGCCAGGCGCGCCTGGTCGAGACACGCCGCGACGGCTCCTACGTCCTGTATCGGCTGGCGGATGACCGAGCCGTCTCCCTGCTCCGTCAGATCGGGGCGCTCGCCCGCGCGCGGCTCGCCGAGGTGGCACAGGTGGCGGACCTCTACATCACCCGCCGGGACGCGCTCGAACCGGTCTCGCTACCGGAGCTGCGCAAGCGCCTGCGCGAGGGCGACGTGACCCTGCTCGACGTGCGCCCCGAGAGCGAGTACGCCGCGGGCCACATCCCCGGCGCGGTCTCCATTCCCGTCGCCCAGCTCAAGCGGCGCCTCGCCGAGCTGCCCCGCGACCGCGAGGTCATCGCCTACTGCCGCGGCCCGTACTGCGTCTACGCGCTGGAGGCGGTGGAGCTGCTCCGCAAGCACGACTTCCAGGCGCGGCGCGCGGACGAAGGCCTGCCCGACTGGCGCGCCCGCGGCTACCCGGTCGCGCGCGCCGCGGCCGACGCGTGAGGCACCAGCCATGATCCTGCGCCAGTTCCTCCATACGGATCCGGTGGTCGGCACGTCGTATCTCCTGGGTTGTAGCGGCCAAGCGGCCGGCGCCGTGGTGGACCCGATGGCTCCTCCCGAGCATTACCTTCGGGCCGCCGAGGAGGTCGGTCTCCGCATCCGTCTCGTGATCGACACCCACGTGCACGCCGACCATCTCTCCACCGGCCCGGCGCTCGCCGCCGTGGCCGGTGCGGAGTACGTGCTCCACGCCGAGGCCGGCGCGCGGTTCCCGTTCCGGGGCGTGCGGGATGGCGAGCGGCTCGAGCTCGGCAACGTGCGGCTCGACGTCATGCACCTGCCCGGCCATACCCCTGAGCACATCGCGCTCGTCGGCAGCGACCGCACGCGCGGGCCCGAGCCCTGGTTCGTAATCACGGGGCATACCCTGATGGTCGGCGACATGGGTCGCACGGAGCTCGCCTCGAGCGCGGAAGACGGCGCGCGAGCGCTGTTCCACAGTGCGGGGCGGCTGCGCGCCCTGCCCGATCATCTCGAGGTGCTGCCGGGTGCCTTCGCCGGCTCCGTCTGCGGCCGCGGGCTGAGCGGGAAGCCGACCTCCACGATCGGCTTCGAGCGGCGCTTCAACCGCGCCTTCCGGCTCGAGCGGGAGGATGAGTTCGTGGCGCTCATGCTCCGGGACATCCCGCCTCGCCCGGCGAACGCCGGGGCGGTCCGGGCCGCGAACCTCGGCGAGCGCGCCGTGGCGAGTCTGCCTGGGTAACGGGTTGACCCCGGGACCGGGCGCGGTGGCACCGCCCGCGCCGGCAGCGAGACCGGCGGTAGCGCTCGGTCTGCGCGCCAATGCCAGGCAGTTCGCGCTGCTCGTCCTCATCAACGCGTTCGTCGGAGCGCTGGTCGGACTGGAGCGGTCCGTGCTGCCGCTGCTGGCCGACGCGGAGTTCGGGGTGGCGTCGCGGCGGGCGCTCCTGGCCTTCATCGCCTCCTTCGGGTTGGCCAAGGCCGGCGCGAACCTCCTCGCGGGCCACTGGGGCGATCGGTACGGCCGCCGGCGCGTCCTCGTGCTGGGCTGGCTGCTCGGCATTCCGGTGCCGCTCCTCGTGATCTGGGCGCCGTCGTGGGGATGGGTCGTCGCCGCGAACCTGCTGCTCGGGCTCAACCAGGGGCTGGCGTGGTCCACCACGGTGGTGATGAAGATCGACCTCGCCGGCCCGCGGCGCCGGGGCCTCGCGATGGGTCTCAACGAGTTCGCCGGGTATCTGGCGGTAGCCGGCGCGGCGCTCGCCGCCGGGCTCATAGCCGACCGCTTCGGGTATCGCCCCGCCCCGTTCTATCTCGGCCTCGCCATCGCGACGGCGGGGCTCGCACTCACCCTGCTGTTCGTCCGGGACACGTCCGGCCACGTCCGCCACGAGAGCCGGACTCACGCGCCCGACTCGGCGGGCAGTCCCCCTGCGCCCACGCCGACGCTGCGGGAGATAGTCGCGCGGGTCAGCCGGCGCGACTCGGCGATGGCGAGCGCCAGCCAGGCCGGCCTGGTGAACAACCTGAATGACGGACTCGCGTGGGGGCTCTTCCCGGTCTTCTTCGCCGCGGAGGGCCTGGACCTCAGGCGGATCAGCCTGCTCGCCTTCGTCTACCCGGCGGTCTGGGGCACGGCGCAGCTCCTCACGGGCCCGGCGAGCGACCGGTGGGGGCGGAAGTGGCTTATCGTGGGCGGGATGGTGCTTCAGGGCCTGGCCCTCGCGGCGATCGCGCGGGGACGTGGCGCCGGTGCGTACCCCTGGTGGCTCGCGAGCAGCGTCCTGCTCGGGCTCGGCACGGCGATGGTGTACCCCACCCTGCTGGCGGCGATCGGCGACGTGGCGGCGCCGGCGTGGCGGAGCAGCGCCGTCGGCGTGTACCGGCTGTGGCGCGACCTCGGGTATGTCGTGGGCGCGCTCACGGCGGGTCTCGTGGCCGACGCGTTCGGCATGCGGGCGGCGATCTACTTCGTGGCCGGCCTGACTGCGGCGTCGGGGGTGCTCGCGGCGATGCGAATGCCGGAAACGCTGGGGAGGGGTGGCGACGCGGCGGCGCGATCCATTGCTTGACAAGACTGTCATCCCGAGGAAGCGCAGCGACCGAGGGACCTCCTCCCCCAGCCCCGAGCCGTTCCCGCGCCGGTGTTCAGAGCAACAGAACCTCGATCCTGTGCGCGTGCACCATCTGCTTCCTGGGTGACCAGGCGAACAGCGTAAACCGGCCGTCCTGTGACGCGACGAACGCGAGGGCGTCGCGCTGGTCGTGCACGAACTGCGCGGCGGAGAGGTGCCGCGTCCCGCCGAGCTCGGTCGCGGGCAGCCGGAGCGGCACGTCGCCGCTCACCGGCTCGGTCACGATCACCTGCTCCACCGGCCGGTGCCCCTCGCGCCGGCGGATGGTCGCGCCGAAGGCCAGCAGCTCGAACCGGTGCGAGAGGACGGCCGCGCCGTCCACCGCCGTGAGGCCCGCGATGGCGTCGACCAGCACCCGGATATCATCGCTCACGCTCTCGTCGCCTCGCCGGTCGAGCAGGTCGGCCAGCGCGCCGTACGGCGGCACGATGGGGTAGGTCGTGGGCCGCTCCATGGACTCGCGCCACGCGTCGGTGCCGCCGGGCACGACGAGGAGCGAGGCGCCGTGGCCGTGCCCGCGCATGGAGACGGCGAGCTGCGTGAGGAGGCTGCCGCCGTCATTCCAGGAGACGATGCCGTCGGCGCCGAGCAGGGCGCTCAGCACCGCCGGGCTGCCGGGCATGACACCGTCCCCCTCCTCGACGACCCGAATCTGGTCCCCGCGCAGCACGACGATGTTGCCGTACTTCTGGTCCTTCTCCCGCTGGTACTTGAGGACCAGCAGGCCGGGCTCGACCACCTCGGTCACCAGGCAGAAATCGGGCAGCTCGCGCACGGCGCCCCAGATCCGGAGCTCGCCCTCGGCCGAGCGCCAGACGCCGAGGTGGATCCCGGGCCGCTCGACGGCAGGCGCCAGGCGGACCAGCGGGTCGGCGGTGAGCGGCAGCGACCGCTCGAACATCATGGGCTGGCCGGCGTCCTCCGGGGCCACGATCGCGAGGGAGACCCTCGGCGGACGCCCCTCCTCGCGGCGAAGGCTGGCCCAGAACGCCGCGTCCACCACGGCGGTGACGGTGGCCGGGTCGGGGCCGTGGCCTGCCGGCTGGACGCGCCGGGCGAAGAAATCGGCGACGATGGCAGCGGCGGTGCGGGCGGGTGGGTAGGCGGGATCGGTCATGGGGCTCCGGGTGGGGTCAGCCGATCTCGATAAATCCTTCGCTTACGACCACGCTCGCCCGCCGACCCGCCCCCGTCCCGAATTTCGACCGCGCAAAGAAGTTCTATGATGGTCGGGTGGGGCGCGGTGTCGAGGTGAGCGAGGTCTTCCACTGCGCCTACGCCCCCGGTCCCGCTCCCTTGCGCGGCCAAGTCAGCGGCCTCCCGCCTGTGGAGCTAGGTCCTCGGCCCCCCGCTCAACTTGACCAGCCGGTGCCGCACCGCAGCCACCTGCGGCCGCAGCTCCGGATCGCAGTCCTTCCAGAGCTCGACGAAGCGGGTATAGTGATACACGGCCTTCTCCCGATTACCCCGCGCCTCGTAGAGCTCGCCAAGGCGCTTGTGGCTGGGGGCGAGCTCGAAGGCGTCACTCTCGATGCGTTCCAAGTAGGGGGTCGTCACGTAGCGCTCGTAGGCGCCAATCGCCGAGTCCGGCTCCTGCATCTGGTCGAAGGCCCGGCCAAGTCCGTAGAGACCACAGACCGAGCAATCTCCGCTGCTCGCCTGCTGCCGGAACTCGGCCACGGCCTCCCGGGGGCGCCCATCCGCGAGTGCAAGCTCGCCCAGGGCGCCGCGCCTGAGCGGCTCGACCTCGCGCCGGAGCAGCGCGGGAACGGTCCGCTCGTACTCCTCGAGGAATGAGTGCGCCGGCTGTTGTCTGCCTGCGCGTGCGAAGAACGCGGCGAGATCGGCGTACGGCCGATCGAGTGGCGCAAGCGAGTCGAGCGGATAGCGCTTGAGGGCGGTCTCCACCGCGTGGAGCCCACGCCCGGGCTGGTGCCGGAACGAGATGTCAAGCAGGCCGATCGAGATCGCCCCCAGGAGATACTGCCGGATGTCGCCTTCTTCACTGCTCGCCACCGCAGCGTCCCGCAGATGCCGCTGCGCTTCGGAGAGCCTGCCTCGCACAGCCGCGAGCAGCCCGAGCAGTTCGCTGGCATCGCGGCGCCAGAACAGACTCTCCCCATGATTCTCCTGAAGCGTGCGGGCGCGTGCCTCGGCGGCTTCATGATTGCCGCCTGAACTCGCCAGCGAGATGACGAGGCGATCAATCCACGGGTTATGCGGGAAGCGAGTGTCGGCGCGCCCGACGGTCGCCTCGGCCTCGCGGCGCTTGCCCAACGCTACCTGAGCCCACGTGAGATTTACATATCCCTGCCAGTCCCCCGGCGACGCGACGACCGCGCGGTGAAATACCTCCTCGGCGCGAGTGTACTGCCGCAGCAGAAGGTACATCGTACCGAGGTTATGAAGTGCGATGACGTCCTCGGGGTTGATGTCGAGGAGCGCGCGGTAGGCAGCGATCGCCTTCTCCGGCTGGTGGGTCACCACGTCGTAGTAGCTGCCCATGATGACGTAACGCTCACGCTCCGTGAGTCGGGCACGGTGGTGGAACGCATTGGTCAGGGCTCGGACCGCTCGCTCCTGCTCATACTGCTGGAAGAGCAACCCGCCGAGTAATCCGTACGCGGCTGCGAAACCTGTATCGATGGCCACCGCCTCCTCACCGAGCGCAATCGCCTTCTCGGTGTTCCCGTCCACGTTCTCCGCACGTATCGCCTGGGTGTACTTCCGCAGGGCCTGAAGCGAGCCTGTAGTCACACGCGCCAGTGGTGGCTCGGCCCGCAGTGATTTGAGCGACTCGCCGATCCTCTCCCGGATCTTCCCCGAGAGTCGGTCCACGGCGGCCAGGAGCTCGCTGGAATCGGCACTCTCGCGGTCCGCCGCGAGCGCTTGGCCGGTTTGGGCCGAGATGAGCTCCGTTGACAGCACGATCTTCGGACCGGCAGAGGCGATTGTGCCCGTCACGACAGCCCTGATTCCCTCCCGCCGGGCGACTTCACGGGCAAGCGCGGCATTGAGGCGCGCGGCGGCGGGACGCTGCATGAGTTCCAGGGCCTCGGCCACCCTATCGGACGGCACCAGGCTGACCCGGCTCGATTGTGCCAAGTCGATGCGGACCGCCTCGGTTACGAGATTGCCCAGGAGCGAGTCCTGGGTACGGTTATCGAAATCCGCGAGGAGGATCGGCTCCCGCTCCTTGAACACACCCGCCGCCAGGAGGGTCCCGAGCGGCCCGATGCCGAAGGCCCGCATGCCCATGTAGGTGGTGACCACGACGCCCAAACCGGAGAACGCCAGCACTCCCCCCGAGATCGCCCGTCGCCAGGTGAGCCAGTGCCGTGGCGGGGAGTCGGTCGGCCGAGGACCCCCGCCTGGCTTTGCCACATGGCCGACCTGGAGCAGGGCGGTGGCCAGTATGATGGGTAACCCGATCAGGAGCAGCACCCCGGCGCCGGGCATTACCCAATCGGGGAGTCCGAGTTGCACCATGGTCAAATGCGCGATGCCGAGGACCAGAACGGCGCACGCCCCGTAGATTCCAAGAATGCCCAGGAGTGGTACCCGGCGGGGGGGCATGCTCAGCGCCTCGAGCTCGCGCAATACCTCCTCGGCCGATTGCGGCCGATCCGATGGAAGCTTCGCCAGGAGCCGCATTACCAACTGGTTCAGCTCCCGCGGCACTTCTGGACGTCGGTGGATCAGCGGCTCGGGCGCCTGCGTGAGGTGCGCCCCGATGAGCGCCCGAGCGGATGGCCCGGCGAAGGGCGGCTGGCCGGTCAGGAGCTCGTAGGCGAGGCAGCCGAGGGCATACAGGTCGGCCCGGTGGTCGGTGCTCTGGTCACCCGCTGCCTGCTCCGGAGCCATGTACGCCGGCGTGCCCAGCACCAGGCCTGTCAATGTAAGGTGGGCTGATTGGGCGACATCGCCGGTCGCCGTCACCAGTGCCTTGGCAAGGCCGAAGTCGGTGACGAGCGCATGGCGCTCTTCCAGCAGGATGTTGGCCGGCTTGAGGTCGCGGTGGATGATGCCCAGGCGGTGGGCGTACCCCAGGGCATCCGCCACCTCCCGCAGCAGCCGCACGGCCTCGCCCAGGGGCGGTGGTCCTTCCCGCTCGAGCTGTTGTTTGAGCGACTCGCCCTTCACGAACGGCATCGTGTAGTAGACGAGCCCGTGGGCTTGGCCAGTTGAGTGCACCGGCACCACGTGCGGGTGCTGCAGCCGCGCGGCCAGGCGGATCTCGCGCTGGAACCGCTCGGCATTGAGTTCCATGGCCAACCCCGGCGGGAGGACCTTCACGACTACCTCGCGCCCGAGTGCCTTTTCCTGGGCGACGAAGACGCGGCCCATCCCACCGCCATGGAGCTCCCGCTCGATGACATACGCGGCACCGAGCGCAGCTCGGAGGCGCTCGATGAGTTCGGGCCCGGGAGCCGAGGACTGGATATCTGTGAGTGTGGCGGTGGCGGGCGGCTCCAGGAGCCCCCTGGCGTCCGGATCGGCCTGGAGCAGCGACTCGACTTCCTGGCGGAGCGCGGGATCCGTTCTGCATACCTCATCGAGGAAGGCCGCGCGCTCCACCGGGTCGTGCCCGAGCGCCTGCTCGACGACGGCCTTCACCTCTCGCCAGCGATCCGGGGTGGTCGGCGCCATACTAAGCGTCCACGATGCGCGCGCTGCAACGCCATGTCAAGCAGGAAGGTAGGTGGCCACGGCGCGCCCCCTCGGGCGCTCGCGTGAGGGCTGCAACCGCCTATTGACGGCGGCGGGGACACCATTAGCGTGGTGAGCACTCTCGCAGGAAGAGTGTCATGACGGTCTTCCCTCGCGTTCCTGCCGCGCATGGCGGTGAGCCCCTTGCGCGACAGTCGGCCAGGCGGCTCAGCGGCCTCGCCCCGCTTCTCGTCGCGTTCGCCTTGGGGTGCGACCAGGCCCAGCCGCCCACAGCGCCCGAACGCGTGCAACCCGACGCGGTCAGCGCCGACACGGCACTCACCTTCGCCCAGGTGAGCGCGGGCGACGAACACACCTGCGGCGTCACCCCCACGAGCGTGGCGTACTGCTGGGGCTATAACAACTGGGGTCAGGTGGGCGACGGCTCGACTGTCAAGCGCCTGCTGCCGGTGCGGGTCCTCGGCGGGCTTGCGTTCCGCCAGGTGAGCGCCGGCTTCCAACACACCTGCGGCGTGACCACGAGCAACGTGGCCTACTGCTGGGGTCTTCTCCTTGGCTCGGGAACCTTCAGCAGCCGCCCGGTACGGGTCGGCGGCGGGCTTGCCTTCCGTTCCGTGAGCGCGGGGGCCCAACACAACTGCGGCGTGACCACCACCAACGTGGCGTACTGCTGGGGCAATAACTTCGGCGGAGGGCTGGGTGACGGCACGACGACTCCTCGCACGCTGCCGGTGCGGGTCCTCGGCGGGCTGGCGTTTGCTCAGGTGAACGCGGGCTTCCAGCACACCTGCGGCCTGACCACGAGCAACGTCGCGTACTGTTGGGGCTCGAACCTGGTGGGCGAGCTTGGGAGGGGCACCATCACGGGGCCCGAGACCTGCTCCCGACCTGACCGCGATATTCCTTGCAGCACCCG
>DATAHW010000075.1:0-36257 GCA_036262935.1 Gemmatimonadales bacterium | reverse complement strand
TGGTGGTGGACCGGGGTGACGTCGCCGGAGGCAGCACCGCCGCCAACACCGCCCTGCTGCTGTACGAATGTGATCTTCCGCTGCACCGGCTCGCCGGGCGCATGGGCGAGCGGGACGCCGTCGAGGTGTACCGGCTCTGCCGGGACGCCCTGGCCCGCTTCGCCCCGCTGGTGAGCCGGCTTCCCGATTCGTGTGGCTTCGCGTCGCGGCCCAGTCTCTACCTCGCGAGCCGGCCGGAGGACGTGCCCGCGCTCCAGCGCGAGCACGAGATGCGGCGGCGGCACGGGTTCGCGGTGGACTTCCTGGAGCGCGCCGATCTCGAGTCGCGCTACGCGTTCTCGAGCGCGGCCGCGCTCCTGTCGCACGACGCCGCCGAGCTCGATCCGGTCTGCTTCACCCGTGGACTCCTGGCGCATGCCGCACGCGGGGGCGCGCGCGTCCACGAGCAAACCGGCATCACCGACCTGTGGTCCGACGCCGATCGGGTCGAGCTGACGACGGCGGGCGGCCGCCGGATCCGGGCCCGCCACGCGATCCTCGCCACCGGCTACATATCGGAGCGCTTCCTGGGCCGGCGGCTGGCCCGAAACAACAGCACGTACGCGCTGGCCACCGAGCCGCTCGGCGAGGTGCGCGGGTGGCCCGACCGCGCGCTCATCTGGGAGACCGCCCGCCCCTATCTGTACCTGCGAACGACGCCCGACAATCGCATTCTGATCGGCGGCCTGGACGAGCCGGATGTGAGCGCGGCGCAGCGCGACGCCCTGCTGGATGAGAAGCGTCTCCGGCTGCTGGAGCGGCTCCGGAGCATGTTTCCCGGCCTCGAGCCCCGAGCGGCCCGTGCGTGGTGCGGCACCTTCCTCAATACCGACGACAGCCTGCCCTACATCGGCCCGCACCCCGATGTGCCACGCCTTCACCTGGCCCTGTGCTACGGCGGGAACGGCACCACCTTCAGCCTGGTCGCGGCCGAGCTGCTGCGCGACACGCTGCTGGGACGCGCGCGGCCGGAGATGCGGATGTTCGGGTTCGACCGGTGATCGACGGACGGCCGGCGGTTCGGGATGATCCGGTGGTTGCGGCCGCGGGTCTGGAAGTGAGATGCCACCCTCAGTACCTATTCTCTGTACATCTCGGTGATGCCGCGCCGGGGGACGCCGGCGTCCGCCAGGCCACCGAGCCGGCCCGCATACAGACAGGGACATCGTCTCCATGCGCGTCGGTGACTGCATCGGAAGTGTTCCGGCGCATCCTGGGCGCGGTGGAGTCGGCGGGCATTCCGTACATGCTGACGGGATCCTTTGCCAGCTCGTATCATGGCACGCCGCGAGCCACCCAGGGCATCGACCTCGTGATCGCGCCGAAGCGAGCGCAACTGCGGGCTCGCCGCCCTGCTGCCCGCGCCTGAGTTCTACATGGATGAGGCAGCCGCGCTGGAGGCATACGACGGTGAAGGCCAGTTCAACGTGGTAGATCTTGCCACCGGGTGGAAAGCCGATCTCATCATGCGGCGCTCGAGGGCGTTCAGCAGCACCGAGTTCGACCGCCGCACGGTGGTGGAGTTCGAAGGCATGCGCGTCCCCATCGCGACAGCGGAGGATGTGGTGCTGGCGAAGCTCGAATGGGCGAAGCTGGGTGAGCGCGCGCGCCGAGCTGGACTCGAGCTACCTTGAGCGCTGGGTTCGACAGCTCGGGATCGAGCGGGAATGGGGGGCGGCGCGCCGGGCGGCCGGGGGACAGCCGTACGCCGGCGCTCAGGAGCGCGCTAGGCCCACCCGATCTCCCCCCGCGCCCGCCGTTCCTGCGGCAGAAGCGCCGCGTAGATCGTCCGATGCACCGGCACCTCCACCCCCAGCCGCTCCCCCAGCCGAACCACCGCCCCCACCTGCGCCTCCAGCTCCGACGGCCGGCCCGCCAGCACGTCGCGCTGCATGGACGCCGTCCCGTCCGGCGGCAGGCCGTCGATGAACGCGAGGGTGCGCTCGACCGCGTCCGCCGGGAGCGCGATCCCGGCGCGCCGCGCGACCGCGTGGATCTCCTCGAGCGCGTTCCGCAGCAGCCCGCGTGACTCGGGCTGGCTCCGGACCACCCCCACCGGCGCCCGCGTGACCGCGCCCACCCCGCTCAGGGCCGTGATGAACAGAAACTTGTTCCACATCGCGGCCCGGATGTCCGCCGGCACCTCCACGGTGACGCCGCGCGCCCCCGCGAACGAGGCGCGGAGTGCTTCGGCCCTGGCACTCCTCGAGCCGTCCAGCTCGCCGAAGGCAATGTAGGGCACGACCCCCATGTGCCGGACGCGGCCCGGGCTCTCGAGCGACGCCAGGATGCTGCAGAACCCGCCCAGCACCCGCTCGGCCCCGAGCACCGCCGCGAGCTGCTCCGGGGCATCGATGCCGTTCTGGAGCGGCACGACGAACGTCCGCTCGCCCATGAGCGGGCGCAGCGACTCCGCCGCCTCCGGCACCTGCCAGGCCTTCACGGCGACGAGCACCACGTCCACCGGGCCCACGTCGCTGGGCGTGTCGCTGACCCGGACGGGATCGAGCTCGAAGTCGCCCGCCACGCTGGTGACGGTCAGGCCGTGCGCCCGCAGCGCGGCCAGGTGCGCCCCGCGGGCGATGAAGCGGACGTCCTCCCCCGCTTCGGCGAGGCGTCCGCCGAAGTAGCCGCCGGTGGCACCGGTGCCGAGCACGGCGATGGTGAGCTTGGTCATGCCGCATTGTGGTCGAAGCCGGGGCCGAAGGCAAACCGCACGCGGCCTGCTGCTTGACCGGTCGCCGCTCGCTCCCGATCTTGGCGGCTCCTCTCCCGTGCCGGCATGAGCGACCCCGAGCGCAGCGACAACCACGATCCGCCGGCGGACGGCTACTCCGTCACCCCTCCCGGAACGGCGACGCCCCGACCGGCCGCGGCCCGCCTGGCCGTCTTCGTCACTCATGGCATGGGTCAGCAGGTACCGTTCGCCACGCTCGACGACCTGGTGACCGCGATCCGCAGGGATCCTCGGCTCAGCGGCACCCGGCCACGCGCGCAGGCGGTGGAGCTCGGCGGGCAGACCCTCCAGCGCATCGCGCTCCACCTCGACGATCTGAACCGCGACATCCATTTCTACGAGGGCTACTGGGCGCCGCTCACCGAGGGTGCCGTCACCCTGCGTGACGTGACCCGCTTCCTGGTCGGTGCCGGGCTCAACGGGATCCGGAACAGCACCTGGCGGTTCCACCGGTGGGCGTTCGGCCGGCTCCGGGCCTACGACATCCCGGTCCGTACGTGGGTGTACCTCACCGTGGCCCTGATGACGGTGCTCGGGCTCGCCGCCATGAACGCCGTGATCGCCGTGGTATCCGCGGCCAAGGTCGGCCTGGCCAAGGCGCCCTGGCTGAGCGACACGCTGTTCACGGACCTCACCGCCACCCTCAACCTGTTCCTGCTCGCGGCGGTCGCGTTCGGCTTCGCGGTGCTCGCCGGGCGGCTCCTGCACGGCTGGCGTGCCGGGCGGGGCGCGCGAATGGTCGTGGGCTGGATCGGCGTGGCGCTGCTCGGTCTCACCGTGATCGCGGCGAACGCGGCGGGGCTGGCGCTGCCCGGGCTGGTGCTGGTGTCGGTATACCAGAACGCGACCGGCGGCCCTCCGGCACGCGCGCCGTTTTGGGACGGCTGGCTCGGCGCCGGCTGGAGCGAGGCGTTGAACGGCGCCGCGGGGTGGCTGCTGTTCGGGGCCGTGCTCCTGGCGGTGGCACTCCTGCTCGGGCGGTGGCTCTACACCTATTTCGCCGCCGTGCTCAGCCAGCTCCTGGGATGGGGCCGCACCGCACGGGACCGGCAGCAGCCCGGGACCACGCTGCTGGTACTCGGCGCGCTGGCCGTGCTGCTGGGGCTGCTGGTCGTCGAGGCGGTGAACCTCTTCCGACTGACCTGCCGCAACCCGGAGGCGTATCGCAGCAGCATGCGGCTCTTCTTCTCGAGCTGCGTGGGCACCGAGCCGCAGCAGCGGGCCGTGCGGCTCCTGCTCACGTGGCCCGTGCTGCTCGGCGTGAGCGCCGTCGTGCGGTTCTTCCTCATCCAGTACGTCGGCGACGTGGCCGCCTACGTCTCCTCCCACACGGTGGACCGCTTCGCCAACCTGCGGCAGCGGATCAAGGACGCGGTCGGCGCGCGGGCGGAGGCGGTGTACGCCGCGGAGGGTGAGGCGAAGTACGACGGCGTCATCCTGGTGGGCCACTCGCTGGGATCGGTGGTGACCTACGACGTACTCAACCGGCTGATCAACCAGGACGAGCTCCGCCGCGCGGCAGGCGGCCGAGTGGACGAGGTGGCCCGGCGGACGCGGCTGCTGCTCACCTTCGGCTCGCCACTCGACAAGACGGCGTTCCTCTTCGCCACCCAGACGCCGCGCCTGAGCCGCGCGCGCGAGGCGCTCGCCACGACGGTGCAGCCGCTGATCCAGAGCTATGACTTCCGGGTGATGCGGTGGGTCAACCTCTACTCGCCCTGGGACATCATCAGCGGCGCGCTCAACTATTACGACGTGCCCGGGACTTCGGTGCCACCCGCGGTGGACAACCGGCTCGATCCGGAGGCGACGACGCTGCTCGGGGCGCACACGGAGTACTGGGACAACCCGCTGCTGCGGGAGACGCTGGCGGCGGAGCTGCTGTCGCCGAGCCTGGCGCGCGGCTGAAACGCCGGCGCGATCCGGAAGTTGAACCGCTGCTCCACGAGCTGGCGCACCGCCCTGCCGCGGCGCGTGGCCGGCCGGAACCGCATCTCGCCCAGCGCGGCGCGGACCGACTCGGTGAACCCGGGATCGTCGCTTTCCAGCACCCGGACCGAGGTCATCTCGACCCGGCCGGCCGGGTCCACGACGAAGGTCGCGTGTACCCGGCCCTGCTTGCCGAGCGCGCTCAGCCTGGGCGGATAGACCGGCGCGGCGCTGCCCTCGTACCGCTCCACCATTCGATCCACCTGGAGCACGGTGAAGACGCTGTCGAACAGCCGGGCCGGCGGGCCGAACGGCGCGAGACCCACGGCACGGCTCCGCTCGCCCCTGCGCGGGGGTCCGTAGGGGCGGCCGCCCACCTCCGTGCCGGTCCCCGCTCCGTCGAGCGCCGCGCCGTCCGCGAAGAAGCCGCCGGCCCGACCCATCTCGAAGGATTCGCTCTGGCCGGCGGGAGGCGACGCCCGACGATCGGGCGGGAGCAGCAGGAACGGCCGGGTCTCGCGGCCGTCGGCCGGGAGGCCGCGGGCCATCTCGAGCTCGCCGACGGCGAGCCAGACGAGGCCCACGTGCAGCACGAAGCTCGCGAAGGCGCACTCCGCGGGCTGGAACGCCCTGTGGCCGGATTCGATGAGGTGGAAGCGCATGGCTGCACCCCTGTAGGACGCCGGGGGGCCGCGGGAAGACACGCGGCCCCCAGGCGCTCGCCGCCGACCCGTCAGCGCTCCTTGTGAAAGATCCGCTCGACGGCGCCCAGCACGCCGCCGAGACCGGAATGCTCGGCCTCGGCCGCCGGTTGCGCCGTGCCCGGTGAGGCTGGAGCGGTGCCGCCGCTCTGCCGCTGATTCATGAACCTGGCCATGACGATAGGTGCCAGGAACAGGAGCGCCTTCTCGGCCTGGTGCAGGTCCAGCCCGCTCTGCTTGCTGACCTGCTGCGCCGCCGCCGCGTGGTTCCCGCCGAACAGATTGCTCAGCAGTCCGCCCGCGGAGCCGCCAGTCGCACCGGCTGCCGCCGGCGCCGACGACTTGGACGCCGCGTTGACCAGCATCGGGAGCGCCGCCGCGACGGCAGCCTCCGTGGTGCCGTGATCGGTGCCGAGATGCTGGGAGAGCTGCGCGACGCCACCGTCGCCCAGGTGCTGCTGCACCATTTCCATGATCGAGGTCATCGTGATCTCCTGAGAGGTGAAGCCACCTCAGGAGATTATAGGAAAGGGACGCCCGGGAGGAACAGTGACAGAATGGCCCGCTCGGTCCGTGGCGCGTGCGCAGCCCCGCTCAGGAACCCGCGCCGGCCCGATCGCCGGCGAGAAACTCCCGCATCGCCTCGCGCACCTCGCGCGGATTGGACGCGAACACGTAGTGATTGGCCCCGTGCAGCTCGAGCACCCGGGCCCCGGGCAGCTCGCGGGCGACGCGAGAGCGCTCGGTCGCGGCCCAGTGCTGCAGCACGGCCGTGTATCGCCTCCCGGCGGCACGTTGTGCGCTGTCGAGCCGGGCCCACATCGGAAACACCTGGGGCGCCGAGTCCGCCACGGCATCGATCACGAGCGCCGGCGCGCGCACCGCCGAGTAGTCGGGGTGACCGCAGCCGGCGAGCACGAGCGAATCGATCCGCGCCGGTGTCACGTCGCCCACCAGCCGTCCGCCGGAGTCGTAGCGGCCGATGGCACGAAACTGGGCTTCAGGGATGTGCGGACCGTAGACGCGCTGGACGTATGCCTGGACGGCGACGGGAGACGCGGAGTCCGCGCGCAGCATCGGCGGGGGCGGCGGGAACGCGCCGATCAGCCGGCCGACGTCGCTGTGATCATATGCCGCGTCCAGATACACCAGCCGGCTCACCCGCTCCGGATGGGCGCCGGCGAACGCGGTGAGCTCGTCGCCCGCGATCGAGTGGCCCACGAGGGCCACGCGCGCGAGGTTGAGCGAGTCGAGCACCGCCGTGAGATCCGCGACGCGCGTCGCCAGGTCATACCCGGAGCGCGGCCGGCTCGAGGCGCCGTACCCCCGGCGGGTAATCGCGAGGACGTGATGCTGAGCGGTGAACTGCGGCGCGAAGTCGTCGAAGCCGTGGGCCACGTCCTGCAGCCCCGAGAGAAAGACCAGCGGCGGCCCCTGGCCGCCCCAGTCGAGCACCTCGATCCGCACGTCGGGGGCGACGGCGACGAACCGCACCTGGTGCGGGGAACGATCCACCCAGTGTGGCGTCTGGGCGGCGGCGGTGGCCGTCAACGCCAGCAGCAGGGCGGCCGGAATCGCGAATCCCTCGGAGCTCGTCACGCGCCGATCAGGGCCACCTGGTATCGTCCGAACACGGGGTCGCGGGTCACCAGCGTGAGCTCTTCGACCTCTGCCTGCGCCACCAGCAGCCGGTCGAATGGATCGCGGTGATGGGCGGGAAGCGCGGCGACCCGTTCGGCGTGGCGGAACGTGATCGGCAGCTCGACAAAGCCGGAATCCCGGGCGGCTTCGTCCACCGTGCGGGTCGGGCGCAGGCGGCCGAGACCGGTCTTGACCGCGATCTCCCAGGCGGACGCGGCACTCACGCAGACGGTGTCCGCCTCCTCGACCGCCTTCCGCGCTGCCGCACTGATGCGCCGGCCCTCGTCCCACCAGATGAGCACGTGGGTGTCGAGCAGCAGGTTCACCGCCCGCCGCCTTCAAAGCCCTTCAGGAGATCGTCCGGCAACGCGGCGTCGAAGTCCTTGCCCACCCGCCACCGCCCCCGACCCTTGCCGGGCAGCCGCAGGGGCCGGGTGTTCTCGAGCGGCACCAGGCGCGCCCGTGGGCGCCCCGACTTGGCGATCACGATCTCCTCGCCGGCCGCAGCCCGGTCCACCAGTCGGGAGAGCTGGGTCTTGGCCTCGTAGAGGCTCACCGTCTCCCGGACGACGCGCTTGGGGAGCATGGGGGGAATCTGGACGACTTGACCAATCTGGTCAAGCGGTGGGCGGTTGCGGGCGGCTACCGCCGTCGCAGGGGCACCGCCGTGGACAAGGTGACCGTCATACGCGCGCGCGCCCGCAAACAGGACCCGTCCACTGCGTCACCTCGGAGGCGGACATCGGCCCGGGACACGGGGAAGGCGTCGCCATGCACGACCAGAGAGTCGAGTCGCACCTGGGGCGCCGCACGTGGGCCGCTCCGCTGCAGGCGCAGCACGGCCGTGGTGTTCGCCGGGAGCAGGGTGTCGCCGCTCGCTACGACGGGCGCCGCCAGCCGCGCCGGAACTCGCCGGGTGGCCTGGGCGGGAGCGCAGGCCCGAGAGGGGAGCGTGAGCTCGAGCGCCACACCCTTCGGCAACTGGGGTGGAGCGGCGGCCGCATTGTTGGTGGTGGTCGTCGTAGTGGGCGCCGGGCTCGGGGGAGTGCCGGTGCGCGGCTTCGGCGCAGGCGCGGGTGCCGGCCGGCTGGTGGTGCTCGGGGCCGGCTTGTCGGCCTCCGCTGTCGTCGGTTCGGCTGGTGCGCTCGCGGGCGGCGCGGGGGCCGTGGCCACCACCTGGGGCGCGGGGGCCTCGCGGCGGAACATGCCGAGCTGATTGAGCCCGGCCACGAGCCCACTCAGCGCGGCGACGAAGCCGGTCGCCGCCGTCAGGAGACCGGGGACCGACTTCCACCAGGACGGCTTTTCTTCGCTGGCCATGAGCCCTCCGCTCGGTTCGGCTGCCCCTCAATGGGCCGGGACGCCGCTATCCTGCTGTGAGCCGGGGCACGAAACAGGATTTCGCCCCCCAACAGCGCGCCTGCGCCTCCCGCTCCCGGGCACGAAATTCCAACGCGCCCTCCGTGGCTCTGTGGTGAATACGGCAAGGATCGAGGGTGTGAGCTCGCGTGTGCTGGCGCCGGCGTGAACCGATCCATAGATTCGCGCGTGTTTCCAGACGCAGGTCCGCACGCGATTCGACGGATACAGCACCCAGGACCACCACCCCGAGATTCCCATGACCACCACTGCGCAGGTGCCGGCCGGCGGGCGCCCTTCCCCGGCATCGGCTGACCCGTCCGCTCCAGCCCGGCCCAACCCCGAACGCATCCTCGAAGCCCTGAGCGCGCACGAGCGCACGGCGGCGCTCACGGCCGCGATCGAGCTCGACCTCTTCAGCGCCATCGGCGCGGGCGCCGCGACCGCCGGCGAGCTGGCCGGGCGGATCGGGGCCGCGGAGCGCGGGGTCCGGATCCTCGCCGACTACCTCGTGGTGGACGGATTTCTGACCAAGACCGAGGGGCGCTACGGCCTTGTTCCGGAGGCCGCGGCGTTCCTCGACCGGCGCTCCCCGGCGTACCTCGGCGGCATGGCCGGGTTCCTCGGCACGCCGCGGTTCCTGCGCCGGTACGAGCGGCTCGCCGACACGGTCCGGCGCGGGGGCGCCGCGCCCAATGCCACGGAGGGGGCGCTGGCGCCCGGCGATCCGATGTGGGTGGAGTTCGCCCGGGGCATGGCGCCGATGCAGGCGAGAGTCGCCGAGCTCACCGCGGAGGCCGTCGGGACCGTCACGCGCGCGCTGGACATCGCCGCGGGGCATGGGCTGTTCGGGATTGCCGTCGCCCGGGCGAATCCGGCGGCCCGGATCGTGGCGCTCGATTGGGAGAACGTGCTCGCGGTCGCACGCGAGAACGCCGAGGCGGCGGGCGTCGGCGATCGCGTGGAGCTGCTCCCGGGGAGCGCCTTCGAGGTCGACTTCGGCACCGGCTACGACCTCGTGCTCGTCACCAACTTCCTGCACCACTTCGACCGGCCGACCTGCGTGGAGCTGCTGCGGCGGGTGCGGGCGGCGCTCGCGCCCGGTGGCCGCGCGGCGATCGTGGAGTTCGTGCCGGACGAGAGCCGGGTCTCGCCGCCGATCCCCGCGGCGTTCAGCCTCAAGATGCTCGCCACCACGCCGAGCGGACAGGCGTATACCTACGCCGAGCACGACGCGATGTGCCGGGAGGCGGGGTTCAGCTCGACCGAACTGCGGGCGCTGGGGTCGGCGCCGCAGTCGCTGGTGGTGGCTGGGACGGCGTGATGGAGCGGGGAGGCCGCGGGGCTAACCGAACTGTCATCCCGAGCGAGGCGAGGGATCTGCTCCACGAGTGTCGGGGGCTTGCGAAGTAGGTCCTTCGCTTCGCTCGGGATGACAGTTCGGCGCCGGGATGACAGTTCGGCGCCAGCGTCGGCCACCGACCCTCAAAGCTGCTTCCGCAGCACCCCCGCCGCACGCTCCTGAATCCGCTCCCACAACGGCCGGTGCCGCCACGCCTCGAGGGTGATCCGGTGCGACACCGCCCGGTCCCGCGCGAACGCCGCCGCCTGGCCCGCCGCGAACTCGTGATCGTACACGTTCAGGTTGTCCTCCTGGTTGAGCCGGAACGAGCGGTCGTCGAAATTGGTCGAGCCCACCGACACCCAGACGTCGTCCACCACCATCACCTTGGGGTGGTACATCGTCGGCTGGTACTCGTAGATCGCGACCCCGGCCTCGAGCATCGGCCCCCACGTCTCCTTCGAAGCCCGGCGGACCACCTGCGCGTCGAGGACGGGGCCGGGGACGATGATCTCCACGTCCACGCCGCGGCGGCGGGCCGCGACCAGCATCTCCACGGTGGTCTCGTCGGGGACGAAATAGGCGTTGGCGATCAGGATGCGCCGCGTGGCCGCGGCGATGGCGAGCAGGAACATCACCCGGAGATTCCCGTTGCCGCCGCGGGGCGAGCTCCAGAACACCTGACCAAGCGCCGGACCTTCGCGGTCGAGATCGGGGAAGTAGCCGGGCCCGTCGAGCACGACGCCACGCGTCTCGAACCAGTCGTCCATGAACGCGGCCTGGAGCTGGGCGACGACCGGCCCCTCGGCCCGGAAGTGCGAGTCGCGCCAATGCTCCTTGTCCTGGGCATGGCCCAGCCACTGGTCGGCGACGCCCAGGCCGCCGGTGAAGCCGACGCGCCCGTCCACGATCAGGAGCTTCCGGTGGGTGCGGTGGTTGATGCGGTCGAAGTCGTAGAACCGCAGCGGCCGGTAGAGCACCACCTCGACGCCCGCCTGCCGGAGCCGCGCGATGTCGTCGTGATCCACCTTCTGCGACCCGGCCCAGTCGATCAGGACATGCGTGTGGACGCCGGCCCGGGCCCGCTCCACCAACGCCTCGGTGAACCGGCGGCCGATCGCGGATGACCAGTAGATGTAGCTCTCGAACGTGATGGTGCGGCGGGCCGAGCGGATGGCGTCGAGCATCGCGGGGAAGACCTCGTCGCCGTTGTAGAGCGCCGTGACCCGGTTGCCGGGGAGGAAGCCGGGGCCGAGCAGGCTGCCCATGGTGCGCACGAATTGGGAGTCGCCGGCGGCGTAGCGCTGCGGGATCGGCCGCTCGACCTTGCGCTCCGAGCTGCCCAGCACGACCCAGAGCACCACCGCCACCACGACCAGGCTCGCCACCAGGACGATGTGCGAGGCGACCCACGCCCTCGTGCCTTTCAAGGCCGAGCGCTTTGCGCGCATGCACCGACTCCAGGAAGGATTGTTCGCTTCTGATCTATCGCGTTCCCGGCGACTTGACCAGGCCGGCCGCCCCGGAAACCTCGGGCACGACGACGGCATAGACGGGGTGGTGATCGCTGGCCCCGAGCGTCCGGCGGACCACGCCCGCCCACTCGGGCCCTGCCGGCTTCAGCCCCCGGACGAAGATCTGATCCCAGGTGAAATACGAGATCGTGGGCCCGGCATACCTGGTGAGCCAGCGGTAGCCGTGCCGCTCGAGCAGGACGCCGATGCCGTAGCTGTTGAAGTCGCCGGCGATCACGACGGGGCCCTTGAACCGCTCGGCGTCCGCCAGAATCGTCATGACCTGGTCCTCCCGCACCCGGTCGGACCCGCCGGCGGGCGTCTCGAGGTGAACGCCGTATACCCGGATCGTGAGCCCGCGGACCACGACCTCCGCCGCGGTGGCGGTCCGCCGCTGGTGGCGGGTCCGGCTCTCGTGCGGCAGCAGCAGCTTCCAGCTCCGCGCGATGCGCCAGGGCGACAGCACGGCGGGACCGAAGAACTTGTGCTCGGTGGGGTGGATCGCGCCCGGATAGTAGGCGTAGTCGAGGTGGAGCGCGCGGGCGATCCGGTCGGTGCCGCGGTCGTCCATCTCCTCGAGCGTGAGGATGTCGGCCCCGCGGAGACTGTCGCTCCGGAGCACCTCGATCGCGCGATCGATCCGGCGGGCGAGCTTGACGTTGAAGGTGACGATCCGGATGGGGCCGATGGCGAGGGTGTCGCGGCCGAGCAGGGCGTACTGGCCCGTGAAGGCGGGGCTCGAGGGCTCGAGCAGGTTGGTGGCGCGGGCGCAGCCGGCCAGGAGCAGGGCGGCGAGCAGCACTCCGCGGACGGGGTTGCGCACCACCCGAAGATAAGCGCCGGCGGGCCGTTTCCCGCCCGCCGCTAGCCAGCCGCCCCCCGCGGCTGCATCTTGCAGCCTTCCCTCACAAGCGCCCGACATGCCCGAGCTCCTCAGCCGGCTCCAGATCGCGCTCGCCGACCGCTACCGGATCGATACCGAGATCGGCGCCGGCGGGATGGCGACGGTATACCTCGCGCAGGATCTCCGGCACGATCGGAGGGTGGCGCTCAAGCTCCTCCGGCCCGAGCTCTCCGCCGTGATCGGCGCCGAGCGCTTCCTGGCGGAGATCAAGCTCACCGCCAACCTGCAGCACCCGCACATCCTGCCGCTGTTCGACTCGGGTGAGGCCGACGGGTTCCTGTTCTACGTCATGCCGTTCGTCGAAGGCGAGTCGCTCCGGAGCCGGCTCACCCGCGAGAAGCAGCTCCCCGTGGCCGAGGCGGTGCGGATCGCCACCGAGGTGGCGAGCGCACTCGACTATGCGCACCGCCACGGCGTGGTCCATCGCGACATCAAGCCCGAAAACATCCTGATGCACGACGGCCGCGCGCTGGTGGCCGACTTCGGCATCGCGCTCGCCGCGAGCAAGGCCGGCGGCAACCGGATGACCGAGACCGGCATGTCGCTCGGCACGCCGTTCTACATGAGCCCGGAGCAGGCGATGGGGGAGCGCGAGATCACCGCGCGCTCCGACGTCTACGCCCTCGGCGTGGTGCTCTACGAGATGCTCACCGGCGACCCGCCGTTCACCGGCTCGACAGCGCAGGCGGTCGTGGCCCGGGTGCTGACCGAGACGCCGCGCCCGATCCTCCCGCAGCGGCACACCATCCCGCCGGAGGTCGAGGCGGCGGTGCTGACGGCGCTGGAGAAGCTGCCGGCCGACCGGTTCGCGTCCGCGGCGGAATTCGCCGAGGCGCTGGCGGGCCGGCGCACAGTGCCGGTGGCACGACCGGCGGCCGCGACTGGCGCGGGGGCCGGCGCCGCGCCCCGCACGAAGCTCCGGCTGGACCCGGTCAAGCTCGGGCTGTTTGCCGCGCTGGTGCTTGCAGCCGGCGCCGCCGCGTGGGGCTGGCTCCGGCCGGGCCCCACGCCCTTGGTGAACCGGTTCAGCCTTTACCTCCCGCCGGCGGAGGCGCTGGCGCCGGTGAATCAGTCCGGCAACCGGGTCGCCATCTCGCCCGACGGCAACCGCCTGGTCTACGTCGGCCCGGCGTCGGGCGGCACGCAGCTCTGGCTCCGGGATCACGACCAGCTCGGCTCCTCGCCGATCCCCGGGACCGACGGCGCCGCCACACCGTTCTTCTCACCCGACGGGCGGGAGATCGGGTTCCTCGTCGGGGGCTCGAAGCTCCGGGCCGTATCGCTCGACGGGGGCCCGACGCAGACGCTCTCGGACAGCATCAATTCCACGGGCGCCGACTGGGGTCCCGACGGCTACATCTACTTCGAGGTGGACTCGGGCATCGCGCGCATGCGCGCCACCGGCGGGCCGACCGAGCTGCTGTACAACTTCTTTGCCCATAAGGAATCGGGGGCGGAATGGCCGGTGGTGCTGCCCGGCGGCAAGGGCCTGCTCTTCCGCACCCGGCGGCCGAACCAGGCAGTCGGCGACTTCCAGATCGTGGCCATGGCGCTCCCCCACGGGGCGCCGCACGTGCTGATGCGCGGCGTGTACGCCCGGTATTCGCCGACGGGGCACCTGCTGGTCGTCACCGGAGACGGCAAGCTCGTCGGCGTGCCGTTCGACCTGAACAAGCTGGCGCTCAGCGGTCCACCGATCGGGCTGCTCGAGGGCATCGGGGTCGAAGTCGGCGGGTTCTCGACCAACCTGGCGCTGTCGAACACCGGCACGCTGGTCTACACCACCGGTGGCGCCGCCCGGACGCGGCAGCCGGTATGGGTCAGCCGCGACGGACTGGAGAGCGCGGTGGATTCCACCTGGCAGCCGCCGGGCATCATCGCCAGCTTCTCGCTCGCGCCCGACGCTCGCGCTCTCGCCGTAGAGATGGTGCAGAACGGCAATAGCGCCATCTGGATCAAGCAGATCCCGGTGGGCCCCTTCTCGCGGCTCACCTTCGGCGACACCGCGAACCTGCGCCCCGCCTGGAGCGCCGACGGCCGCTCGCTGGTCTACGTCGGCAACGCGGGCCCCAATGGGGGCGCGCCCATGACGCGGCGCGCCGACGGCACCGGGGTGGCGCGGACGCTGGTCCACTCCGCCTTCGCCTTCGCTCAGGCCGCCGAGACGCACGACGGCAAGTGGCTGCTGGCGCGCCGCTCGTTCCTGGAGGCCGGCGCGGGCGATATCTACGGGATCCGCACGGGGGACTCGACGCTGGTGCCGCTGGTGACCGGGCCCGCCACGGAGATCGAGCCCGCGGTGTCGCCGGACGGCCGGTGGCTGGCGTACGCGTCGAACGAGTCGGGCGCCGCCGAGGTGTACGTGCGGCCGTTCCCCGACGTCGGGTCGGCCCGGTGGCAGGTCTCGACCGCCGGCGGGAGGGACCCGGTCTGGTCGCACAGCGGCCGGGAGCTGTTCTACCGGAGCGCGGGAGACAAGCTGATGAGCGTCGGCGTGCGACCGGGGGCGACGTTCGCCTTCGAGCAGCCGAAGGCGCTGTTCGCGACCACGGCATACGTCCCCGGCGGGCCGACCGGGTCGTTCGACGTGAGCCCGGACGACAAGCGGTTCCTCTTCCTGCGGGAGACGGCGCCGAACGAGCGGAACGAGCTGATCGAGGTGCAGAACTGGACCACGGAGCTGGAGCGGCGGGCGCATCGGTGAGCCGGGATGGCGGACCCGTCCTCGCCGGCGCTCGCGCCCGGGTGTGGGCGCGCTGCCGGCATGAGTTCTCGTCTGAGGGAGGTTAGCCGGTGGCGATGACCGATGTAGTTGATCATCCCGGGATTCCGCGCGCGCCCGCGATCACGCGGGGCAGGCTGCTCCAGGTGCTCGGCGTCCCCTTCGGGATCGCGGTCCTCATCGGCAATACCATCGCCATCGGGATTCTCCGGACGCCGGGGGACGTGGCGGCGCGGCTGCCGAGCCCGGTGCTCTTCCTCGGCGTCTGGGTGGTGGGCGGGCTCTACGCGCTGCTCGGCGCGATGTCCATGGCGGAGCCGGGCGCCATGCTCGCCCGGTCCGGCGGCCAGTATCCGTTCGTGCGCCGCGGGCTCGGCGAGTATCCCGGCTTCGTGGTGGGCT
The DNA here is from genome assembly GCA_036262935.1 of Gemmatimonadales bacterium. Taxonomy (GTDB): domain Bacteria; phylum Gemmatimonadota; class Gemmatimonadetes; order Gemmatimonadales; family GWC2-71-9; genus CAVVWJ01. The sequence goes on along the minus strand of DATAHW010000075.1, from coordinate 20,967 downwards.
GGAGCGACTGGCTCTCGACCTGCGCGCCGATCGCGCTCGGCGCGATGGTCTTCACCGAGTATCTCGAGCCCCTGGTGCCCGCGCTGGCCGGCCGGCGGGTGCCGGCCGGTGTCGCCCTGGTGCTCTGCTTCGGGCTGCTGCTCTGGCGCGGCATCCGGGTCGGCGATCTCTCGCAGCAGATCCTGAGCGCCCTCAAGGCGCTGGCGTTCGGCGGGCTGATCGGGGTGTGCCTGGTGGTCCCGGTGCCCGCGGTGACGGCGTCCGCGCCCACGGCGGCCGCGTCGGGCTTCGCGCTGGTGACGGGTGTCGTGCTGGCGGTGCAGGCGGTGATCTACACGTACGATGGGTGGACGGGGCCGCTCTACTTCGGTGAGGAGACCCGGAATCCGGGCCGCGACGTCCCGCGCTCGATGGTCCTCGGCGTCCTGCTCGTCATCGCGATCTACGTGCTGGTGAACGTGGCGTTCGTTCGCGTACTCGGCATGAACCGGATGGCGGGCGACCCGTTCGTGGCCGCGAGCGCGGTGAAGGAGCTCTTCGGCGCGCGCGGCGATCTGGTGATCCGGCTGCTGGTGCTCCTCTCGATCCTCGGCGGGATGAACGCCTGCGTGCTGATGGCGCCCCGCATCATGCTGGCCATGAGCCGGGACCGGTTGCTCCCTGCCGGGTTCGCGACGGTGAACCCGGGCGGCACCCCGACGGTGGCGCACTGGACCGGCATCGGCGTCGCGGCGGGATTCATCATTTCCGGCACGTTCAACACCGTGCTGGCGCTGTGCGCGTTCTTCTTCGTGGCCAACTACACGCTGTCATTTCTGAGCGTGTTCGCGCTCAGGCGGAAGGAGCCCGACACGCCCAGGCCGTGGAGGGTGCCGGGGTTCCCGTACACGACCGGGCTGGCGGTGCTGGTCTCGCTCGCGTTCCTCGCCAGCTCGGTGGTGGGCGACTGGGGGAACAGTTGGAAATCGCTGCTGCTCCTGGCGGTGAGCTATCCGGTGTACCGGATGGTGGTCGCCAGGCGGTGACGCTGGCGCGCGCCATCGTCCGGCCGCCCGCCGCGACCTTTGCGGCCGGAATCACTTCGTCCGGCCTCGGCACACCGGACCTGGCACTCGCGCTCGAGCAGCACGAGGCGTACTGCCGGACGCTCGAGCGGCTGGGGCTTTCCCTCGTCCGGCTCCCGCCGGACCCCGACTTCCCCGATTCCACCTTCGTCGAGGACGCCGCCATCGTGACCCCGCGCGGCGCGATCCTCACCCGGCCGGGCGCGCCGAGCCGTGCGGGTGAGGTCGGAGCGCTGGGCGCGGCGCTCGGCCGCTGGTTTCCCGAGCTGGACGCGATCACCGCACCGGGCACGGTGGACGGCGGCGACGTGTGCGAGGCGGACGGATGCTACTTCATCGGCACCTCGGCGCGCACCAGCGCCGAGGGCGCGGCGCAGCTCGCCGCCTGGCTGGGACGCCGCGGGTTCGAATCGAGCATCATCGACATCCGTAGGATGCCCGGGCTGCTGCACTTGAAGAGCGGTCTCTCCTGGCTGGGCGGCCGGCGCCTGCTCGCGGCCGGCGAGATCGCCGGGCACGAGGCGCTCGGCGGCTGGGAGGTGGTGCGGGTGCCCGGGCGCGAGGCGTACGCGGCGAACTGCATCAGGGTCAACGGCGCGCTGCTGGTGGCCCGGGGCTTTCCGGAGACGGCTTCGCTCCTCGGCGGGCTGGGGTCCGAGGTGGTCGCCCTGGAGATGTCGGAGTACCGGAAGATGGACGGCGGGCTGAGCTGCCTGTCGGTGCGCTGGTAGGCCGACTGGCCGATCGGCGCGCGTGGCGGCATCTTCCCCCTGATGGCACGGACCTACCTGGAATGCCCCGCCTGCGGCCAGCGTGCGCTGCACATCGCGACGCGCTGCCCGCGGTGCGCGCACGAGTTCCCCACCGAGCCCATCCGGTGGCAGGCCACTCGCGATGCCCGGCGGCTCCCCGTGGTCCCCATGGCCGTCGTGCTCCTGCTGGTCGGCGGCGGGCTGATCACCCTGGCCATGCGGCGGGGCGCACAGGGCGCGGTGCCGGTGACCGCGGAGGCCCGGGCCGACCAGCGGACCGAGCTCGAGACCGCCCAGGCCGCGGCTTCCTTCGCACTGCCCGACTCCGCGCCCAGCGCCGAGGCCGTGCCGCGCCGGGCCCGGACGTGGACCAAGGTGCACGAGCGCCGGAGTCCCAGAGCCGATGTGGTCGCCGTCCTGCTCCCGGGCGACAGCGTCCTCGCCGACTCGCTCAGGGGCGGCTGGTGGCGCGTGGCACTCGAAGGGCGGGTGCTCGGCTACGTGTACGCGCCGACCCTCCTCGGCGACTGAGAGCACGATGCGTCCTTCAACTCCTCCCCGCGGGTGATCGACGCGCTTGCGGATCGCTACACCGTCCTCCAGGAGCTCGGCCGCGGCGGGATGGCGACGGTCTACCTGGCCGACGACCTGCGGCACGGCCGCCAGGTGGCGGTCAAGCTGCTCCGGGCCGAGCTGGGCGCGATGCTCGGCCCCGACCGGTTCACCCGCGAGATCCGCGTCGCGGCGGCGCTCAATCACCCACACATCCTGCCGCTCTACGACTCCGGCCACGCCGGAGACCAGCTCTTCTACGTCATGCCCTACGTGCGGGGCGGGTCGCTCCGGCAGAAGCTCACGGCCGAGCGCCAGCTCTCCGCTGACGAGGCGATCGGCATCGTCCGGCAGGTTGCCGCCGCGCTCGACCACGCGCACTCGCACGGGCTGATCCACCGCGACATCAAGCCGGAGAACATCCTGCTCCACGAGGGCGAGGCGATGGTCACCGACTTCGGCATCGCGCTCGCGGCCGACAGCGACCCGGGCGAGCGGCTCACCGCCGTCGGGGTCATGGTCGGGACGCCCGACTACATGAGCCCGGAGCAGGCCGCGGGCGAGCGCGCGCTCGATGCCCGGAGCGACGTGTACAGCCTCGGCTGCGTGCTCTATGAGCTGCTGGCGGGCGAGCCGCCCCACGCGGCGACCACGTCGAGGGGCGTGATCGCCCGGCGCTTCACCGAGCCGCCGCCCCGGGTGCGCCGGGTTCGCCCGACGGTCTCGGTGGCGATCGACGAGGCGATCGCGCGGGCGCTGGCCATGGATCCGGGCGACCGGTTCCCGACGGCGATGGCGTTCGCGGACGCGCTCGCCGGGACGAAGACCGCGCCACGGGCGTCGCGCCCGCCGTCGATCGCGGTGCTCCCCTTCCTCAACCTGAGCGCCGACCCGGAGAACGAGTTCTTCGCCGACGGGATCACCGAGGACGTGATCGCCCAGCTCTCCAAGATCCGCTCGCTCCGGGTGATCGGGCGCGGCTCGGTCATGCGGTTCAAGGGGCGCGAGCAGAGCCCGCGCGAGATCGGCGCGACGCTCGACGTGGCGACGCTGCTCGAGGGCAGCGTCCGGCGCGCGGGGAGCCGGGTGCGGATCGTGTCGCAGCTCATCGACGCCGGGTCGGACCGGCAACTCTGGGCGGAAACCTACGATCGCGAGCTGACCGACATCTTCGCCATCCAGAGCGACGTCGCGCTGCAGATCGCGGCCGCGCTCAAGGCCGAGCTGTCGCACGAGGAACGGACCGAGATCCGGAGGGAGCCGACCGCTGACGTCGAGGCCTACCGGCTCTACCTGCAGGGCCGGCATTGCATCCAGCGGTGGACCGAGGAGGGGCTCGACCAGGGGCTCCGCTACCTCGCCGATGCGACCGCGCGCGATCCGCACTACGCGCTGGCGTTCGCCAGCATCGCGTACGCCTATACCGACATCGGCGTCGGCGTCGCGGGATCGCTCTCGTCGGACGAGGCCTTTCGGCGGGCGAAGACCGCCGTCGCCCGGGCGCTCGAACTCGACCCCGGACTGGCCGAAGCGCATGCCGTGCTGGGGCACCTCAAGTACGTATGCGACTATGACTGGGCGGGCGCGGAGGCCGAGCTCATCCGGGCCATCGAGCTCAATCCGAACAGCGGCGACGCGTACGACATCTACGGGCTCCTGCTGTCCGCCCAGGAGCGGTACGACGAAGCGATCGAGGCCCAGCGCCGCGCCCACGAGCTCGACCCCCTGGCGCACCGCATGGACATCATCACCACGTACCTCCGGGTCGGCCGGTACGACGAAGCGCTGCGCGGGGTCACCAGAATCATCGAGGTCGAACCGCAACTCGCCCTGGCCCACCTCACGCTGGGATGGGCCCATCTGCTGAAGGGCGTGTCGGAGGAGGGGATCGCGGCGATACGGAAGGCGGTCGCGCTCTCGCCGGAGAACAGCCTGTACCTCGCCCAGCTCGGACAGGCGTTCGGGATGGTGGGCCGGACCGAAGAGGCCCGTGGGGTGCTCCGGCAGTTGGAGGAGCTGGCGCGCCGGCGATACGTCTCACCCTACCACATGGCGTACATCTACACCGGTCTGGGCGAAGCCGAGCGCGCGCTGGACTGGCTGGAGCGAGCCTACGAGGAGCGGGCGGGCGGCGTGTGGGGAGTCAAGGGCTCCTTTCTGTTCCGGAGCCTGCGGTCGCACCCGCGGTTCCGGGCGTTGCTCGAGCGGATGAACTTGGGGGACAGGCCGTAAGCGCCGCTCACTTCCCCTGCACCGTCTTGAGCTGCTGCAGCCAGTTCTCCGCCAGGATCAGCTCGCCGGGCTGCCCGCTCTCTCCCTCGCGCAGCATGAGGAACCGCTTGTCGTCGGGGCTGAGCGGGAACGACGGCACCGAGCCCGGCCGGGAGAACGGCGCCACCGGGAACAGCGTCCGCTGCCGCCCCACGGAGAAGGTGGCCCCCGCCGGGATCTCGGCGGAGATCATCTCGTTCTTGCCGTTGATGTAGAGCAGCTCACGACCGTTGCTCGACCAGGCCGGCTCGACCCCGCCCGCGGTGGATACCTGCCACTTGGCGTTCGAGGTCTCCGGGAAGGGGCGGACGTAGATCTCGAATGACCCGGATTCGTTCGAGGCGTATGCCAGCCAACGGCCGTCCGGCGACAGTGCGGGAAAGAGCACGACCGCCGGCGAGGCAACCAGCGGGACGAGCGTACTGTCCCCCGAGCGGAGGCCCACGATATCCGGGCTTGCGGGCGGCGGCGGCGCGGTGCGGAGGATCAGCCAGCGACCGTCCCGCGATGACGTTATCTGGCCGATGTCGATGTCCGAGTCGACCAGCCGGCGCGCGGCTCCCGTGCCGTCCGCCCGGCGCGCGTAGACCGCTCCGACGCCCGAGCCGGATCGGTCGGCGATGTACAGCACGTCCCGGCCGTCGGCCGACCAGACCGGCCGTCCGGCCGCGGTGTCCCCGAACGTGATCCGCGAGAACGGCCCGTCGGGGAGCCGCTTGACCCAGACGTCTCGCCCGCCATCGCGGGTAAGGGAAACGGCGATGGCCTTTCCGTCCGGCGCGAGGGCGGAGGAGCCGATCACCCCCTGCGGATCCCACCCGGGGTCCACCGGACTCACCCCGCCCTCCCGGCCCACCCACACCGCGCGCCGGGAGCCGAGCGTGCCGCCGGTGGTGTATGCCAGCGTGCCGTTGCCGGCGAGCGCCAGGTCCACGTTGAAGCCGCCGTTCCGCACGCCGATGCCCTCGAGCAGCGCGACCGGCGGCCCGGTGAGCTCCAGCTTCTTCGGATCGAAAGGGATGCCGATCAGCTTGCCGTCGGCCGTCACCACCAGGAGCTGGCCGCTCGGGGCGTAGCGTGCATAGACGCCGCGGACGAGCGAGCGCGCCGGGCCCTTCGGCAGCGGCACCGCCATGATCTCGAAATCGGCCGGCCCCTGCCCGGCGTGCCGGAGCCGGAAGAGCACCCCGGTGGCGCCCGGCAGAACGGTCGGCCACTCGGTCGCGATCTCCTTCCGCTCGGGCGCAATCTTGTACACCGGCTCGATGCTCCCGCCGACCGCGCGCATCCGGGCGATCCCCGAATCCACCTCGAAATAGATGTAGCCGTCGGTGCCCCAGTCGCCCGAGGTGCTGTTGGCCTTGTCGTACAGCGTCACCGTCGGCGCGCCGGCGAGCGACGCGATGCGTACCGCCGTGCCCTCCTTGATGAAGCCGATCCGCTGGCCATCCGGCGAGAAGAACGGACTCGACGCGGCCTCGGTCCCCGCGATCGGCGTGGCGTCGAGCTGGTCCAGCCGCCGGAGCCAGAGGCGGGTCCCGCCCTCCCCGGGCCCGCTGTACACCAGCGCCCGGCCGTCCGGCGAGAGCGCGATCCGTCCGCCGCCCGAGGCCGCCGGGGGTTGCAGCCCCTGACTGGTCCGGAGGGCGAGCCCGAATTGGCTCAGAAGCGGTGCCGGCGCCGGCCGGAGCCAGCCCCAGAGCGCCGCGGCCGTGGCGACGGCAAGCGCGGCGCCGAGGGCCGGAACGATGATGCCCGACCGCCGGCGCCCGGCTCCGTGCGGCGGCGCGGCCACCGCCGGCATGGCCGCCGGGAGGGACGCGGTGGATACGTACGACTTGTTCCGGAGCGCCTCCGCGAACTCGGCCGCTGTCGCGAACCGGTCGGCCGGGAGCTTCTCGAGGGCCGTGAGCACCGCCGCCTCGACCTGCGGCGGGATCGTGTGGCGCTGCGGGAGAAGCGGCCGCGGGCTCTCGGTCACCACCCGTGCGACCACCGCCTGCGCGGTGGCGCCGGTGAACGGCGGTTCGGCGGTGAGCATCTCGTAAAGCACGGCGCCGAGCGCGTAGATGTCCGAGCGGGCCGTGATCTCGCGCTCGCCCATGGCCTGCTCCGGGCTCATGTAGTGCGGCGTGCCGAGGCTCATCCCGGTCTCGGTCATGCGAGAGCCGCCCGCCTTGCTCGCGGCGAGGGCGATGCCGAAGTCGGCCACCAGCGCGCGACCGTCGTGCAGCAGGATGTTCTCCGGCTTGATGTCACGATGGACCACCCCATGCCGGTGCGCGTAGTCGAGCGCATCCGCCACCTCGGTGGCGATCCGCACCGCGTCGGGACCGGGTAGCTGCTTCTCGCGGACGAGCCGGTCGCGCAGGGACTCGCCGTCGATGAACGGCATGACGTAGAAGAGGTAGGAGTCCGCCTCGCCCGAGTCGAACAGCGGCAGGATGTGGGGGTGCTGGAGGTTCGCGGTGAGCTTGATCTCCGCCAGAAACCGCTCGGCGCCGATCACGGCGGCGAGCTCGGGTCGCAGCACTTTCAATGCGACACGCCGGTCGTGGCGGACGTCTTCCGCGAGGTAGACCGTCGCCATGCCGCCGGCGCCGATCTCCCGGTCGAGACGGTAGCGGTCCGCCAGGGCGGATTGAAGCCGTGCGAGCAGCTCGGGCATGGGCGCCTTACCTCGCCGGGAATGTGGATGGAATGGTCCGGCAAAAGGTAACCATCGGGAAGGAACCTGGTAGGTGGGGCGGGTCGGCCACTGCGGGGGCTCGGCCCCGGCTCAACTGTTTCGGTCGGCGGTCTGGGAGGGCTGGATCTGGAAGCGGAACCGCTGGCTCACGAGCTGGCGGACGGCCTTGCCACCGCGTTTGGCCGGCCGGAAGCGCATCCCGCCGAGCGCGGTGCGGACCGACTCGGTGAAGCGGGGATCGTCACTCTGCAGCACCTGGATCGTGGTCGTGTCCACCCGGCCGACGGTGTCCACGACGTAGGTGGCCTGCACCTGGCCTTCCGTCCCCGTGGCGATCAGATCGGGTGGGTAGACCGGCGCGGCGCTCCCCTCGTAGCGCTCCACCATCTCGTCCACCTGGAGCACGCTGAAGACGGAATCCATCACCAGGTTCGGTGCCGGTCCGAACGGCACGTCGCCCCGGACGCGGCTTCGCTGGCCGCGCCGGCGAGCACCCGTGCCGGCGCCGCCAAGGGCTCGTGCGCCACCGAGGCCCATGAGCTCGGTCCCGCCGGCGAGGTCTCCGCCCGGCCGCTTCCAGTGGACGTTGTCCGCCTGGCGCAGCGGCGCGTCGACCCGGTCGGGTGGCAGGAGAAAGAACACTCTCGCCTCGCGCTCGTCCGCCGGGAGCCGGCTGCCGCCTGCCGTCGTACCGATGGCGAGCCCAACCAGGCCCGCGTGGGCCAGGATACTCAGGAGGGCACATTCGGCGGAGCCGAGAAAGCTCCGGCCGGATTCCAGCAGAGGGAGGCGCATGCTCGAGGCCGCCAGTGGACGGGTCATGCCGCGGTTCACATATATGACGACGGACGGCGTGTGACAAGACACGCGGGGCAACCGCGCGTCGTGAGCACCCGGGCGAGCGTTCCCGGCGGCCCCGCCGGCGCTGGCCCGAGCACCGGAGCACCCCGGACGTCCGCAGGGTGGCCGGATGGCGGGCTGATCGCCAGATTGGTGCAGCTCAGCCCGCGCCACTCACCCGGAGCTCCCATGCCGACCCCCGACGCCGCCTCCGCCGCGCTCCCCGCCCGCAAGCCGCGCGAGGACGAAATCGACATCCACGGCGTGACCCACCCCGGCAGGGTCCGGAAAGACAACCAGGACCACTTCCTCGTCTGCTCGCTCCGGAAGGAGCTCATCATCCGGCTCTCCAGCATCCCCGGTGCGGAGGGCCTCAGGTCCGAAAGCGAGCGGCTCGCATTCCTGGCCATGGTGGCCGACGGCGTAGGCGGCGCGGCCCGTGGCGAAACCGCGAGCCGCCTGGCGCTCGGGGCCGTCACCCGCTACGTCAGCCGGAGCATCCGCTGCTACTATGGCGCCCCCTCGGACGACGAGCAGGAGCTCCAGGCCGCCCTGCAGGAGGGCGCTCGCCAGTGCCACGCGGAACTGCTGCGCCGCGGCCAGGAGGACCCCGACTCCAGCGGCATGGCGACGACGCTCACGCTCTTTCTCGGCGTCTGGCCCCGCGCCTACCTGCTTCAGGTGGGCGACAGCCGCTGTTACCTGCTGCGCCACGGCGAGCTGACCCAGATCACCCGCGACCAAACCATGGCGCAGGAGATGGTGGACCTGGGCGTCATGAAGGCGGAAGATGCGGCCGCCACCAGGCTGGCCCACACGCTCACCAGTGCCATCGGCGGAAGCCAGACCGATCCCACGATCACGCCGATCGAGATGGACTGGGGCCACGTCCTGCTGCTCTGCAGCGACGGGCTCACCCGCCACGTGTCCGACGAGCGGATCCGCGACGTGCTCCGCTCCATGACCTCCGCCGGGCGCGCATGCGAGATCCTGCTGCAGGAAGCATTGGACGGCGGCGGGAGCGACAACATCACTGTCGTGGTTGGCCGGGCAATGACGCAGGAGCCAGGCGGCTAGAGGAGCGGGGCCGCGGCAGGTGTAATGATCCGGACCCCGGCGCGTCAGCAGATATGAAGGCCGCGACGAACGAGGCCCGACACCCTGCACCGAAACGGAGAACGACAATGACCGACACAACCACGAAGACCTGCACCTGCGGCTGCAACTGCACCTGTGGCTGCGGCTGCGAGTAGCCCACCCGCCGCCGGAGGCCTGTCCGGGACCGCTGGAACCACCCGGGCAGGCCCCCATCCTACGGCCCCATGACCCTGCCGATCGATTCCGCCGCATCCGAGCCCGCCGAGCGCGATCCCCACGCGCCCGACGTGCTGCGCGTGCTGCTCGACAACCACGCCCGCTTTCTCGGCTTCCTGGAGCGGCGAGTAGGCTCCCGCGACGAGGCCGAAGACATCCTGCAGGAAGCATTCGTCCGCAGCATCGGCCGGACCGATTCGCTGCGGAGCGCCGAATCCGCCACGGCCTGGTTCTACCGCGTGCTCCGGAACGCCATCATCGACCATCATCGCCGTGAAGGGACCCGGAGTCGGGCATTCGATCGGCTCGCCGCGGAGAGCGAAGACGCGGCACCCGGCACCGACCAGGAGCTCGAGTCGGTGGCGTGCGCCTGCGTCACGGCCCTGCTGGACACGCTCAAACCGGAGTACGGCGCGGCGCTCCGCCGGGTGGACCTGGACGGCCTCAGCGTCCGCGGCTTCGCCGAGGAGGCGGGAATCACGCCGGGGAACGCCGGCGTGCGGCTGCACCGCGCCCGCGAGGCGCTGCGCCGCCAGCTCGCCCGGAGCTGCGGGACCTGCATGACACACGGGTGTCTCGACTGCCGCTGTGGTGGGAGCGCTGCCGGAGGAACCGCCGGACCAGCCTGAGCCTTGCCCGCCGAAGCCTGCCGAGCGGATACTATTGCCCATGGCATTCCTTCTCGGGTTCCTCGCCGGCCTCCGCTCGATGACGCCTCTGGCCGCCGTCTCCTGGGGCGCACGGCTTGGCTGGCTGCACCTGGACGGCACCCCACTCACCTTCTTCGGCTCCGCGGCGGCGGCATACCTGCTGACGGCGCTGATGCTGGCGGAGCTGGTGGCGGACAAGCTGCCGCGGACACCCAGCCGGACACAGCCGGGGCCGTTCATCGGCCGGATCGTGACCGGCGGCCTTGCCGGCGCGGCGCTGCTCGGCGGCACCGGAGGCTCGCTCGCGCTCGGCGCCCTCCTCGGCGCGCTCGGCGCGGTGGCGGGAACCCTGGGCGGCTACAGGGCGCGCACCGGCCTGGTCCGCATGCTCGGCGTACCCGACTACGTAGTCGCGCTGGCGGAGGACGCCGTGGCGGTCGGTGGAGCGTGCCTGATCCTGTCGCTGGCCCGATGATCTCGAGGTCGCATGACGGCTCCGACTGAGCGCTGGAGGATGGACCAGCTCGACCGCCGCTGCCTCCAGCGCGCCGAGTACCGCCGCACCGCGCCGGGGCTGCTCGAGATCGAGGGCTGTTGCTGCGCCGTGCGCGACCTCGGGGTCGGCGGCCTCAGGATCGAGCCCGCGCCGGCAAGCCGCGTCTGGCGCGTGGATCAGCAGGTGAGCGGCACGCTCGTGCTGAGGGGTGGAGAACGCATCGCCTTGCGCGCGCGAATCGGCCGGGTGGATCGCGCCGGGCTTGCCCTCCTACCGGACGGAGGCGGCTGGCCCACCGCGGTAGACATCGAGATGGAGCGTGCGGCGCTGCTGCAGCGCCAGCGCGAGCGGCGGGGCGCGCCTCGGCTGCCGATTCCAGCGCCCTCGGCCGATGCTTCGGGCACCCGCACGCCGCTTCGCGACGTGAGCGCCACCGGCCTGCGTTACGCGCTGACGCGCTCCGAGTCGGCGCCGGCCACCGGCAGCCGAATCGAAGGGGCGCTCCAGCTCGACGCCGAGACCGTGATCGAGGTTCGCGGGCGGGTGGTCCGGCACGTGGGGCGCGAGATCGCGGTCGCGTTCGATCCGCCGGGTCTCGATCCGGAGGTGCTGGCGCTGCTCCACCAGCGGTTCTTCCCGCAGTAAGCGCGGCCCCGCCGCCTCGTCCGCAGGGAGCTCCGGCCGCCGGCTGCGTCGATGCGCCCGGCGGTTGGGGCGAGAGCCTTCGCGGGTCTACTCTTCCTGCTTCCCCTTCGCCGTCGGCGGCAGGTGGCCGTTGAGCCGGAGATAGATCGCGAGCTGACTGTAGTGGTCCGCCCAGTCCTCCGCCGCGGCGAGCATCGCCTCCGCCCGGGACACCTGGCGGTCGCCGAAGAACGGGACCTTTCCGCCCAGGTCCTTGTCGTCCACCTTGGCGAGCGCCGTCTCACAGAACTGGAACGACTCCCGCAGCCGGGCCACGAGCTTGTCCTTCGGAGCGTCCTTGGCCACGTCGGTGCGCTTGGGCGCGTCTACCCCGCCGATTCTCGAGCACAGAAAGTCGTTCCCCTTCGCCAGGTGCCCGAGCACCGCGGCGAAGGTCAACTGCGCCGGCGTCGGCTTGAACCCGTACTTCGCCGCCGGCATCTCCTCCGCCGCGGCCACCAGATTGCGCCCCGCGCGCTGCTCGGCGGAGCGCAATGCGTCGGCCACCGGGGAGGCGGAGTCCTGCGCCGAGGCGGCGCCGGCGAGACAGCAGACCGCGAGCGCCACGAGCTGAAGCGTTGTTTTCATGGAGTGAGTCCAGGTGGAGGTGATCGCGTCCGGATCGTCCACCTCAAGCTACATCACGCCGCCGCCCCCGCAACGCGGCGTCAGCCCGCGTGTTTGCGGCGGCCCTCGACGTCGGGCCGCTCTCGCCACATCTTCCCTGCCTCGGTCCTCCCCGCCCCAAGGAACTCGCGATGATCACCCGCAGTCGCACGCCCGCGTCGACCTTCCTTCTGCCCCTGATCGGCTTACTGACGCTTGCCGCACCATCGGCCGCCCAGAATGCCTCGACCCTGCCAGGCGAGACGCCCGACAGCTTCCGGCCGGTCACCGGGAGCTTCGACTACGTCCGGCGCCAGGTCATGATCCCCATGCGCGACGGGGTGAAGCTGCACACGGTCATTCTGGTACCGAAGGGCGCCCACGGCGCCCCCATCCTCCTGACCCGAACGCCGTACAGCGCGGACGAGCTCACCACTCACGCACAGAGCTCCCACCTGGGCCCGATCCTCGAGGGCTACGACAACGCCACCGACGTGATCGTCGAGGGCGGCTACATCCGGGTCGTGCAGGACGTCCGCGGCAAGTACGGCTCCGAGGGCGACTACGTCATGAACCGCCCGCTCCACGGGCCGGAGAACCCGACCCCGGTCGATCATTCGACCGACACCTGGGACACCATCGACTGGCTGGTGAAGCACACGCCCGAGAGCAACGGCAGGGTGGGGATCCTGGGCATTTCCTACGACGGCTTCCTGCCGCTCATGGCGCTCGCCAACCCGCACCCGGCGCTCAAGGTGGCCGTGCCCATGAACCCGATGGTGGACGGCTGGATGGGAGACGACTGGTTCCATAACGGCGCCTTCCGCCAGCAGAACATGTCCTACATCTACGAGCAGGAAGCCACCCGCTCGAACGAGGCGAAGTGGTGGACCAGCCACTTCGACGATTACGACATGTTCATGCAGGCGGGGTCGGCCGGGGAGCTGGGCCGGATGCGCGGACTCGAGCAGGTCGGCTTCTGGCGGAAGATCCTGGCCCACCCGAGCTACGACGCGTTCTGGCGGAATCAGGCGATGGACAAGATCCTGGCCGGCCAGCCGCTCAAGGTGCCGACGATGCTGGTGCACAGCCTGTGGGACGCGGAAGACATTTACGGCGCCATCGCCGTCTACCAGGCGCTCGAGCCCAGGGACACCGCCAACGACATGGTGTTCCTGGTGATGGGTCCCTGGCACCACGGGGGGGAGATCGAGGACGGCAGCACGCTGGGCGCGCTCCGGTTCGAGAGCAACACGTCACTCTACTTTCAGCACCGCATCCTGCGCCCGTTCCTCGATCACTACCTCAAGGATGAGGCGCCCGGGTCCGATGTGGCTCCCGTCTCCGCCTTCGAGACCGGGACGAACACCTGGCGGCGCCTCGACGCATGGCCCGCGGGCTGCACCGCCGGCTGCAGGGTCACGCCGACGCCGCTCCATCTACTGGCGGGCTCGAGGCTCGGCACCACGCCACCGAAGCGCGACGACGCGCCGTTCGACGAATACGTCTCGGATCCCGCCAGGCCCGTGCCCTTCCGCGCCCGGCCCATCCAGCCGGTCGGCTACGACAACGGCATGACCTGGCCCGACTGGCTGGCCGACGATCAGCGCGAGGCATCCGGCCGGCCGGACGTCCTGGTGTTCACCTCGGACGTGCTGACCAAGCCGATCAAGATCAGCGGCCAGCCGGTCGCCAACCTCGTCGCCTCGACCAGCGGCACCGACGCCGACTGGGTGGTCAAGGTGATCGATGTCTACCCGGACGAGGTGGCCGCGCAGAAGGAGATGGGCGGCTATCAGCTCATGATCTCCGCCGACATCTTCCGCGGTCGCTACCGCGAAAGCCTGGAGACCGCCCGGCCGATCCCGGCCAACCAGCCGCTGCTCTACCGGTTCCGGCTCCCCACGGCCAACCACGTCTTCCTGCCGGGCCATCGCATCATGGTGCAGGTCCAGTCGAGCTGGTTCCCGCTCTACGACCGCAATCCGCAGACGTTCGTCCCCAGCATCTTCTGGGCAAAGCCCGGAGATTATCGGAAGGCCGTGCAGCGGATCTACCACGCTCCCGGGCGCGCGAGCTTCGTCGAGTTGCCGCTGGTGACCACGCCCTGACGAGGCGCCGGCGCCCGGCTACATCGGGCTGGTCTTCGACTCGTAGACGGCAGTCAATCGCCGCGTCTGGTCCAGGTGCTCGGCCAGTAGCCGCTCGAACTCCGGACCGGCGGCAGTCGAGAGCGCGACCGAGCCTTTGACGACCGAATCCGCGAGCGCCTCGTACGCGGGATCGCTCGGCATCCCAGCAGCCATCATGTCCGCGTGCATCGCGTCCACCACCTGCTTCACCTTGGCCTGATACCGCGGCATGGCGTCGTGCATCATGGATGGATGAGCGGCCATGGAATCCAGCTCCGCGCGAAACGCGGGCAGCATCGGCGCGGCGGTAAGCTGCGTCGCCCCATGGGTGGAATCGACCCGGGCATCGGCCTCCGGGCTTGCCTTGCCACTGCAGGCGGCGAGCACACAGGCCAGGATGATGCCCTGGATGCGGGTGAGGCTCATCGGTCCGTCCTCGAGAAGGCGTGAGAGGGTGAGATAGCGCGACTCCTCCCGACATACTGCCCCCGCTCCTGCACGCTGTCCACCCCGAGCTCCCTGGCACGGGGATCACCAGCACAAACGCCGGTTGACGAATCAGTGCGTCAATGGTTCGTTCGGTAGTACTCGTGTACCGACTCGTACCTGGAGGGATGTCATGGAGCTCGAGCGCGCAGTGGGACTTCGGGCCGATGGCGCGGCGTGGCTCCCGGAGCGCCGCGCCGCCGTCGGCTCCATCCTGCTCAAGCTCGCGGCGATGGGTGCCCGGATCCCGGCCGAGTCGGGCGACGAGGACGTTCTCCACCTGGCGGGCGATCTCTTCGCGCGCTATCGCGAGCAGGCCCGGCTGCTCTCCGAGCACCTGTGCCCTGCCGACCGGCGGATCCAGGACTACCTCGACGGGCTGCTGGAGGCGGCCGAGTTCCCCGGGTCCGTCCGGCTCCCGGCGGAGACGCTCATCCTCGATCGCTACGGACTCGCGCGGGAGCTATCCCTGCCGGTCGACGCGGAATCGTGGAGCAACGAGCTGGTATCGAGTTACCGGCTGGACAACGGCGTGCTGCACAATCCGGTCAACGACCGGCGCACCACTCAGGGCGTATTCCACGTGGCGGAGGGCGGGCTCCCGATCCCCGCGGACAAGACGCGCGTGCCGCTCCGGGCCTTCCTGCGGCTGCTGCAGGAGGCGCTCCGTCCCCCGCCCGAGCTCACGCGCCTGCCGTTCACGGCGCACTGGCCGGAGCCCGTGGAAACCGTGGTGTCGCTGCTGCTCAGGCCGCTGGTGTGTCCCGAGGTCCCCAAGGTCGCGCCGGAGAAGCGGATGGAGGTGCGCTTCTTCGCGCCCGGCGGGCTGGTGTCCAACCTGGACTTCGTGGAGAGCATCTTCGGCAACGCCGGCGACCCTTCCCTGCCGGCCAACGACGCCGGCCTCGACGTGGACGGCTGGACCGGCCACAGCGGCTGCGTGATCCTGGCACCCCACCTCACACGCCTCCGCAAGCAGGAGCTCGGCCTGGCGCACGTGAGCCGGGCCACCGAGGCCGAGCGCGCCGCGGGGATGTGCTGGACGGACGAGGGCGAGCTGTACAACGATGGCCGGCCCTTCAAGATCACCTCGCGCGACACCCGCGGGGTGATGATCACCATCCTGGCCGACAACTACTTCGGCTACTGCAAGAAGGAGATCAAGACCCAGATCGGCTACAGCGCCAACCTGTACGGCTTGGCAGAGGAGGAGCACGCGGGCGGGGCGCTGGCGTTCGCCACTTTCAACCTGGGTGACCGCTTCTCGCCCGATCTGGTACGGGTGGTGAGCGCCAACCACCGCTTCACCGAGGTGCTCGCGCTCCTCGGGCAGCGCGCCAGATTCGACCCGTCCGGCTATGCGACCGACGCGCTCTATCCCGAGATCCACTACATGCCGGAGGACATGGAGATCGACGTCCCCCGCCAGGAGATCAAGTGGACCAGGAACGGCGCGGAGCAGCACCTGAGGCTCCTGCCGGGCCGGATCTACATCCACCCGAGCGGCTACAAGGTCCGCATGGCCCGGCACCGGGCGGCGCCGAGCTGGCGGCTGATCGGGACCGTGCCGGAGGGCGCGTTCTGCCACAAGCCGTGCACCGTGTCCGGCGGCGGCAAGTCGGAGATCAGCAAGAGCCTGGTGGACGCCATCCTGCCCGGCTCGTTCTACGTGCGAAGCTTCGATGAGGACATGGCGCTCGTCCAGGCGATCTTCGACCGGGACTACGACGGCCGCGGGCCCTCCCGGCCGATCCTGTCGGAGGATCGCTCGCTCGGCTCGGTCATCAAGCTGCTCACACCCAACCCGGCGGAGTTCACGCCGGAGTACAACGCGTGGCTCGAGAGCATTCCGAATCACCTGCGGGCGCTGGTGTTCGTCATCAAGCGTTTCTATCGGCCGGAGTGGGGAGCCGATTGGCGGGCGCACTTCAGCGTGGACATCATCAACGGCGCGCCCGGCCACGAGCTCAAGTACCAGGGCCGGAGGCTGGTGGCCAACTATCTGCGCATTGGCCGCGAGGAGAACGGCGCCTGGCGCACCTACAAGCTGCGGCAGGACTTCGTCGCGGCCGACAAGGTGCAGATGGAGGACGACATCACCGCCTCGGTGGTGGTGCCGGCCCGCCGGCTCGTCGGAGTTCCCGGTGAGTACGACGGCCACCCCAGCCTCAAGCTGGCGCAGAACTGCGAGTACCGCCTGTTCCAGCGGCCCGACGACGCCGTTCACCCGGGACTCGACCGGCAGACCGAGCAGGACATGGCGGGGCCCGGGCTCTTCTGCTCCAACTTCCAGCCGGTCACCCCGGAGGACGCGCAGCGCATCGTGGAGGATGTGGCGCTGCACGACGCGTTCACCCCGCCTATGCGCGATCACGTGGCCCGGAACGCCGCGCGCGCCGACGGCTACTCCATCTGCTCTGCCCGGCCGCGGCTGGTGGACGGCAAACCCACCAAGAACCCGCGCTATCTCCAGGTGCGGCCCGACCTCGCCCGGCCCCGCGACCGGTACGTCGCCGAAATGGGGGCACGGCTGTCCCGCCGCCTGCCGCTGCACGCGCCGGTGATGTTTCCGGTCATCAGCGTGCTATCGGGTCGGCGGAACAACCGGCCGGAGGAAGGCATCCGGCCGCTCTGCGTGTACGGGCCGATCCACTACCAGGAGCTGCCGGAGCTGTTCATGGACTACGTGTGCTCGCTGACGGGAACGTCGCCGAGCACCACGGGCGCGGGGTCGGAGGGCGCGCTCACCAAGGGACCGTTCAACGCCCTCGCGGCGACCGCCGATCTCAACAACGCGCTGGTCTCGATGCTGCTCACCGGATACGCCGGGTTCAGCTCGGCGGCCGGCTTCATCGGCCCGCGCTTCCGGGTGGATCACGACATCAGCCTGCTGGTCCCCGAGGTCTGGTGCCGGCTCTTCCCCCACGAGCGCGATCCGAAGCGGCTGATCGAGGCTGGGCATCTGGAGCGGCTCGAGGATTACGAACTCGGCGGGCGGAAGGTGATGGCCAGCCGGCTGGGCTTCCGCATCACGGCAAAGTTCGTCCACACCTATTTCGGGCGGGTGTTCGACAATGCCACGGCGGTGTTCACCGACGAGATCCTCAAGCCCGAGCTGCAGGATCCGGCCGTCTTCGCCGACGGGGTGGACAACATCGTGGAGGCGCAACAGCGCGTGGCGGAGGCGTACTTCACGGACGGCACCATCGAGGATGCCTGCCCGCCGCTCAGGGCGTTGCTCCACATCATGGCGCGCGGACACTTCGAGGGAAAAGACGCGGCCCACCCGGAGGTGCGCGCGCTGTTCACCCGGGAAACGCTGCTCGCGAGCGACTGGTATCACGAGCGGCTCGTGGTCAAGCAGCAGCGGGATGTTTCGCTGTGGACGCGGCACGTCCGCAGCCTGACCGTATTCCTGGCGCGCGCGGGACACCGCGACGAGGCCAGCCGGCTCGGCATTGCCGGACGGCTGGAACACGCGCGCGCCGAGCTGGAGCGGGTGAGCTCGCATAAGTATCCGGCAACGCTCGTCGGGACGATCGGCGCGGATCCGATCCACCGGCCGCCGCGCGGGATGGAGGAGCGGGAGTCGGCCGCTGCAGGATTGAGGCGGTTGAGCGTCAGGGCGTGAGCCAGTAGGACACCTTTACCAGGAACGTATCGTTCGCCCGGCGGCCAAGCAGGTCGCCGAGGTCGCTACGGAACGATTGGCCGCCCTCGAGCGGCGATGATCCCTCGCGCCCCTGACTCCACACCAGGAAGATCGTCGAGCCTGCCCGGTACTCCCAGCGAAACACCACGTTGGACCTGAACTGCTGGAAATTGAAACCCGCGGGACTGTCGGCCGGCGGGGCGTAGGGCCGGTAGCGCGCCGAATACGAGTCCGCCCGCGCGTCCGCCACCTCGCGCAGGTCGGTGTAGGTGCCCTTCGATACAAATGGAGAGGCGTAGACCTGGAGCGACGTGGTGGGCGTGAAGGTAAAGCCCAGGCGCCAGGTCAGGCTCAGGGTCTTCTGCTCGAGATGAGCGAAGGTGTAGTGCTGCCCGCCCGCCGCATCGGTGAAGGTGTCGAAGTACTGCAGGTCGTTCCGGTTGTGATTGTAGTCGGCGCTGAGCGAGGTGGTGAAGCGGCTGGAAATCTTGAAGTCGAGCTCCGGTGAGATATCGATGGTCTCCGAGCGGCCCTGGTCGCCTCGGGTGTAATTGGCCGAGAGGATGGGGACGAGCGGCCGGCGGTCGTCACCCTCGATCGTGATCCAGGGGGAGAGATACGGGTCCTGCCGCACGGCCGGTCCACCGCGCGCGCAGCGGTCGCAGTAGGTGGCGCCGACCTGGCCAACCGTGCCGCCCACGTGAAGCCACCAGCGGTTGGTGAACTGGACGTGCACGTTCGTGTTGAACGCGCGCTCGGTCGGCAGCCCGGCGGCGCTCCAGTACTCCCAGTTGTTGAAGTTCCACCGGAGCTGCTGGAAAATGTTGTTGGGGTCGTTGAATACCAGGTTGGCCCAGGTTGTCCATTCCTGCTGATCGGCTTGACGGAGAAAGCCGATGTCGTTGATCTCGAACCCCGCCGAGCGCCGCTGGTATGCCGTCTCGAAGTGCAACCGCCTGCCGCCGACCTTGGCAAACCGGAGCTCCTGGTTGCTGCCGCTGAGCGAGGTCCGGGTGGAATCGAAGGCCAGCGGCCCGTCCGGCCGCTGATACAGGTGCACCGGGTTCTGCTGCGTCAGGGCGATCGCCGCCGGGCTCCCCGCCACCCGGCTCAGGTCCACCGATCCGGACACCTCGAACCGGCCGTGAAATCTCCAGCGGGCATCCAGGCCGCCGGTGTAGGCGCTCCGGTGCAGGTAGCCCTCGCTGGTGACGTCGAGCGAGCGGTTCACCCCCGTCACGATGAATCCGATGCTGCCGTCGCCCCCGTGAAAATCCTGATTGCCCCGGACCACACCGTAGTTCGCCGCGGGCTCGAGCGTGGTCGCGCCCGGACCTTCGACGCGCTGGGTGACGGCGTCGAGAACGCCGAGGGAGAAGCCACTCGGCAGGCGCCCGGTGACCTTGCCGGCGCCCAGAATTCTCGTCGAGGTGGCGGACGTCACGTCTCCGTAGATGCCGGCCAGCTGCGGTGAGCGCCCGATCCGGCGGGAATAGAACAGCCCTTCGCCCGTGTTGCAGTCGAGGACGACGACGCAGTTCACCGGGAAGGTGAAGAGTCCCTTGCCCTCCACGAAGAACGGCCGCCGCTCGTCGAAGAACGTCTCGAACGCGCTCAGGTTGAGCTCCGAAGGGTCTGCCTCGACCTGACCGAAGTCGGGATTGACCGTGGCGTTGAGGAGCACGTTGGAGGCGATGCCGTACTTGAGGTCGCCGCCGCCTGTGAGCTCCTGACTGCGCCCGAGATCCCCGGAGCCCGCGTCCTGCACGTTCCGGGTGACGACATATGGCGTGATCTCGGCCTGGTTGGGGCTCCCCAGCCCGTCGAGGCCGGTCAACTCACCGAACTGGGACGCGAGACCTGACCTGGAGGTGCGATAGAGCGGCCAGGTGACCGTCGAGGTGTGACGCTGGATGACCCGCCAGATGAGCAGGCCGAACACGCCGCCCCCCTTGGACGAGTAGTGGAGCTGGGAGAGGGGAATGCGATACTCCGCGGTCCAGCCAAGCGAATCGATCCGGGTCGCCGCGTCCCATACCGCATCCCAGGCGACGTCCTCGTTGCCGTCGTTATAGATCGCGTAGTCCGATTTGACGCCGGCTGGATTGACCGAGAACTCGTAGCCGGTGCGCCGGTCGTGATAGGGATCGAGCATCAGCGTCACGTAATCGGAGGCCGTCTCCTCGTCTCGGCGGGAGAGCAGGCTGACGATGCTGTCGGGGTGGGGATCGAACGAGCGGATGAAGACGTACAGATTGTGCTCGTCGTACGCCACCCGCCCCTCGGTCCGGAACTCGGGACGGGCGCCTTCGCTGGGCCTTGCCTCGAGGAACTGGTCGATACAGGGCGCGGAGCGCCAGACGGCATCGTCATCCCGGCCGTCGAGGACCGGCGGCGTCTCGGTGCGGGTGGCCCGGACCGCCGTGGCGGTAGGGAGCGGGGACGCCCCCTGCATCGCCTGGGTCTGGAGCAGCAGCAGAACGCCGAGGAATGCCGTCACGCAGTGCGCCCGTGGAAAGAGTCACGGGTTGGACAATCGGTCCGCCGAAAAGGTTGGATCGCACGGGCGCACGCGGGAACGCCCCGGGTGCAGCACCCGGGGCGTTCCCCCTCCTGCTCGAACTTCCCGCGATCGAGCTATTTCTTGTCCGAGACGTTCCGGTTCCGGCCGGACTCGGTGGTATCTGCCTTGACCTGCGCGCCGGTCCGCTTGGCCAGCGCGAGCGACTGGCGCAGCGACGGAAGCTCGGACCCGACCAGGCGCCGCACCTGCGGCGAG
>DATAHW010000074.1:0-24349 GCA_036262935.1 Gemmatimonadales bacterium | reverse complement strand
TCGCAGGCCACGATCGACGGTGTGATCGCGAACCGCGCGGGTGAGGATGATGCGCCGCCGCTCGTGCTGGTGCACCACGGGCTCCTCTGGGACGGGAACATCCCTGTCGCGGGCCGGCGCTATCGCCGGCTGGCGGCGCTGCTTGAGCACGATATCGCCCTCTACTCCGCGCACATCCCGCTCGACCTGCATCCGGCCGTCGGCAACAACGTCGTGCTCGCCGAGCGGCTGGGGCTCGCGGTCGAAGGGTGGTTCGGCGACTACAAGGGGGTGCCGATCGGAGTCTGGGGGAATGCACCGGCCCGGCTGGTGCCGCGAGACGCGCTGCTCGCCGACGTGAATCACGCGCTCGGCACCGCCGAGCCGGGCGCACGTCTCATCGCGGGCGGGCCCGAGCGCGTGGCGCGCGTCGGAATCATTACCGGCGGAGCGGGCGGCATGGTCGGCGCGGCGCGCGACGCCGGCCTCGACACCTTCATCACTGGCGAAGGCGCGCATCACACCTATTTCGACGCGATGGAGTGGGGGCTCAACGTCATCTTCGCGGGGCACTACGCCACCGAGACGCTGGGCGTCCAGGCGCTCGCCTCTCATCTCGCGGAGCGGTTCGGTCTCGAGTGGGAGTTTCACGACCACCCTACCGGAATGTGACCGCGCCTTCCGCTCTCGCGCTACATGGCATCAGCAGGCGATTCGGCTCCGTGCAGGCACTGCGCGGGGCCGATTTCACGCTGATGCCCGGCGAGCTGCACGCGCTGCTGGGAGAGAACGGAGCGGGCAAGACCACCCTCATGCATGTAGCGTACGGGCTCGTGCGGCCGGATGCCGGTGTAGTGGAGGTAGAGGGGACGCCGCGCGCGATCGCCTCGCCACGAGCGGCCCGCGCCCTCGGGATCGGCATGGTGCACCAGCACTTCACCTCACTTCCAGCGCTGTCTGTGGCGGAAAACGTGGCGCTCGCCTCCGGATGGCAGGTGCGCCCGCGCGCCCTGCGCAAGCGCGTCCGGGAGCTGAGCGAGCGCCTAGGCCTGCCGCTCGATCCGAACGCCCGGGCCGGCGATCTCAGCGTCGCGCTCAAGCAGCGGCTCGAGATTGCAAAGTCGCTGGCGTCCGATGCGCGCATCCTGCTCCTGGACGAGCCGACCGCGGTGCTGGCGCCGGCGGAAGCGGACGAACTGCTCCGCGTCGTCCACGCATTCACCGAAAACGGGGGTGCGGCGGTGCTCATCACGCACAAGCTTGATGAGGCGCTCGATGCGGCGGATCGGGTGACGGTGCTGCGGCAGGGTATGGTCGTATTCACGGGGCCGGTGGCGGGGCAGACGGCGGTCACGCTGGCCGGAGCGATGATCGGCGATGGAGGCGATCACCTTCCTGCCAGTCTTCCCGCGGCCGCACCGCGGTCAGGCCGGAAAGAGCTCTCCACCGCAGAGCCGGCCCTGGTGCGGCTCGAAGATGTCGAGCTCCCGCGTGACGGCGGCGAGGGCATCGCCATGCGGCATGCTTCGCTGAGTGTCGGCGCCCGCGAGATCGTGGGAATCGCGGGGGTCGAAGGGAGCGGCCAGCGCGAGCTGCTCCGCGCCGTGGCTGGACGCATCGCCCCCCTCGGCGGGAAGCTATCGGTGGCGGCGCCGATCGGTTACGTGCCGGAGGACCGCTCGACCGAAGGACTCATCCTCGAGCTCACGCTGACCGAAAACGTCGTGCTCGGTTCCCGAACCGACGAGCCGTGGCTGCGGCGTGGCCGCGTTGACTGGGCCGCCGCGCGCGCCCGGACAGCCACGATCATCCGGGAGTTCGGGATCGTGGCGCCGGGGCCCGACGCGCGTGCCTCGGCGCTGAGCGGCGGGAACCAGCAGAAGCTGCTGGTGGCGCGGGAGCTCGCCGGCGACCCACGGGTAGTCGTCGTGGAGAACCCCACCCGCGGGCTCGACCTCCGTGCAGCGGAGGCCATCCGCCGCCGCCTCCGGGCGGCCGCAGCGAACGGAGCGGCCGTGCTGATGTACTCGAGCGACCTGGACGAGGTGCTCTCGCTGGCACACCGGGTGCTCGTGGCCGCACGCGGCGTGCTGACCGACGTGCCCGCGGGCGCCACGCGGGCACGCATTGGCGAGCTCATGGTGACGGGTGGGCGCTAGAACGGGCGCCATCGCCCTGGTGATCGGTCTCGCCGTCCTCGCGGCGGGACTGCAGGCCGCCGGGTACGACGCGGCGGCGGCGTTGGGGGCGCTGTGGCAAGGGGCTGTGGGCTCCTGGTACGCGCTCACCTCGGCCACGCTCGTTCGCACCGTCCCGCTGGTGATCATCGGCCTCGGGATCGCGCTCGCGTTCCGGGGCGGCGCGTTCAACATCGGGGCCGAGGGCCAGTTCTACGCCGGGGCCATCGCCGCGACATGGGTGGGGCTGCACGTCCGGGGACAGCCCGCGGTGCTGGCGGTGGGTCTGGTGCTGGTCACGGCCACGCTGGCGGGCGCCGTGTGGATCCTCCTGCCGGTGTGGCTCAAGCTGCGGTTCGGCGTCCTCGAGGTGATCAGCACCCTCCTTCTCAGCTTTGTCGCAGAGTCGCTCGTCAGCCTCATGGTACAGGGGCCGCTGCAGGAGGCACAGCACATCTATCCGCAGAGCGATGAGATCGCCGTGGCCGCACGCCTGCCCCTCCTGCCCGGCACCCGGCTGCACGCGGGGATCGTGCTGGCGGTGCTCGCCGCGGTGGCCCTCTGGTACCTCTTCAACCGTACGCTCTGGGGATTCCGGCTCAAGGCGGTCGGCCTGGGTCCGCGAGCGGCGGAGATCGGTGGGCGCATTGACGCCCGCCGCATGACCGCGCTTGCCCTTCTCGGCTCGGGAGCCCTGGCCGGGCTCGCCGGCGGTGTCGAGGTCAGCGGCGTATCCTACGCGCTCTACCAGAACCTCTCGCCCGGCTACGGATTCACCGCGATCGCAGTCGCCCTGCTGGCGCGGCTCGATCCGCTCGGCGTGCTCGTGACCGGGCTTCTCTTCGGGGCGCTCGAAGCCGGCGCCGGGGCCATGCAGCGCGACGCGGGCGTACCCGCGGTAGCCGTATACGTCGTCGAGGCAGTGGTGATCATCGTCGTGCTGCTCGCCGAGGCCGCGGCACGCCGGACCGCCGCTGCGCGGGTGGGGTCATGATCGAGTCGGCGATCGCGAGTGGATTTCTGGCGGCGGCAGTGCGGGTGGCGACGCCGCTGCTCCTGGCCGCCACCGGAGAGACGGTGGCCGAGCGGGCCGGGGTGATCAACCTCGGCCTCGAGGGCATGATGCTCTCGGGTGCCCTCGCGGCCACGCTCGGCGCCAGCGCGGCCGGAGCGTGGGCCGGCGTCGCGGCGGCCATCGTGGCGGGGATGGCCCTCGCGGCGGTGTTCGCGGTCGTGGCGATAGGCGCAGGCGCCGATCAGATCATCGCGGGGACCGCGGTTTCGCTCGGAGCCGTCGGCCTCACCGGCACGATCTATCGCCAGGCGTACGGGGCGGCCGGCGCGGGTCTCGCGCTCCCGACGCTCGCCGCGATTCCGCTCCCCGGACTCTCGCGCATCCCGCTCCTCGGACCCGCGCTGTTCGACCAGCCCGCCCCGACGTATCTGGCTCTCATGGCGTTGCCGATCGTCTGGTGGGTGCTCTTCCGTACACGCCTGGGGCTCGCGCTCCGGGCCACCGGGGAGGGTGCCGCGCTCGCCCGGGCCGCGGGCGTGCGCACGCAGGCCGTAAGAATGGGAGCGACCATAGTCGGCGGCGGCTTCGGTGGGTTGGCGGGGGCCACGCTGGTCCTGGCGCAGGTGGGTACCTTCGCCGAGCAGATGACGGCGGGGCGGGGCTACGTAGCGATCGCCATAGTGGTGCTCGGCCGCTGGCATCCGGTGGGGGTGCTGGTAGCGTCGCTCCTGTTCGGAGCGGCCACGGCGCTGCAGTACGTGTTCCAGTCGCTCGGCCTCTCGGTGCCCTACCAGCTCTTCCTGATGCTGCCCTACCTGCTGACGCTGCTCGCGCTGGCCGGAGCAGTGGGGCGGGTGCGCGCGCCGGAGGATCTGGGACGGGGCTAGAGGACTCCGGGGCTAACTCGGGCGGCCGACCTTATGACGAACTCGCGATCTCCTTCCGGGTCCGAATGATCAGGTCGCGCACCCGCTCCTTGAGCGCCGGCACATCCGCTGGCGTGAGACCGGTGGTCTCCACGGGCTCGAGCACCCGTACCTCGGCCCTCGAGCGGGCGAAGCGCCAATCGTGCTTGGGGAGCGCCGTAGCGGTGCCGTGCACCACCAGCGGGAGGATCGGCACGCTCGCATCAATGGCCAGGCGGAAGGCGCCGTCCTTGAACGGAAGGAGATCGGCGGTCGTGGACCGTGTCCCCTCCGGGAAGATCATCACCGATACCCGGTTCGCCAGCACCTCGCGGCACCTGGCCATTGCATCGAGGGCGCTCGGGCCGACGCCACGCTTCACCGGGATGTCGCCCGCAAGCTGCATGAGCCATCCGAGTACCGGCACCCGGAACAGCTCAGCCTTGGACAGCCACTTCATTTCCCAGGGCAGGTGGCTGATGAGCAGGATATCCACGAACGACTCGTGGTTGGACACCACGACGTAGGGATGCCGCGGGTCGGCCGGCATGGTGCCGGTGCGGCGGAAGCGCCAGAGCGGATTGACCGCCGCCACGATCACCGGGATCTGCCGAAACAGATAGCCGACGGCGTAATGGCCCCGGTCGAACGGCGCCGTGGCCAGGCGGAGCAGGGCCATGAGCGGCAGCCAGATCAAGGTGCAGACCACGAGCACGAGCCAGACCCAGATTGACACGATGGTTTGCCAGGCTCGCGACATGGTTCTCCCAGTCAGGGCGCCGGTGTGCTGGCGCACAGCCCAGTGGACGTCCGCCGCGTAACCTTAGCCCCTGCCGGGACGGGCAGACAAGGGCGATTCCTTCAATTTGAGCCAGCGCATGGTCACTCGGAGCACCGACGGTTCGGCGCCGGGCGAGGCATTTCGGCCGGACGTGTCGGTTCCGGCCGGGCCCCCGGAGGAAGGCGGCGCGGTCGAGCAACCGGACCTCCGAAAGCTCGGCGCGGCGCTTCGCGACCACGTCGAGGTGCGCTCGATCGCCATCACCGGACTGCTGGTGCTCGCGGTCCTGTACACGCTCTATTTTGCCCGGGCGTTTCTCCTGCCCATCGTTCTCGCCATTCTGCTCGATTTCCTGCTCAGCCCGATCATTCGCCTGCTCAAGCGAGTCCGAATCCCCGAGCCCCTCGGCGCTGCGCTGGTCGTTCTGGTGCTGCTGGGCGCGCTCGGGGCGGGGGTCTACAGCCTGGCCGAGCCGGCCCGGGACTGGATGGGACGGGCGCCGGAGAGCATCGCCAGGGTGCAATCGAGGCTCAAGGTGCTCCGGCGGCCGGTGGAGCAGGTCACCCGTACCGCGGAGCAGGTGGAAGCGGCGACGCAGGTGGAGAAGGGCGGCCCGCAGGAGGTGGTCGTGCGAGGGCCAAGGCTCAGCGAACGCCTCTTCGGCACCACGCAGAGCCTGCTCACGGGAGCGATGGAAACCGTCATCCTGCTGTATTTCCTGCTTGCCGCGGGCGACCTCTTCCTGCAGAAGTTGATCAAGGTTCTGCCGCTGCTGCGGGACAAGAAGAAGGCGGTGGCGATCGCACGGGAAACGGAGGCCTCGATCTCGACGTATCTCTTTACCGTCGCGCTCGTCAATCTCGGACTCGGTGTCGTGGTGACGCTGGTGATGACGCTGATCGGGATGCCGAACGCCGTGCTATGGGGATCGCTGGCGGCGCTGGCGGAGTTCGTCCCCTACGTCGGCGCCACTGTCATGATCGCGCTGCTGACGATGGCCGGCCTGGTCAACTTCGAGAGCGTCGGGCATGCCCTGCTGGTGCCGGGCGCCTACCTGGCCGTGAACCTGATTCAGGCCAATCTCATTTCCCCGATGGTGCTCGGGCGCCGGCTCACGCTCAACCCGGTGGCGATTCTGGTGGGGCTCGTCTTCTGGTGGTGGCTCTGGGGCGTGGGGGGGGCGTTCATCGCGGTGCCGCTGCTCGCCACGCTCAAGATCTTTTGCGACCACATCGAGTCGCTGTCGCCGATCGGGGAGTTTCTCGGCAAATGAGCGCGTCGGGTGACCGGTGGACCGGCTGACGACCGAGGAATGCGCCCGGCTGGGCGACCTGGTGACGGGGGTGGACTGCGGTCGCGTGCGGCTGCATCGGGCATGGCAGCCGGGGGTCGCCGGCGCGCTCCGCCGGGCCGTGCTCTGGGTCAGCGGAGGCCGCGCCGTCGCGCTCGGCAATCACGTCTTCCTGCCGGACCGCTGTGCCCGGGACCTGGCGATTCTGGCGCACGAGCTCACCCACTGCGGACAGTACCAGGCGTGGGGGCGATGGCGCTATTTCAGCCGTGGCGCCGCCGCACAACTCCAGGACCTGCTTTACCGCACGCTCGGCGTCGGAGCGAGCCCCTACAGCTACCGGCTCGAGGCGGGAAAGCCGTTCGAGGCCTATGGCATGGAGCAGCAGTGCCAGATCGTGGAGGACTCGTACCGCGGCAACCGGGCCGCGCTCGGAGTGTCACCGTACCGCCCGCCCCAGGACCCGGCCTGAGGCTCCTCAGGCTGTCCCGTCGGCCTGGTCCAGCGGCGAGTGCTCCGCATCTTCCGGCAGCCGATCCTCCCACAGCGCGAGCACGTTGCCATCGGGATCTGCCACCATCGCCATGATGCCCCACGCCTGCTGCGTCGGCTCGGTGACGAAGCGCACGCCGCGCTGGTGCAGCTCACCGCAGTAGTGGAGGAGATCCGGCACGAACAGCGTGATCCCGGTGTGCCGACCCACCAGCGCGCGTGCGTCGGGATGGACGGCCGGGTGCACGCCGATGCGGGTTCCCTCGCCGAAGAATTCCGCGCCGAACGACCCCCGCCTGGCCAGCGGCAACGCCAGCTTATCGCCGTAGAACTCGAGCGCCTGAACTAGGTCGTTCACGAAAATGGCGATGCTGTACACCGCCGGTGCGGGCGCGGTCACTGGAAGAGCCCCGAGCGGAGCTGGGCGGACATCAGCCGGAGGAGCAGGACGGAGAGCGCGATCGCGCCGGCGGTCACCACCACGATGCCGAGAATGACGACCCACAGCAGGATGCGGCTGGAGCGCCTGACGTCTCCGGGCTGCTCGGCGAACCCGTCGAGCAGCGCCAGATTCCGCAGGTTGGACTTGAAGCCGATGTCGAACAGATCGCCGAGGAGTGGAACTTCGCCCACGAGCGTATCGACCGCCACGTTCCAGCCCATGCGCGCCAGGACCGAGCGCGGCACGCCCATCCGGTGCGCCTCGACGATGATGTACAGCGAGAGCAGACCGCCCGCGAGGTCGCCGATCCCCGGCACCAGGCCGATCAACGAATCCAGCCCCAACCGGAACCGGGTGCCCGGGATGGCGATGGCGTTGTCGAGCAGGTAGCCGACGCGGCGAAGGCGCTGGAGCCGTCGCGGGTCGATGGTGCCCACCTCGGGGACGATCGCGGGAGCGGCCGGAAGTCGGTTCATGAGGGTGCAAGCTAGAACATGCGGCGCACGATATACAACACCAGGCTCAACACCACCGATACGATCAGCATGCTCATGATGGGGATGTATACCCGCGCCGACTCCCGCTCGATCCGGATATCGCCCGGCAGCCGGCCGAACCAGGCGAGCGCGCCCGACCAGACCAGCAGCCCCACGAGCGCGAGGACGATTCCCAGGCCCACCAGCAGCGGTCCGAGCGATCCCTGCGGAGTCATTCGATCAGGCCCGACCGCACCGCGTGGATGAAGTCGGTATACGCCGGGGTGCCGCCCGCCTCGCGAACCGCGGCGGCGATTTGACCTCGGTGGTACGTGGAGTGGAGCACCACGTGGGTGAGGATGTCCCCGACGGTGCTGGTCCAGAACTGGCCGAGGCTGTTGCGGTACGCCACGCCGTCTTCGAGATCCTCGTCGGCCAGCGATTCGAGGCAGCGTCCCCATTCACCCTGCAGCTCGGTGATCGCCCCCGCACAAGTCTCCAGATCGAGGTCCGGCCAGACCGGCAGCGACGAGGGCTCCTGCCTGAGCCGGGCCATCCAGATTCGCTCGGAGGCCACGATGTGGGCCATCCATCGCTCCGCCGTGGGCGGCGCCGGCCCTTCGCGGAGCGAGACCAGCGCGGCCGCGTTGGCCCATCCATCGTACTCGAACAGGCGGCGAAACCACCGGAGCTCCGCTCTCATGATTCCTGCTCGTAGCGGGGGACCGACGCGAGCGCCGCCCGGACGTTCCGGCGCATGCCGGCGAGTCCGGGGCGCTCGAACGCGGTGCCGCCGTAGCGCTGCCGGAACTCGTCCTCCTCCATACCGTCGAAGAACCCCTCGTCGACGCCCGCCAGCGAGTGCCGCGGACGCAGTTCGGCCACGGTTGTCGGTTGGGCGAACCGCTGGTTCCAGGGACAGACGTCGTTGCAGATGTCGCAGCCGAAGGCGAACCCCTCCATGCGCTCGACGAACGGCTCCGGAATCGGCCCGCGCTGCTCGATGGTGAGATAGGAGATGCAGCGGGTGGCGTCGAGCACGTGTGGCTCGACGAAGGCCCCGGTGGGACAGGCGTCCAGGCAGCGGGTGCAGGTGCCGCAGTGGTCGGGCGTGAACGGAGTGTCCGGCTCGAGCGGTAGATCCGTGAAGATCGATCCGATGAAGAAGTACGAGCCTACGCCAGGGCGGATGAGCATCGTGTTCTTCCCGATCCAGCCCAGGCCGGCGCGCCGGGCGAGCTCGCGCTCGGGGATCGGGCCCGCATCGACGTAGGGCCGCGCCACGCCGGCGCCATGCTCCAGCAGAAACGTGGCCAGTGTCTGCAGCCGCCGCATGGTGACGTGGTGGTAATCATCCCCCCGGGCGTATCTGGCGATTCGTGGCAACTCGGGGGCGCCGGCGTCGTCGGGCGAGTAGTAGTTCTCCAGCAGGACCACGACGGCGAGCGATTCGGGGACGCTGAGGCGCGGGTCTTTCCGGCGCCTGGCCTGACGGTGGAGGTACCGCATGGTGCCGGCGTAGCCCCTGGCTAGCCATGCATCCAGCCGGTCGGCATGCGGCGGCGGCCCCGGATGGGTGATGCCGCAGGCCAGGAAGCCGAGCGCCTCGGCGCGCGCCTTGATGTCGGCCGCGAGATTCACGACGACGCGGCGGGCGGCCGGACTTCTTCCGTGATCAGCCGCGCTCCCCGGCGGTAGGTGACGTAGGACCACGCCCACTGCAGCAGTACCAGTACCCGGTTTCGGAAGCCGATGAGAAAAAAGACGTGCACGAAGATCCAGACGAGCCAGGCCAGAAAGCCGCCGAAGTGGAGCTTCCAGATATCCGCCACCGCCCGCCCGCGGCCGATGACCGCCAGCTGCCCCTTGTCCCAGTAGCTGAAGGCGCGCCGCGGGCGTCCGGCGAGGTCGCCCTCGATGGTTCGCGCGGCGTATTCTCCCATCTGGATGGCGACGGGAGAAATGCCGGGCAGCGTCCCGCCTCCCGGGGGTTCGAAGTGGGCGGCATCGCCCAGAACGAACACCTCGGGGTGCCCCGGAATGGTGCAATCCGGCTCGACGATGGCGCGTCCCATCCGGTCGAGCGGCGTGCCCAGGCTCTTGAGCAGCGGGCTTGCGGTGTTGCCGGCGGCCCAGATAACCGTTTGCGTGGGGATCGTCCAGCCCGCGGCGCACACCCATCCCGGGCGGATATCGGTCACGAGTGTTTCGGTGCGCACCTCGACGCCCAGCCGCCGCAGCTCGCGCTTGGCCTCGGTGCTCAGGCGTTCCGGGTAGGAGGGCAGGAGGCGTGGGCCGCCCTCGAGGAGCATGACGGTGGCCTCCGCAGGGTCGATGTGCCGGAAGTCGCGCCGCAGTGCGTAGCGCCGGATCTCCGCGACGGCACCCGCCATCTCGACGCCGGTCGGCCCGCCGCCCACGATCACGAAGGTGAGAAAGGCGTGGCGCCGGACCGGATCCTTCTCCCGCTCGGCGCGCTCGAAGGCGAGCAGCACGCGGCGGCGGATCTCGAGCGCGTCCTCGAGGCTCTTGAGCCCCGGGGCAAGCGGCTCCCACTCATCGCGGCCGAAATACGAGTGCCGCGCCCCCGTCCCGACGATCAGGTAATCATAGGAGATGGCGGTGCCGTCGCCGAGGCGCACCTCGCGCTGCGCGACGTCGATGGCCTCGGCCTCGGCGAGCAGCACCTCGGTGTTGTCGGAGCCTCGAAGGATCGACCGGATCGGCGAGGCGATGTCGCTCGGGTTCAACCCGGCGGTCGCCACCTGATAGAGCATGGGCTGGAACAGATGATGGTTGCGGCGGTCCAGGACCGTCACCTGCACGGGCGCCTTTCTGAGCGCCTTGGCCGCGTAGATGCCCGCGAACCCGCCGCCGAGAATCAGCACATGCGGTGGGCTCACGCTCACAGCCCCATCGTCTCGCGCCGCCACCGTGCGAAGCGGATGACGTCCTGGGCCGGTGGTATCGCGGCTTCGTCGGCGTAGGCGGTATACATTCGCCACCGCAGGTACTCCCGGTCGGGTAACGGGAGGAACGGCGGCCGGGACCACCACCGGCGGCGGCGGAAGGCCCAGGCGGTCCTGAACAGGTCGATCCCGAGCCGCGGGTTGGTGAGACCGCGGCTCAGCAGCCGGAGCGTCAAGGAGGTCCACGACATGGGCGAAGTATAGCTCTCAACCTATATTGTGCTCCATGCCCGGCGCCGCCCGGGAGCGCCGGGCGGAGTTGCCTAGCTTCCGCTACGCCATCTATCCCAACAGCTTCTCCCTCGGGGCGCTGCCAGCGCGCCCGCGCCCTCTTCATCGAGCGACTCGCCCGTGACCAACAGTCCCTACCGCCGGCTGGACGACAACAAGCTGCCTACCGAGGACGAGCAGCTCCTGGAGAGCCCGTCTCCGCAGCGGCCGGAACAGCTATTCCAGAAATCGGATTCCTGGCGCGTGCTCCGCATCATGGGCGAATTCGTGTGGGGCTTCGATCATCTGGCAGACGTGTACGAAGGGGTGACGGTCTTCGGCTCCGCGCGGACGACGCCCACGGACCCGCTGTACATGAAAGCCGTGCAGACGGCGATGCTGCTGGCGCAGGCCGGCATTCCCGTCATTACCGGCGGCGGCCCCGGCATCATGGAAGCAGCCAA
Source organism: Gemmatimonadales bacterium (assembly GCA_036262935.1). GTDB lineage: Bacteria > Gemmatimonadota > Gemmatimonadetes > Gemmatimonadales > GWC2-71-9 > CAVVWJ01. The sequence goes on along the minus strand of DATAHW010000074.1, from coordinate 13,148 downwards.
CCGCGGCGCCAGGGAGGGGGGCGGGCTCTCGATCGGGTGCAATATCGAGCTGCCCTTCGAGCAGGGGTCCAACGCCTACCTCAGCCGCAGCCTCAACTTCAAGTTCTTCTTCGTGCGGAAGACGATGTTCGTGAAGTACGCCACCGCGTTCCTCGTCTTTCCGGGCGGGTACGGCACGCTGGATGAGCTGTTCGAGGCGCTCACGCTCATCCAGACCGGGAAGGTGAAGCATTTTCCAGTGATATTATTCGGCAGCGCGTACTGGGCCGGGCTGGTGGAGTGGCTCACCCGCACGGTGGCGGAGGAGCGCAAGATCAATCCGACCGACCTCCTCCTCTTCCGCGTCACCGACGATCCGGCGGAGGCGGCGCGGATCGTCATCGAGGCGCGCGCGGCAAAGCCCGAAGACGCCGCAGCCCGCATCATGGGATGAGCAGATGACCAGACCTTCCGACCAATATCTGCGCGGCCAGCGCATCGAGCCCGCACCCATCGCGGGCGGAGAGACCGTTGCCACGCTGATCGACAACGCGTTCCTGGCCTACAACGCCGGCCGGCTGCGCGAAGGCTGCCAGCTCTTCACCCAGCGCATGCTCGAGGCGGGCACCACGGTGGGAATGACCCTCACCGGCGCCATGACGCCGGCCGGACTCGGGATGAGCTGTCTCATCCCGCTCATGGAGGCGGGATTCGTGGACTGGGTCATCTCGACCGGTGCCAATCTCTACCACGACGCGCACTTCGCGCTGGGCCTCGCGATGCACCGCGGCACGCCGACCGCGGACGACGTCGAGCTTCGTGACAAGGGTGTAGTGCGGATCTACGACATCTTCTTCGACTACAGCGTGCTGCTCTCGACCGATGCCTTCATTCGGGAGGTATCCGCCCGGCCCGAGTTCCAGCGCCCCATGAGCTCGGCGGAATACCACCACCTCCTTGGCGGGTACGTGCGCGAGCGCGAGCGCGCTCTCGGCCTCTCGCGCCGATCGGTGCTGGCCGCGGCACACGAGCTCGAGGTGCCGCTGTACACCAGCTCGCCGGGCGACAGCTCGATCGGAATGAACGTGGCAGAGCAGGCACTGGCCGGCAGCAAGCTCCGCTTCGACGTCAGCGCCGACGTGAACGAGACCGCGAGCATCGTGCTCGAGGCCAAGCGTACCGGCGGCAGGAGCGGCGTGCTGATCGTCGGCGGCGGGAGCCCCAAGAATTTCATGTTGCAGACCGAGCCGCAGATCCAGGAGGTCCTGGGCATCGACGAGCGGGGCCACGACTACTTCCTGCAGATGACGGACGCCCGTCCCGATACGGGCGGTCTCAGCGGTGCCACGCCCGCGGAGGCGGTGAGCTGGGGCAAGATCGACCCCTCCCAGCTGCCGGGTACCGTCGTGGTGTACACCGACAACTCGATCGCCCTGCCGCTGCTCACGGCGTATGCCATGGAGAAGCACGCCGCCCGTCCGCTCAAGCGGCTGTACGGGAAGCGCCAGGCGATGATGGACCGGCTGGTGCACGAATACCAGGCGGCCCTGGCCTACCGTGACGAGCGCGCGGCGGAGTCGCTCAGCCACATGCACCCGGGCGCCGGGGGAGCCGAGACGGCGGCACGGCGGTGACCCCGCCGCCCACCCGGGCCTCCAGCTGGTACGCACTCGGCCTGCTCGCACTCATCAATCTCCTCAACTACGTCGACCGCAACGTCATCTACGCCCTCTTCGATCCGATCAAGCGCGATCTCGCGCTGACCGACTCGCAGCTCGGCTGGCTGGGCTCCGCCTACATCTTCGTCTTCTCGGTCTCGGCCCTGCCGTTCGGCGTGCTCAGCGACTTGCGCTCGCGTCGGGCCGTGATCGCCGGTGGAGTGGCGGTCTGGAGCGCGTTCACGTTTCTGAGCGGACTGGTCAACAGCTTCGGCCAGCTCTTCACCTGCCGGGCCGTCGTCGGCGTGGGGGAGGCGGCCTACGGACCCGCGGCCGCGTCGCTCGTGGCCGACTACTTTCCGGCGCGTGGCCGCGCCGTGGCGATGGGTATTCTCTCCTCCGGCATCGCGCTGGGCGGCGTGCTCGGACTCCTGCTGGGCGGCCATCTCGAGGGGATCTACGGCTGGCGCGTGGCGTTCATGACGGTCGGCGTGCCGGGCTTCCTCCTCGCGCTGCTCGTGTCCCGCCTCGTGGATCCGACGCGCGCCCCGGCACACCTGACCGTGCGCTCGTTCCTGCGTGACTTCGAGCTCGGGGTGCGGCCGCTGGTGCGGAATCTGTGGCCGCTGCTCGCGGCGGTTGTCCTGGGCGGCGCGGCGGCGTACTGGCTGGACCGCCAGTACGGCGCCGGCTCCAAGGTGGATCTCGCCGTCTTCAGTGCCGCGCTCGGGCTCGGGCTCGCGCTCACGATCTTCCGCTGGGTCCGGCGCACGCCGGCGGACGTGGCGGCGGATACCTCGTTCGGCAGCGGCATCAGCGGCGCGTTCGACGAGATCGCGCGGGCGGGCCGCACGGTGCTCCGGACGCCGACGCTGGTCTACGTCTTTCTCGCCGGCGCGATGATTTCGTTCGGCCTGAACGGCATCGTGGGCTGGGGTCCGACGTTCGTGTCCCGCGAGCTCGACTTGAGCGCTGCCGAAGCGGCGGCCCTTCTGGGAAAATGGGGGTTGATCTCGGGGACCGCGGGGACGCTGTTCGGCGGCGTGCTCGCGGACTGGCTTCGACGGCGCTGGGAGACGGCGCGGGTGATCGTCGTCGCGCTCGGGCTGCTGCTCGGCGGCCCGCTGGCGCTCTGGCTGCTCACCATCCGCGACCCGGTGCTGTTTCAGGCGGTGTTCGCGATCGCATTCTTCTGCCTGTCCTGGTACACGGGGCCGATGACGGCCGTGATCTTCGACGTCGTGCCCGCGCGCATCAGCGCGACAGTGGCGGGCGCCTATCTGCTCTTCATCCACCTCGCCGGCGACGCGATCGCGTTGCCTCTCGTCGGCAGCCTGAGCGACCGGTTCGGCCTCGATCGCGCGATTCTGCTGTTGCCGCTGGTAGTGATCGTCGGCGGGGTCGTTGTGCTGGGCGCGGTGCGGACGCTGGGGCGGGACATGCATCGCGAGCTGGTGGGGCGGTGACGGAACACGTCACCGATGGTACCCAAGCCGATCCGGGCCCCACGAGGCTACCCGACAAGGGTCACCGCCGAGTGCAGAAACCCGGAATCCGTATAGGGCATGGGGGTATGCCGGCCGCGGCCGAATTCTGCACTTCCAGCGGGCAGGACGCCACGAGCGCCGTGCGCGCGGCTGCCACATTTGCGCGGGCAAGTCGGCTAAGTGGCTGGTGGATGCAAAGATGCTCCGCATCCGAGGGCGGCATACGTCCTGCCCCCGCCAGCGGGCATGCCGTTCAGCGACCGCGCCAGCGACCCCCACCAAGGCAGCCCGGCTCCCGCGGGGGAGCCGCTCGTTCCGCTGCTCCGGGTCGAGCAGGCGCTGAGCGATCCGGACGCGCTCGCAACCTGGCATGCGGCACTGTCGAACGCACTCTCCGCCGACTTACCCCACGATCTGCTGGGCTTGTGGCTGTACCCGTGGAGCGGGGGCGTCGCGCTGCTCGGCCCTGAGGCGTTGGCACAGGACAGCCTGGTCGTGCCGCTCGCGGCGCCGCAGGTGCAGCCCGGCCAACTGGCGATTTTCGAGGCGACTATCCGGCGCGCGGGCTACAAGTCCGTGGCCTGCATCCCGATCCGCTCGGGACGGCGAGACGTTGGCCTGCTGCTCGCGGCCGCGCTGGAACCTGCTCGCTACGACGATACCCAGCTCATGACTCTCGAGGTGGTGGCTCAGCGGTTGGCGCCGATGCTCGGTCGCCTGGCCCGCCAGTGGGGCGCGACGGGCGACACCACCCCCGACGTCGGGCATCTCGAGGCGCTGGTAGACGCCGTGGCGTTCGCGGGCACCCAGTCGGGAACTCCGCAGCTCTACGTCGCTGAACTGGGCCGGGCCCTCGAGCCCGTCCTCCCCCACGATCTCCTCGAACTGCTCGTGGCCGATGCTGCGGGCACACGGGTGTACCGCCTGGGCGAGCACACCGGTGGGCCGCTCTGGGGCGACCCTTCGCTGGAGATCGGCCGGGAGTACCTCGACCTCGAGGCGCTATTCGGCGCTGCCGACCGACTCGTCATCGCCGATACGTACCAGGATTCTCGCTGGCCTCGCGGCTACTTCACCGTGGAGGAGCCGGCGGGAGCGGAGCCGCGCGCGGTGGTCGGGGCCCGGGTGCACGGGACGCGGGGGCTCAAGGCCTATCTCCTGGCGGGCAGCGTGAGCGCGGACTTCTACGACGAGGCTGACGCCGCGCTGCTGGCGCGGGTCGCCGGCCTGATTGCGGCCCAGGTCTCCCTCCTGGTGTCGGCCGCCACGCCTGCCGCGGCGGCACCGCGAGTTCCGACCGGACCCGAACCAGCGAGCGCGTTGGATGCCGCCGAGCAGCTCGCCACCGGCCTCGAATTCGCCGAGACGACTCGGCGGGTGGCCGATCTGGCTGCGCGGTTCCTGCCGTTCGACGCGATGCACTTCGCCCTCCGGCTGAGCGAGGGAGACCGCGTGGTGCTGTTGCAGCCGGGCGAAAGTCGAGCACTCCCCGACCTGCCGCTGGTGCCGGTGGGTGGGACCGCCCTTGCCGCGGTGCTCCAGGGCGAGATCCCGAATTCCTTCCTGCTGGCCGAGGGTGAGGCGCGCCTGGTCGTGCCGCTGCGGGTGGCGGGACGGGTGCACGGCGCGATGGTGCTGACCGCACGGCACCCCGCGATCCTCCGCGAGGTGCACCTGCGTCCGGCACAGCAACTCGCGGACGTGATCGCCGCGCACCTGGAGCTGCTGCGCCGGACGGCGCTCCTGCCGCCGCCCTATCTGCCCGGGTGGAAGAAGATCAGGTAACGACCTGCCGAGGGCGTGCGCCGGCAGACGCACGTGGTCACCGGCCGGCCGGCACCGCTAGGGGTTGGTGGGGCGGATGTCGAGCTCGCTCACGAGGGCGCGCTCGGGGAGCCGGACGGCGTGCAGGATGGCGTCGGCCACGTCACCGGGCTGCAGGATGCGCTCTGGATTCGACTTGAGCATCGGCTGGTCGTGGAGCATGCCGGTATCCACCGACCCGGGGCAGATGGCGATCACCCGGATGCCCTCCTTCCGGAACTCCTGCATCAGCGCGCGGCTGAAGCCGAGCACGGCGTGCTTGGACGCGCAATATGCGGTGCCGCCGGCGAACCCGTTTCGCCCGGCGAGGCTGGCCACGTTCACGATCGTTCCTCCGCGGCGGCGGCGCATGGCCGGAAGCACGGCTCGCGTCACCAGGAAAAGGCTTCGGAGGTTGGTGGACATCGTGGCGTCCCAATCCTCCAGGGTCAGCTGCTCGAACGGCCGGGCGATCATTACCCCGGCATTGTTGACCAGCAGGCCGATCTCGCCCAGCGCACGGGTGAGTCGCTCCACTGCGCGCGCCACCTGGGTGGGATCGCCCACGTCCGCGACCGCGCCCGCGGCCTCGATTCCTTCGGCCGTGAGGTCGGTGACGAGTGCATCGAGGTCGCCTGCCGTCCGGGCGCATACGGCAATGCGGTAGCCCGCGCGCCCGAGCGCGAATGCGGTCGCCCGCCCGATTCCCTGCGTGGCGCCCGTGACGAGCGCAGTGGCCTTCTCTGTCATGGCGGCAATCTAACGCGCTACCGCCGGAGTGACGCCACCTCCGCGCTCAGCGCGTCGAGACGCTGGAGCAGCTCGGCATGGCGCGCGGCGTCGGTTTCCCCCGGCCGACCCCGGAAGTAGATGGTGCCGTTCGGATAGAGCGTGGCGCTGTCCACCTCGTCCAGGGTATCGAACCCGCGCTCGTGGGCCTTGGCGGTGAGCTCGGCGGCGTTGATGCGAAGTCGGCGCATCTCGCCTTCGTTCACCTGGCCCGCGGCCACCAGGCAAACATCCCGGTCGGTGTGAAACAGCAACTGCTTCGACGGGCCACGGTAGAACAGCCGCACGAGCAGCGCGTTGATGCCCAGCAGGGCAGCGGCGCCGACTATTCCGCCGGTCAGCGAGGTGTCGTTCCCGATGATGGCGTTCTGCACCGTGTTGGACAGGGTCAGCAGCACGACGAAATCGAACGGGTTGAGCTGGGCCAGCAGGCGCTTGCCGATGGTCCGAAGCCCGAGCACCAGGATCAGGTAGACGAGGATGGGCCGGACCACCTTCTCCAGCAGGGAGACGGGATGCGTGGCGCTGTCCAGCGCGCCGAAGTGGCTCAGGTTGGCCCACAGCGTGGGCCAGTCGACGTGGGGCATGGGCTCGGTCTCCGGCGATTAGCTTTCCGGGCATGGCGCTTCCGCTGCAGCATCCGATTGTACGGCCCACCCGAGGCTCCCGTAAGCCCATCGAGCCGCCGCCGGGCTGGCGCGCCCGGCTCCAGGCGGTGCGACACGTGCCCCGCCTGCTCGGCCTCGTGTGGCGGACCGAGCCGCGCTACGTGGTGGGCATCCTGGTGCTCCGCGTGGTGCGGTCGCTGGTGCCGCTCGCGGTGCTCTGGATCGGGAAGCTCATCGTGGACGAGGTGGTGCTCGCGATGGGCGTGGCGGGGCGCGGCGCGGCCGTGGACTGGGCCCGGCTGGGTGAGCTGGTCGTCGTCGAGCTGGCCATCGCGCTCGCCGGCGAAGGCCTGGCGCGGGTGTCGGCGCTGCTCGAGAGCCTGCTCGGCGATCTCTTTGCCAACGAGACGAGCGTCGAGCTGATGCGCCATGCCGCTACGCTCGACCTGGAGCAGTTCGAGGACGCCGAGCTGTATGACAAGCTGGAGCGGGCGCGGCGGCAGACCGTGGGCCGGATCGGCCTCTTCACCATGCTGCTCTCGTCGGTGCAGGACGCGATCACCCTCGCGACGCTCGCGGCGGCGCTCGCGGTGTACGTGCCGTGGCTCCTGGTGCTGCTGCTTTTGGCGGTGCTTCCCTCACTCCTCGGCGAGACCCACTTCGCCTCGCTGGGCTACTCGCTCCTCTACTCCTGGACGCCGGAGCGCCGCCAGCTCGACTATCTGCGCTACATCGGCGCGAGCGACATCTCGGCCAAGGAGCTCAAGCTCTTCGGGTTGTCCGACTTCCTGGTCGATCGCTACGACCGTCTGAGCAATGATTTCTACGAGGCCAACAAGCGGCTGGCCATTCGGCGGAGCCTCGTCTCCACGCTGCTCGCGGCGGTCGGGACGCTGGGATACTACGGGGCGTACGGCGTGATCATCTACCTGACGGTGATCGGCTACCACTCGCCGGCGGGGCTCTTCACCATCGGCGTGCTCACCTTCCTCGCGGGATCGTTCCGCCAGAGCCGCGACCTGATCCAACGGGTGCTGCTGTCGCTCTCGCAGGTGTTCGAGCAGAGCCTCTACCTGGACGACCTCTTCAGCTTTCTCGCCGTCGAGCCGCGGATCCAGCGAAATCCCGGCGCCCGGCAGGTCCCGGTGCCGATCCGGACGGGGGTGGTCTTCGAGAACGTCGGGTTTCGCTACCCGGGTTCCGAGCGGTGGGCAGTGCGCGGGCTCGACTTCTCGCTCGCGCCGGGCGAGCGGATCGCGCTGGTCGGCGAGAACGGCGCGGGGAAGACCACGCTGGTGAAGCTGCTGGCCCGCCTCTACGATCCGGTGGAGGGGCGGATCCTGCTCGACGGCGTGGATCTCCGCGAGTACGACGTCGACAGCGTGCGGCGCAACGTGGGCGTCATTTTCCAGGACTTCGTGCGGTACGACTTCGTGCTCCGGGAGAACATCGCCGTCGGCAACATCGCGGCGCGGGAGGACGAGCCCCGGATCGAGACCGCCGCGCAGCGAAGCCTGGCCGACACGGTGGCCGCCAGGCTGGCGGGGCGCTACGACCAGATGCTGGGGCGCCGGTTCGACAACGGCGTGGACCTCTCGGGCGGGGAGTGGCAGAAGGTGGCCCTCGCCCGGGCGTACATGCGCGACGCGCAGCTCCTCATCCTGGACGAGCCGACCGCGGCACTCGACGCCCGGGCCGAGTACGAGGTATTCCTCCGGTTCTCGGAGCTGACGGCGGGCCGCATGGCGGTGCTCATCTCCCACCGGTTCAGCACGGTCCGGATGGCCGACCGCATTCTGGTGCTTCAGGGCGGCGAGCTGGTGGAGCAGGGGACGCACGAGGCGCTGGTGGCCCAGGGCGGTCTCTACGCCGAGCTGTTCCACCTGCAGGCCGCCGGGTACCGCTGAGCCTGCCGACGCGGCGGCGTGAACCGTCATCGAATCACGGAGGGTGACGTGGTCCAGGAGCTCGAGGGGGCCGGGGCACTGCTGATCGACGCCCACGTGCATCTGCACGATTGCTACGCCCCGCAACGCTTCCTCGAGCATGCGGCAGGCAATTTCGAACGAGCGGCGCGGGAGCACGGATGGAGCCCCACGCCGGGCGTGCTGCTGCTCACCGAGTCGGCCGGCGTGGACTGGTTCGGCCGGCTGGCAGCCGTGGCCGCGGGCGCGGCCGAGCTGCCGCTGGGTGCCTGGACGCTGGCCGCCACGCCCGATCCGAGCGCGTTGCTGGCCAGCCACGGAGCGGAGCGGCTGCTGCTGGTGTCAGGGCGGCAGGTGGTGGCCCGAGAGGGGCTCGAAGTCCTGCTGCTGGCCACGCGTGCCAGCGTTCCCGATCGGCTCCCCGTCCGGGAGATTCTGGCTGAGGGCGAGCGGCTCGGCGCCTTGCGGGTGATCCCGTGGGGTGCCGGGAAATGGCTCTTCGGCCGCGGCCGCCTCGTGAGCGAGCTCATCGAGGCGGCTCAGCCGGGCGATGGCTTCTTTCTGGGCGACGGCGCAGGGCGGCCGTTCTTCTGGAGCACACCCCGTCATTTCGTCCAGGCCGAGCGGCGCGGCATTCGAGTGCTGCCAGGCACCGACCCGCTGCCATTTCCCCGGGAGGTGACGCGGCCGGGATGCTTCGGGTTCCGCCTGGAAGCACCAGGAGACCTCACCATGCCCGCCGAAGCGCTCAAGGCGGCACTTCGCAGTCCGGACGCGCGGCTCACGCCCTTCGGGCAACTGGAGCGGCTGGCCCCGTTCATCCGAAGCCAGCTCGCCATGCAGCGTCGCAGGCGCCGGGGCGCCCGCTCGCCTACTGGCCGCTCTTTCCGGTGACCGGCACCTGGGCGACCGCGGCGATCTTCCAGCCCCGCAGTCCCCGCCGCAGAACGGCCAGGTAGTGACTCACGTTCTCGCCCCCATCCTTCGGATGCATCTTCGCCGTACCGAAGTCCAGCGCGGTGCCGCCGTACACCCGGACCGTGTCGGACGTGAGCACCATGTGCGGCCAGTTGGGGGCGTCCTTCTCCAGGACCTCGCGGATGGCCTTGGCGCCCATGAGCTCGGTGCCGTCCGGCTGGATGACGATGGCCTCATCCAGATACATGGCGGCTACCGCGTCCGCGTTCTTGGCGTTGAACGCCTCGGCGTACGAAGCGCGCGTCGAGTTGAGCTGGTCGATCACGGTCCGGAGGGGGATGTGCGGAGTCTCGACTCCCTGCGCGGCGGCGGGGCCGGCGAGAGTCAGTGCCAATACCAGCGGGACAGCCAGGCTGAAACGCGACGGGCGTGGCACGTGGTCCTCCAATTGTGGGGGGATCGGCGGTATGCGGCACTATGGTACAGCCCGATCCCGGGTCGCGCCAGCCCGATTTGACAACTTCTTCCACCCGCTCCACCTTGAAAATCCAACTCTCCGAAGGAGGTGGAGGCCATGAAGGTCTATGGCTCCAACAACATCCGGAACGTGGCGTTCGTCGGCCACGGAGCCAGCGGGAAGACGTCGCTCGTGGACGCCCTGGCCTGGGTGTCCGGCAGCAGCCGCCGCCATGGCGGCATCAAGGAAGGCACCACCCTCACCGATTACTCCCCCGACGAGATCGCCCGGCAGCACTCGATCAACCTGGCACTCGGCTTCGCCGAGTGGATGGATACCAAACTCAATCTCATCGATACCCCGGGATACCTCGACTATTTCGGCGAGGTCGTGACCGGCCTGCACGCCGCCGATGCCGCCGTGGTCGTAGTGAGCGGCACCAGCGGGGTCGAGGTGGGCACCGAGAAGGCCTGGGAAGTTCTCGATCAGCTTCATCTGCCCCGTGTCCTGTTCGTCTCCCTCATGGACAAGGAGCACGCGGATTTCGAGCGGGTTTTCATGGATTTGAAGGCGCATCTGACGCCGAGGGTCGTACCGGTGGAAGTTCCGATCGGCGACGGCCCGGACTTCCACGGGATCATCAATCTCTTCTCCGGCCACTGTCACCAGTACGCCAAGGGCGCCCTCAAGGGGGAGGGCGAGGTCGTCCCCATCCCCCCGGAGTTCCAGGGGCGCTACCGCGAATACAGCGAACACCTGACCGAAGCGGTCGCCTCGACCGACGACGACCTGATCGAGCGCTATCTCACCGGCGAGGAGATCCCCCGGGAGCAGTTCATCGGCGCGGTCAAGCAGGCGATGCTGGCCGGACAGATCGTCCCCCTGTTCTGCGGAAGCGCGCCGCTGACCTACGGACTCCGCACCCTGCTGCGGAAGATGGTCGAGCTGTTGCCGTCACCCGCCGAGCTCGCCGCCCCCGCCGACACCCCGCTTCTCGGCCGCGTGTTCAAGACTATCTCCGAGCCCCACGTGGGCGACGTGAGCCTGTTCCGGCTCTTCGCCGGCGAGCTCCGCAACGGCGACGAGGTCTGGAATGCCGAGCACGAGGTGCCCGAGAAGCTGAATCACCTGTCGATCCAGCAGGGCAAGGAGCGCATCGAGGTGGCGCAGCTCTGCGCCGGGGACATCGGCTCGGTGGCCAAGCTCAAGGACACCCACACGGGCGACACCTTCTGCCGCCGCGACGCGCCGGTGCGGCTCCCGCCGATCCCGCTGCCGGAGGCGGAGACCACCTCGGCCGTCGTAGTGAAGCAGCGCGGCGAGGAGGATAAGCTCGCCGCGGGCCTCCACAAGCTGCACGAGGAGGACCCTACCTTCCACTTCGAGTACAACTCCGAGCTCGGTCAGACGCTGATCCACGGGATGGGCGAGCGGCACTTCGAGACGATTCTGCAGCGGCTCGAGCGGAGATACGGAGTTCACGCCGAGCTGGCACGTCCCCGCGTCGCGTACCGTGAGACGCTGAAGGGCAAGGCGGAGGGGCAGGGCAAACACAAGAAACAGAGCGGCGGGCGCGGCCAGTACGGCGACTGCTGGATCCGGATCTCACCTCGGCCGCGCGGCGCGGGGTACGAGTTCGTGGACAGCATCGTGGGCGGCGTGATCCCCAACAAGTACATCCCGGCGGTGGACCGTGGGGTCCAGGAGTCGGCCGAGCGGGGCGTCGTGGCGGGGTACCCCATGGTGGACTTCCGGGTGGAGTGCTACGACGGCTCCTACCACGACGTGGATTCGAACGAGATGTCGTTCAAGATGGCCGGGATTCTGGCGTTCCGGAATGTGGCCGCCAAGGCGCACCCGGTTCTGCTCGAGCCGCTGGTCGAGGTGACCGCCTGGGCGCCCGACGAGCTGCTGGGGGAAGTGATGGGCGATCTGAGCGCCCGGCGCGGCCAGATCCTCGGTACCGAACCGGACGGCCGGCTCACCAAGGTGCGCGCGATCGTGCCGGAAGCCGAGCTGTACCGCTATTCCACCACGCTACACTCGATTACGCACGGCCGCGGCACCCACCGGGAAAAGTTTCACGGGTACGCGGAGGCGCCGCCGGAGGTGACGGCAAGGGTGGCGGCGGAGAACGGGAAGGAGCAGGCGGTGGCGTCCTAACCGCACCGCCGAACCTTGATCCCTGCTTGGCCGTTCGCGCGCAGAATTGGCTCCAGCATCATTGAAGCGTAGCGGTCGGGGCCTCTGGCGGCGACGGCGGATCCGGCGGCACCGCACCGGTTCTCCAAACGCGCTGATCCTGCTCACGGGCCGGCGGCGACGCGAGCTGCGGGGTGCCCGACTCCGAGGTCGCGTACTGACGGGGCGCAAAACGAGTTCGCGCAGCTCGGCGACGGCACGCACACCGACCGGAGCCGTCCGACGCTGGTCCCCGGCGGCCGTATGGTCGTGTTCCACGCTCCCGGCGAGCACACCTGCGGGCCCGAGCCCCGCGCCCCGCTGTACTGCTGGGCCCGGATGGGCGGCCAGGAAAGCCGAGTCCCCGTTCCGGTCGGTGGGGCGGTGGATCTGAAATTGGACCTCGAGGATCCTTCGCGAACGGTGGCCGTGAAGGTCTGGAGCATCCCGTCGTCGAGCGGCAGGTCGAACAGCTCCGGACCCGCACGGAATTCGCCACACTCCTCCGCCTCCCCTGACACTTCCGTCCCGCCGCCGTGCTCACGGGCTCCCGCTGCGACGCCAATGAACCGGGACTTCCGCAGTACGAGCTTGACTTGGTCGAGGGCGATCTGTTTCCCCGCCAAGCGCGATGGTCGCCACCGACGCCCGCATCGGCATCGAAGCGTGGCTCGAGAGTTGAAAGGTAAGGCGCCCGGCGCCGCCCGAATCGCCGCAGCCCGAAAGCCCTACCGCCAACGCGATGAGGGCCAGGGGACGGAATCGCAGACCGGTCATGGTTTTCCTCCAAGAGAGGCAATGCGGACGATGACACCGGATTCCGCCGTGAACCCCGGCGGTTTGCACGTTTGCGGCCGACCGGATGCTGGAGAGTCCGGGCGGAGGCCTGCACGGCCGCAAGGTACACGCCGAGCATGCTTCCCGGCCGCCGGCCTGGTCATGGCGCTTGCCGCGGCCGCCTGCCGGTCCGGGGGCTCGGGCTGCGTTAACTGCGATACCATCGTGATTGCGGCGACCGGAGATCCCAGCCAACTGTTGCCCCCGCTCGCGGTCGAGACCGTGGCGCGCGACATTGGCGACCAGGTCTACGAGCGACTGGCCGATCTGGCTCCCGGCGCGGCGCCGATCGACACCACCGCGTACCGGCCGGCGCTTGCCGCGCGCTGGGAGCGGCTCGATTCACTCACCTGGCGTTTCCACCTGCGGCGCGGCGCTCGCTGGCACGACGGCGTACCGGTCACCGCGCGCGACGTGCTCTTCGCCTTCGACCGCGCGCGGAACCCGCGTCTCGCGCCGCGGCTCTCGACGCTGTTGCGCCACATCGTCTCGGTCACGGCCGAGGG
>DATAHW010000073.1:0-16984 GCA_036262935.1 Gemmatimonadales bacterium | reverse complement strand
CGGAGTCCCGATGCGCATCGGAGTTCCCCAGGAGACCGCCCCCGGCGAGCGGCGCGTCGCGCTAGTGCCCGAGTCCTGCAAGAAACTCAAGCAGGCCGGGTACGAGATCTCCGTCGAGGCGGGCGCCGGGGGCGCCGCCGGCTATCCCGACGCGGCCTATCGCGAGCTCGGCGTCACGCTCGAGACCGATCCAGCCGTGCTGCTCGGCGCGGCCGATCTGGTGCTCAAGGTGGGACCGCCGTCGGTCGAGCCGGGTCGCGACGAGGTGGCCTGGATGCGCCCGGGCACGGTCTACCTGGGCTCGCTCATGCCGCTCCGCCATCTCCGCGCGGTCCGCGCCTTGGCCGAGCGTGGCGTGACCGCCTTCGCGACCGACGCCATTCCGCGTACCACGCGGGCGCAGGGCATGGACACCCTCTCGTCCATGGCCAACATCGCGGGGTACAAGGGCGTCCTCCTCGCGGCGGTCGAGCTCAACAAGTATTTCCCCATGTTCATGACCGCCGCGGGCATGGTCCCGCCGGCGCGGGTGTTCGTGATCGGCGCCGGCGTCGCCGGCCTGCAGGCGATCGCCACCGCCAAGCGGCTCGGCGCCAACGTCACGGCCACCGACGTGCGCCCGGAGGTGAAGGAGCAGATCGAGAGCGTGGGCGGGAAGTACGTCGGCATCGAGCTCAAGGAGAGCGCCGCGGCCGGCGGCGGGTATGCCAAGGAGCTGTCGGAGGAGGACCGCGCGCGGCAGCGCGAGATCCTGGCCGCGCAGGTGGCCCAGTCGGATGTGGTGCTCACCACCGCGCTCATCGGCGGCGTCTTCGCGCCCCGGCTGGTCACGGCGGAGATGGTGCGGGCCATGCGGCCGGGGGCGGTCATCGTGGACCTGGCGGCCGACGGCGGGGGCAACTGCGAGCTCAGCCAGCCCGGGAAGACCGTGACCGTGGGTGGCGTGAGCATCCTCGCGCCGCTCAACCTGCCGGCCTCCATGCCGTTCCACGCCAGCCTCCTCTTCTCCCGCAACCTCACCGCGTTCGTGCAGGCATTCACCAAGGATGGCGCCTTCCAGCTCGAGCCGGGGGACGACATCCAGCAGGGGGCACTCATTACCCAGTCCGGCGAGGTCCGCCACGCGCGGACCCGCGAGGCGCTTGCCAAGGAGGGCACATGATTCCGACCGAGGCCGCGGCCGCGGCCCCGCCCCCCGATATCTGGTCCCAGCTCTACGTCTTCGTCCTGGCCTCGTTCATCGGGCTGGGCGTGATCCGCCGGGTCTCCCGGCTGCTGCACACGCCGCTGATGTCCATCACCAACGCCATCTCCGCCATCGCGGTCGTGGGCTCGATCATCGTGACCGGGTCGGACTACCCGCCCGGGATCCGGCTGCTGGGCGCGGTGGCGCTGTTCGCCTCCATGACCAACATCGTCAGCGGCTTTCTCATCACCGACCGCATGCTGAAGATGTTCAAGACCGACCGGAAGCCGGGTGAGGGCGGCCACTCATGAGCCACGGCTTCGTCCAGCTCTCCTACATCATCGCGACGGCGCTGTTCGTCCTCGCGCTGCACTGGATGAACGCGCCGGCCACCGCCCGGCGCGGCGTCCTCGCGGGCGTGGCGGGAATGACGCTCGCGGTGGCCGCCACCTGGGCCGAGCCGGTGGTGGTGCACCACGGCTGGATCATCATCGCGCTGCTGGCGGGCGTCGCGGTCGGCGTCCCGCTGTCACTGGTGCCGCTCACCGCGGTGCCCCAGCGGACGGCGCTGTCGCACGCCTTCGGCGGCCTCGCGGCCGGGCTGGTGGGGACGGCCAAGTACTACCTGTGGTTCGGCGAGGGGCCGGAGAACCTCACGGCCTACCGGATGGTCGCCATCATCGTGGAGATCATCCTCGGCTTCCTGACGTTCACCGGCAGCCTCATGGCTACCGGCAAGCTGCAGGAAGTGAAATGGATCCCGCAGCGGCCGGTGACGTATCCGCTGCAGAACGTCACCAACTTCGCCCTGCTGGCCATCGCGGTGGTGACCGGCGTGGCGCTCATCCTGCACCCTGCCGCCGCCTGGGCGCCGGCGGTCTTCCCGGTCATCATCGTGCTGGCGCTGGTGTTCGGCGTGCTGCTGATTCTCCCGATCGGCGGCGCCGACATGCCCACGGTGATCGCCATCCTCAACGCCTACGCGGGCCTCTCCGCCGTGGCGATGGGCTTCGTGCTGGACAACAAGCTCCTCATTACCGCCGGCGCGCTCGACGGCTCGAGCGGGCTCATCCTCGCCATCATCATGTGCAAGGCGATGAACCGCTCATTCGCCAACGTGCTGTTCGGCGCCTTCGGCCAGGTGCAGCAGGCCAAGGCGTCGGGCGAAGAAAAGGTCTACAAGGCGGAGACCATCGAGGGCGCGGCGCAGGTGCTGGAGCAGGCCAATCTGGTCGTGATCATCCCGGGCTACGGGATGGCGGTGGCGCAGGCGCAGCACAAGGTCCGGGAGCTGTATGATCAGCTCAAGAAGCGGGGGATCACGGTCAAGTTCGCCATCCACCCGGTGGCCGGGCGGATGCCCGGGCACATGAACGTGCTCCTGGCCGAGGCCGACATCCCGTACACCGATCTGGTCGAGATGGACGAGATCAACTCCGACATGCCCCAGTGCGACGTGGCGCTGGTGGTGGGCGCCAACGACGTCGTGAACCCGGCGGCCCGCACCGAGAAGACCAGCCCGATCTACGGGATGCCGATCATCGACGCCGACCGAGCCCGGACGGTGTTCGCCATCAAGCGCAGCAAGAACCCGGGGTTCGCGGGGATCGACAACGAGCTGTACTTCTCGGACAAGACCTGGATGCTGTTCGGCGACGCCAAGAACGTGCTGGGGGAGCTGGTGAAGCAGCTTTCGGGGGGCAGCGGCATGCATTGACGTGAGCATCGCTACGTAGCTCGTACGGCTACTACTACCAATATGGCACGATCCTGCCCACCGGCCGTACCACCCCCGCCAGAAGTGCGCAACTACCCATCCTGCATTATTTTAGCTAAGGTGTTGATTTTTCGCATCTTAGGCGATATATTGGCGCGTCTCAAATCTGGTCGGTCCCAGTTTCCTTGGCGGATATACTGTGCGGGGACGGGAGTCCTGTGAGGAGGAGTACAGCGTGACCATGAAGGCCCGTGCCAAGCGTCGCCCGGTGCGACCGGCGCAAATCGCTCGTGCAATCGATGAGGGCCGCGAGAGTCTCGACCTCTACCTCGATGAGATCAGCAGAGTGCCTCTCCTCAATCGCGAGGAGGAGATGGAGCTGGCCCGCAAGGCGTTCAAGGGCAACGTGACCGCCCAGGAGAAGCTGGCGCGCCACAACGTTCGCTTCGTCGTCTCGGTGGCCAAGAAGTTCCAGAACCGCGGGGTGCCGCTGGTCGATCTGATCGGCGAGGGCAACCTCGGGCTCATGACGGCCGCCCGGAAGTTCGACCCCGACCGGGGTGTCAAGTTCATCTCCTACGCGGTCTGGTGGATCCGGCAGGCGGTCCAGGCCGCCATCGCACGCCACGGCCGGCCGGTACGGGTGCCGCTCAACCGCACGGCCGATCTGAGCCGGCTCGGCCGCACCACCACGCTGCTCAAGGACCGCCTCGGCCGGATGCCGACCACCGAGGAGCTCGCCCGCGCCACCGGGCTCACGGTCGAAGCCGTCCGCTCGCTCAGCGCGCTCAATTCCGAGGCCGTCCGCCTCGACCACCCCACGCGCGATGGAGAGGGCAACGAGCGCATCGAGCGGTTTACCAGCGGGGAGCAGGAAAGCACCGACATGAGCACCATGGCCAACAGCCAGACGAGCGACATCGAGGCCGCCCTGGCCGCGCTGCCGCCGAGGGATGCCAAGGTGCTCCGGCTCTACTTCGGCCTGGACGACGGTAACAGCCGCACGCTCGAAGAAATCGGCCGCATGATGGGCGTCACCCGGGAGCGTATCCGCCAGCTCCGCGACCGCGCCCTCCTCCGCCTCCGCGAAGGCGAAACCGGCGACCGGCTGCGCGATCTCGTAGCCTGAGACGCGGATTCCCGGAAATGCCCGATCGCCCCTCGGATGTCTCCGGGGGGCGTTTGGTTTCGGTATTCACCACAGAGGCACAGAGGGCACAGAGAAAAACAGGAAAAGCTGTTATGGTCTCCGTGTACCTCTGTGTCTCTGTGCCTCTGTGGTGAATCGGATCCCGGACGAGCTCGGGTGCCTATTCACCACGAAGGCACGAAGGGCACGAAGGTGCACGAAGGATTCCTCTTCCGGAACGGCGCCTTGGACCCGGACAACACCAACCACCTGGTGGTGGCGCCGCTCCCGGATGCGTTCCGCGCTCCAGGCCGCCTTCGTGCCCTTCGCGCCCTTCGTGCCTTCGTGGTGAATACAGCCACGATCCTCGCCTGAATCGCGATGGCGCCCGTTCCCGATCTCACCCCCCCGCGCGCAGAAACTGCCGCAGCACGCGCTGCAGGATTCCGCCGTGCCGATAGTAGTCCAGCTCGACGGCCGAGTTGAGGCGGACGACGGCGGGGAACACCGTCTCCTTGCCGGACGCGTCCCGCGCGGTCACCGTGACCGTGCCTCCCGGCGCGAGCCCCTCCGCGATGCCGGTGATGCTGATCGTTTCGGCTCCCGTCAGCCCGAGCGACTTGCGGTCGGTCCCCGGCTGGTAGGCCAGCGGCAGCACTCCCATGCCGACCAGGTTGCTCCGGTGGATCCGCTCGTAGCTCTCGGCGATGATCGCCCGGACACCCAGGAGGGCGGGACCCTTGGCCGCCCAATCGCGGCTGGACCCGGTGCCGTATTCCTTCCCCGTGAGAATGACCAGCGGCGTACCCGCCGCCTGGTAGCGCATGGCCGCGTCGTAGATCGAGATCACCTCGCCGCTGGGGAAATGCAGCGTCCAGTTTCCCTCCCGCCCGGGCGTGAGCGCGTTGGCGATCCGCACGTTGCCGAACGTGCCGCGCATCATCACCTCGTGGTTCCCGCGCCGCGAGCCGAAGGTGTTCCAGTCCACCTGCTCCACCCCGTGCTCCCGGAGGTACCGGGCCGCCGGACCGCTCTTGGGGATCGACCCCGCCGGCGAAATGTGGTCGGTCGTGACCGAGTCGCCCAGAACGGCGAGCACCCGCGCGCCTTCGACGTCCCGAAGCGGCGCTGGCTCGGGCGGCAGGTCCCGGAAGAACGGCGGCTCCTGGACGTACGTCGAGGCGGGGTCCCAGGCGTAGCGACGCCCCTCGGGCACCGGCAGCTCCTTCCAGGTCTCGTCGCCCTCGAACACCGAGCCGTAGCGCCGGGTGAACATCTCCGGCTTGAGCGAGGCGGCCATGACGTCCCGCACCTCCTCCTGCGTGGGCCAGATGTCGCGCAGGTACACCGGCCGGCCGTCGCGCCCCGTGCCCAGGGGCTCCCGACCCAGGTCGATATCCACCCGGCCCGCCAGCGCGAAGGCCACTACCAGCATCGGCGAGGCGAGATAGTTGGCCCGGACCTGCGGGTGCACCCGTGCCTCGAAGTTGCGGTTGCCGCTCAGCACCGCCGCGGTCACGAGCGAGTGCTCGTCGATCAGCCCGGCGATCACGTCCGGCAGCGGCCCGCTGTTGCCGATGCAGGTGGTGCAGCCGTAGCCCACGGTGTTGAACCGGAGCTGCTCCAGGTACGGCAGCAGCCCCGACCCTTCGAGATAGTCGGTGACCACCCGCGACCCGGGCGCGAGGCTGGTCTTGACCCAGGGCTTGCTCCTGAGCCCGCGCTCGACCGCCTTCCGCGCCACCAGCCCCGCGCCGATCATGACCGAGGGATTGGAGGTGTTGGTGCAACTGGTGATCGCCGCGATGACGACCGCGCCGTCGTGCAGGGTGATGTCCTCGCCGCCGAGCTCGCCGGTGACGATGGGCGGTGCGTCCGGATCGGCGGTGGCCACCGAGACGTTGCCCTCCTCGGCGCCGCGGTCGCCGATAGTGACGTTGGCGCCGCCTTCACCGACCCAGCGCGAGTAGGCGCTCTCGGCCAGCTCCTTCCGTGCCGCCGGCACGGTGGTGCTCATGAGGCCCGGCAGGCTGACGATGAAGTTCCGCTTGAGGCCGCTGAGCGGCACCCGGTCCTGTGGCCGGCGGGGGCCGGCGAGGCTGGGTGTGACCGTCGAGAGATCCAGCTCGAGCGTATCGCTGAACGCCGGGTCCGGTGTCTCGTCGGTCCGGAAGAGTCCCTGCTCCTTGGTGTAGCGCTCCACCCGTTCGCACACCTCCCGGCCGCGCCCCGTCCGTTCGAGGTAGCGCATCGTCTCGGCGTCCACCGGGAAGAACCCCATCGTGGCGCCGTACTCGGGTGACATGTTGGCGATCGTCGCCCGGTCGGCGAGGCCCAGAGCGGAAAGGCCAGGGCCGTAGAACTCGACGAACTTGTCCACCACTCCCTTCTTCCGGAGCATCTGGGTGACCGTGAGCACCAGGTCGGTGGCCGTAGTGCCGAGCGGCAGCGCGCCGGTCAACTTCATCCCCACCACCTCGGGGATCAGCATGAAGTAGGGCTGGCCCAGCATGACGGCCTCGGCTTCGATCCCGCCGACGCCCCAGCCCAGCACGCCGAGTCCGTTGATCATCGTGGTGTGCGAATCGGTGCCCACCAGTGTGTCCGGGTACGCCGTCAGCTCGCCGAACTGCGGCCGGAGCTGCACCACCGGAGCCAGGTACTCGAGGTTGACCTGATGGACGATGCCCGTTCCGGGGGGGACCACCCGGAAGCTGTCGAATGCCCGCTGGGCGAACTTGAGGAGCTGGTAGCGCTCGCGATTGCGCTCGAACTCGAGCTCCACGTTGAGCTTCAGCGAACGGTCCGAGCCGTAGGAGTCCACCTGCACGGAGTGGTCGATGACCAGATCGCAGGGGACGACCGGATTGATCCGGCCCGGGTCGCCCTGCATCCGTGCCATGGCGTCACGCATCGCGGCCAGGTCCACCACACAGGGCACGCCGGTGAAATCCTGCAGCACCACGCGGGCGGGCATGAAGGGGACCTCGGACCGGGTGGCGCCGGCAGGGCTCCACCGGGCCAGCGCGCTCACGTGCGCTTCGGTCGCGAACCCGCGGCCCGTGTGGCGCAGCGCGTTCTCGAGCAGCACGCGGATCGAGAACGGCAGCCGGTCGAGATCCGCCAGTCCCTGCCGGGCGAGCGCCGGAAGACTGTAGATGGTGGCCGACTGGCTGCCTAGGCGGAGAGTGGCACGAGCGCCGAACGGATTGGTCGCGTCGGTGGGCATGAGCGGTCGCGGTTGGAGTCATCGGCAATATACTACGCATATGTGTGCGACGTCCCGATCCGGAGCCGACATGCCGAATCCCATCCCCTACGCCATCAATCGCCGCGACGACGGTCTCATGATCGAGTGGGACCG
Source organism: Gemmatimonadales bacterium (assembly GCA_036262935.1). Classification (GTDB taxonomy): domain Bacteria; phylum Gemmatimonadota; class Gemmatimonadetes; order Gemmatimonadales; family GWC2-71-9; genus CAVVWJ01. The sequence continues at coordinate 9,588 of DATAHW010000073.1, read as the reverse complement.
GGCCGGCCATCAGGCGCTCTATCCGGCCCGCGCGCTCCGGCTGGCCTGTCGCTGCGCCGCCTGTGTCGACGAGGGCTCCGGCAGGCGCATGCTCGATCCGGCGGTGCTGCCGGCCGACATTCGTCCGCTCTCGGTGGCGCTGGTGGGCACGTACGGGCTCCGGGTGCAGTGGAGCGACGGCCACGGCACGGGCATCTACACGTTCGAGCACCTGCTCGCCGCGTGTCCGTGCGAGCGCTGCCGCGGCAGGCGGGCAGAGCATGTGGAGGGGGCATGACTTGCGCCCTCCGGCCGGCCGTCCCACTGTGAGAGGACGCCGCGTGGGCGGTACCCGCGGATTCGGGCCCGCGGGCCACGGCGCCGGAATCCCGGCGCCGCGGACGATCAGCCCGAGTTTCGGCGGGAGGAATTCATGGCGGAGAACCGTCATTCCGTCCTGGGGGAAGGGACGGACGTAGGCATCATCGGCGGGCTGGTCGTGGCCGTCTGGTTTCTCCTGGTGGACGCCATCGCCGGTCACCCGTTCCAGACGCCGAGCCTGCTCGGGCAGGTGGTCCTCCTGGGCAACCGCGATCCGGACACGAGCCGGCTGGCCTTCGGCGCCATCCTGTTCTACACGGCGTTTCACTTCATCGTCTTCATTCTTCTGGGGATCGGCCTCGTGGCGCTGGTGCACTGGGCCACCAGCAACCCGGTGGTCCGCTATGCCCTGCTGCCGGTCTTTCTGGTGTTCGAGGTGCTGTTCTATGGGGTCCTGCAGGTGTTTTCCGAGCGGACCCACGAGCTGTTCCCGTTCTGGGCCGTGATCACGGCCAACACGCTGGCCGCGCTGAGCATGGCGGTGTACCTCTGGCGGCGGCACCCGGCATTCAAGCAGTCCATCCGCGACACGCCGCTGGGCGACGCTCCGATGCGGTGAGACTGTCGCACGGGGGCGGGATCGGACGCCGCTTCACGTTTTCTCCCGGACGGGTATAGCTTCCTGCCTCACCACTCATGGTCGGGGCCTGTGCGTCACCGCTCGCACGTCCGCGGGTTTACCCTCCTCCTCCTCACCGCTGCCGCACCGCTTTCGGCCCAGATCGAGCCGCCCTCTACGGGCGGCATCGTGGCGCTCGACCGCGAGCTCCGGATACTGGGCCACGACAAGCGCGTGCTGATGATCGGGGCGCATCCCGACGACGAGGACACCGAGCTGCTCACCGTGCTGGTGCGCGGCGAGGGCGCGGAAGCCGCCTACCTCTCGCTCAACCGCGGCGAGGGCGGCCAGAACCTGATCGGCCCCGAGCTGGGGATGGCGCTAGGCCTCCTCCGCACCGAAGAGCTGCTCGCCGCGCGCCGGTTGGACGGCGCGCGGCAGTACTTCACCCGGGCCTACGACTTCGGCTACTCCAAGTCACTCGACGAGACGTGGCGGCACTGGCCGCGGGACACCATCCTCAAGGACGTCGTGCGCATCGTGCGGCGGTTCCGGCCGCAGGTCGTCGTCTCCATCTTCAGTGGCACGCCGAAGGACGGGCACGGCCAGCATCAGGCGGCCGGCTGGGCGGCCCGTGAGGCGTTTCGCGCGGCGGGCGACTCGACCCGGTTCCCGGAGCTCGCCCGGGAGGAGGGGCTCGCCCCGTGGGCGCCGCTCAAGCTCTATCGGAGCACGCGCTTCGACTCCCTCGCCACCACCCTGACGCTCGAGGGCGGCGAGCTCGACCGGGCGGCGGGGCGCTCGTTTCACCAGATCGCGATGGCGGGCCGGAGCCTGCACCGGTCCCAGGACATGGGGCGGCTGCAGCAACTGGGCGGCTCGCGCATCCCGCTCGCACTGCTGGAGGACCGGACGGGGCGGGGTGGAGACGGGCTCTTCGCGGGGATCGACACGCTCGGTCGCGCGCCCGGCCCCGTCCCCCGCGCCGCCGACGCGGATCCGGCGGCGCTCCTCGGCCTGCGCGCGCGGTGGGCCGCCGCCGGGGTCGGGGCGGACCAGCTGGCGCATCTCGACCGCGCCATCACCATCGCGGCCGGTATCGTGTGTGATGCGCGCAGCGACGATGACCGGGCGGTGCCCGGGCAGCGCCTCGCGATCACACTCGAATGCTGGAACGCGGGCCACGCCGCCCACACCGTGACGGCGTCGCTCGACCCCGGTCCGGCGATGACGCTGGACAGCGGAAGCGCGGTCACGCTCCGTCTCGAGCCCGGTGCGCTCCTCAGCCGGACAGTCTCGGCGACAGTCCGGGCGGACGCCGCGCCGACGTCGCCCTACTTCCGGCTGCCCGCTCCCGAGCCGGCCATCTACGACTGGAGCGGCGCCCCGCCGGCGGTTCTAGGCGAGCCCTTCGAGCGGCCACCGCTCGTGGCCGACTTCGTCCTTGACGGCGCCGCCCGCACCAGCCGAGAGGTGAGCCTCCGCCTGGACGACCAGGCGCGCGGCGAGGTTCGGCGGCCCCTGACCGTGGTGCCGCGGGTGGACGTGGACATCGACCCGGGGACGGAGCTTGTGCCCGCGGGCAGCCGCGCGCCGCGCCGCTTCACCGTGACCCTCACCCACGGGTCGCGGGACACGACCGCCGGGACGGTGGGGCTCGAGGTGCCCGCCGGCTGGGCCGCCGTCCGCCCTCAGGCGTACCGGCTGACCGGCGAGGACGAGCGCGAGACGCTGACATTCGACGTCCGTCCGCCGGCTGTCCCGGGGCCGGGCACCGTGGCGCTCCGGGCCGTGGCGCGAGACGCCGAGGGCCGCCGCTACGGTCTCGGCGTCGTCACGGTCGACTATCCCCACATCCGCGCGAGGTCGTACGTCCGGCCCGCGACGGCCGTCGTGCGCGTGGCGCCGCTGGTTCTCCCGCGGCTCACCCGCGTGGGCTACGTGCGCGGCGCGGCCGACCGGGTGCCGGAGGCGCTCCTCGGCGTCGGCGTTCCGGTCACGCTCCTCGATCGCGCCACGCTCGAGCGGGGCGACCTCGGCCGTTTCGACGCGATCGTCGTCGGGCCACGGGCGTATGAGACGGATTCCGCGCTGGTCGAGGCCAACGGCCGGCTGCTCCAGTATGCGCGTCGCGGCGGACTGGTCATCGTCCAGTACCAGCAGCAGGTGTATTTCCGCGGCGGATTCGCGCCGTTCCCGATGACCGTGGGCGGACCCTCGCCGGCGCCGGGCCTTCCTGCGGTGGGGCACGATCGCGTGACGGAAGAGAACGCGCCCGTACGCATCCTCGATCCGACGGGTCCCGCCGTGACCGTCCCCAATCGCCTGGGTGCCGCTGACTGGGCCGGCTGGGTGCAGGAGCGCGGACTGTACTTCGCGCACACCTGGGATCCCGCGTATCGGCCCGTGCTCGAGATGCACGATACGGGCGGCACGCCGCTCGAAGGTGGGCTCCTCGTGGCCAAGGTAGGGCAGGGCACTTACGTCTACACCGGCCTTGCCTTCTTCCGGCAGCTCCCGGCCGGCGTCCCGGGCGCCTTCCGGTTGTTCGCGAATCTGCTGGCGCTCAGGTGAGGGCGGAAGGGCGGAAGGACGGAAGGACGGAAGGACGGAAGGACGGAAAGACGGAAGGTGAGCGCGCACGGGCACCGCTTTCCCATTCCGTCCTTCCGTCCTTCCGGCTTTCCCTTCTCGCCGTCCTCCTCATCGCCTGCCACCGCGACCATCGCACCCCGGTCGTCCTCTACTCTCCCCACGGGCGCGATCAGTTGGTGCTGCTGGAGCACGCGTTCGAGGCGAAGCGGCCGGACATCGACGTGCGCTGGCTCGACATGGGCTCCCAGGAGATCCTCGACCGGCTCCGGTTCGAGCGGGTGAACCCGCAGGCGGACGTGTGGTTCGGCGGCCCGACCACGATCTTCGACCGCGGGGTGGCCGACTCGCTGCTCGCCCCCTATCGACCGGCCTGGGCGGATCACGTGGGACCGAACGGCGTGGGGCCGGGCGACCTGTACTATCCCGCCTACCGCACCCCCGCCGTCATCGCGTTCAACAGCCGGCTCGTGCCCCGCGAGCAGGCGCCGCGCGACTGGGACGACGTGCTCGCGCCGCGATGGCACGGCAAGGTGCTCATCCGCGATCCGATGGCGAGCGGCACCATGCGGGCCATCTGGGGCCTGATCATCGAGCGCAGCCTCCGCACCACCGGCGACACCGCCGCCGGGATGGCGTGGCTCCGCCGGCTGGACGGGCAGACAAAGGCGTACGCGCTCAACCCGGCGATTCTCGATGCCAGGCTCGCCCGGGGGGAGGGACTGGTGACCCTGTGGGACCTGCCCGACATCCTCATCAGCCGGGCGAAGGGAATGCCGTTCGACTACACCTTTCCCCGGAGCGGAACGGTGGTCATCGACGACGCCATCGGTCTCGTGCGCGGGGCCCGGCACCCCGAGGCGGCGCGCGCCTTCATCGACTTCGTCGGCAGCGAGGAGGGGCAGCTCCTCGCCGCGACCAGGGTCTTCCGGCTGCCCGCGCGCCGCGACCTTCCGGCGGATCGGGTGCCGGCCTGGGTCGCGGCAGTGGAGCGCGAGATGGTGGCCGCCGACGTCGACTGGGCCCTGCTCGCGCGTGAGGGGGCTGCCTGGATGGGCTACTGGGACCGCCATGTGCGCGGCACCGGCCAGGGCGGAGGCGCATGAGCGCCTTCCTCCGTCTGGACGGACTGGTCAAGCGATTCGCCGACACGCTGGCGGTAGACCGGGTGTCGCTCGCGCTCGACCGGGGAGAGATGCTCGCGTTGCTGGGGCCGAGCGGCAGCGGCAAGACCACGACGCTCCGCCTGCTGGCCGGGTTCGAGGCGCCCGACGAGGGAAAGGTGCTGGTCGAGGGCGAGGACCTGACGCGGGTCGAGCCGGTGTCGCGCCGGTTCGGGATGGTGTTCCAGCACTACGCGCTCTTTCCCCATCTGGACGTGCGCGCCAACGTGGGGTTCGGGCTCGAGTCGATCGGCGTGCGCGGCGCCGAGCGGGACCGGCGGGTGGCCCGCTCGCTCGCGCTGGTGGATCTCGACGGGTTCGGCGGCCGCCGCATCGCCCAGCTCTCGGGCGGGCAGCAGCAGCGGGTGGCGCTGGCGCGCGCCCTCGCGCCGGAGCCGCGCGTGCTGCTGCTGGACGAGCCGCTCTCCAACCTCGACCCCACTCTCCGCGAGCGGACCCGGCGCGAGCTCCGCGATGTGATCCGCCGCGTCGGGATCACCACGGTGCTGGTGACCCACGAGCAGGATGAAGCGTTCGAGCTGGGCGATCGCGTCGCCGTGATGCGCGAGGGCCGGCTGGAGCAGGTCGGCACGCCGGACGAGCTCTACGGCGCACCCGCCAACGCCTTCGTCGGCGGCTTCGTGGGACGGTCGAGCACGGCGGAGGTGGAGGTGGTCGGTTCCACCGAGCGGGGCACTCGCATTCGGCTCGAGGGTGTCGAGTGGGACGTGGACGGCGTGCCCGGTCGCCCGGTGCCGCCGCCTGGGCCGGCACTGATGCTGGTGAGGCCCGAGGCGCTCCGGCTCACCCAGAGCGAGCCCGCCGCGCTGCCCGCGACGGTCACCGGCCGGCGATTCGTGGGGCCGTCGGCCCTCTTCACCGTCCGGACCGACGGCGGGGCGGCGCTGGACGTCGTCGCGGCTCCCCAGGCGGCGCCTGCGGGCGCGCGGGTCGGCCTGATGCCGAGCCGCCGGATGGGCGGCGGGATCCACCTGTTCCCGAAGGACGGCCGATGACGGCGCCGCCCCGCGCGCGGCTCCTCGCGGGGCTGCTGCTGGCCGTACTCGCCTGGCTGGTGATCTATCCGATCGCGCTCGTGCTGCTCGAGGGTCTGCGCGACCCATCCGGCTGGACGCTCCGGTACGTCCGGCTGTTCCTCGAGCGGCCGACGGAGTGGCGCGCCCTCTGGGGCAGTCTCTGGATCTCGGTCGTGAGCGTCATCCTCGCCGCGCTGATCGGGATCCCGCTCGCCTTCCTGCTCGCGCGCTACGACCTGCCCGGTGGCCGCGTGCTGGGGGGGCTCGTGGCGCTCCCGGCGGTGCTGCCTCCGCTGGTGGGTGTGGTCGCGTTCCTGTTCCTCTATGGCGAGACCGGTTTCGTCTCGCTCCTGGTCCAGCGGCTCCTCGGGCTGACCGAGCCGCCTTGGCGGCTGCAGGGCGCGGGCGCCATCCTGCTGGTCCACGCCTACTCGATGTACGTCTATTTCTATCTGTTCGTCCGGGCCGCGCTCTTCTCGCTCGACGGCTCGCTGTACGAGGCCGCCGCGAGCCTGGGCGCGGGCCGCTGGCGCACGCTTCGGCGGGTGGTGCTCCCGCAGCTCTATCCGGCACTGGGTGGCGCCGCGCTGTTGACCTTCATGACCGCGCTCGCCTCGTTCAGCGCCCCCTACATCTTCGGTGGCGGGTTTCGGGTGATGCCCACCCAGATCGTCTCCACCCGTCTCAACGGCGACGACCGCCTGGCCATGGTCGAGACCATTTCGCTCACGATCCTGGCGCTCGCCGCGCTGTGGCTGTTTCGCGGCGCGGGGAACGTTGACCTGGCGGGTGGCGGGAGAAAAGGGGCCGGTCCCGAGCGCATCCGGGTGCGGAGCCGCGCGCTCCGCGTGGCGGTGGCCGGGCTCGGCTGGGGGCTCGCGGGGCTCCTGCTCCTGCCTCACCTGACGCTGCTGCTCGTCTCCTTCGTGCCGCTCGGCACCTGGACCACGGAGCCGCTCCCGCCGGTTTATACCCTGCAGAATTACGTCACCCTCATTCAGGACCCGGTGCGCGCGCGGCCGCTGCTCAACAGCCTCTGGCTCGCGGCCGTGGCCACCGCGGCGGCGGTGTCGATCGCGCTCGGCGGCGCCATCCTGAGCGCCAGCCGGCGGGTGCGCGGCGGGCGGGTGATCGAGACGCTTCTGGCGCTTCCGTGGGCCGTGCCGGGAACGGTCTTCGCCATCGCGCTGGCGACGGCCTTCAGCGTGCACGCGCCGTGGGTGGGCCGGGTCGTCCTGGTGGGCACGCTCTGGATCCTGCCGCTCGCCTACCTCATCCGGAACCTGCCGATCACCAGCCGTGCGATCCTGGCCGGCATCCGGGGGCTCGATCCTTCGCTCGACGAAGCCGCCGCCGCGCTCGGCGCCGGCCGGGGGCGCACCCTCCGGCGGATCACGCTGCCGCTCCTGCGGCCCGCGCTGCTGGCCGGCGCCAGTCTCGCCTTCGTCACCGCGCTGGGCGACTTCGTTACCTCGATCATGCTCTACACCTACGACACGCGGCCCATCTCCCTCGAGATCCTCTCGAGCCTGCGCCAGTCGGACGTCGGGGTGGCGGCGGCGTACGGGGTCGTGCTCATGGTCATCAGCGGCGCCGTCTTCGCCTTCGGCGCCGACCGGGGCGGCTCGGGATGACCGAGCAGGTGAGCGGAAACCGGGCCGGACTCCGCCGGCTCGGGGTCCTGATCTTCGTCTGCTTCGTGGACGCGATCGGCTTCATGATCATCCTGCCGCTGCTGCCGTTCTACGCGCTGCGGCTCGATGCCTCGCCGGAAACGGTCGGGCAACTGATCGCGGCCTTCTCCATTGCCCAACTGCTCGCGGCGCCCGTCTGGGGCCGGGTGTCGGACCGCTATGGCCGCCGGCCGGCGCTCCTGATCGGGCTCGGCGCGTCGGCGGCGGCGTTCGTCGTCTTCGGCTTCGCCGACTCCGTCTGGCTGCTGTTCGCGTCCCGCGTGGTGCAGGGAGCCGGTGGGGGCACGACCGGCGTCGCCCAGGCGTACGTGGCGGACACGGTGGCGCCGCGGGACCGCGCCCGCGCCCTGGGCTGGCTCTCCTCCGCCACGGCCGCGGGCGTGATCCTCGGCCCGGCGATCGGCTCGTTCGCCTTCCGGCTGGGCACGGCCGCGCCGGGACTCGTGGCCGCGGGGTTGTGTCTCGTCAACGTCGGCTTTGCGTGGCGCTGGCTGGCCGAGTCCCGGCCGGCGGAGCGGCGGGAGAGCGGAGCGCCGCGCAGGCCGCTCTGGCACCCCGCGTGGCTCGTGATCCGGCATCCGACGGCTCTCGTTTCGCGGCTCATCTGGATCTACGGAATCGGCATGGTCGCGTTCTCCGCCATGACGTCGGTGCTGTCGCTCTATCTTCAGGCCGAATTCGGGCTGACGGAGCGGACGATCGGACCCGTCTTTGCCTACGTCGGCGTGCTGTCGCTCGTCATGCGCAGCCTGCTGCTCGGCCCGATCGTGGACCGCCTGGGCGAGAGCTGGACCATGCGCGCCGGCGCCCTGCTTCTCGCGGTAGGCCTGCTGGTGTATCCTATCCCCGAGGGCATGGTGGCGTTCCTGGCCGTCGTTCCCCTGGTGCCGATCGGCACCGCGCTCCTGTTCCCGTCCACGACGTCGCTCATGTCGCGCAATACGGACCCGCGCGAGCTGGGGACCACGATGGGCGTGGCGCAGACGTTCGGTGGGCTGGCCCGGGTTGTCGCGCCGTTGCTGGCAACGATGATATTCCAGCGGTTCGGCCACGGGTGGCCGTTCTACGCGGCGGGCGGGGTCGTGGCGCTCGCCGGCTTCCTCACGCTGCAGATTCCGCGAGAGTCGCGGGCCCCCGCTCCCAGGACGGAGGAAGCCGGCGCGACATGAGACCCGCGAGGTGAGCGCCGAAGAGCGGCTCGATCGCCTCGAGCAGCGGATGGCGGTGCTGGAAGCGCTGGTGCGCCAGCTCGCGACCGGCGGCGCCCCGCGGATGCCGCCTGCGCCGGCCGCGCCGGCCGCGCCGCCCGTCATCCCGCCTCCTCACCGGGAGCCGACACCGGCGCCCGTCCGCCCGGTCGCCGGCCCGCGCGGCATCCCGTTCCCCTCGCTCGGGTCCGAGCGCTGGATCGGGCAGCGCGTGTTCCTGGGGATCGGCGTGGTCGCGCTCCTTGCCGCCGCCGGCTACCTGCTCAAGCTCTCGTTCGACCGCGGCTGGATCTCGCCCGTGATGCGCTGCATCGGCGGGGTCGTGGCCGGGCTCGGCGTGGGCGCGCTGGGCTGGCGCCTCGAGCCCAGGTACCGCACTTACGGCGCGGCACTGGTCGGCGCGGGAGCAGGTATCATCTACCTGTGCATCTGGGCCGCCTCCCGGCTCTACGGCGTGCTGCCCTCCGCCCCCGGCATCGTTGGCCTGGCGCTCGTCTCGGTCGCGCTCGCCATGATCGCCGCCGCCATCGACGTCGAAGCGCTCGGGATCGCCGCCGCCCTGGGCGCGTTCTTCGCCCCGGTCTTCCTGGGCTCCGATCGGACCAACGCCGACCTGCTGCTCCTCTACCTCGCGAGCATGGCCGCCGGACTCGGGTTGGTGGCGGCGCGGCGGCGGTGGCGCCTGGCCGCCTTCGTGGTCTCGGCGAGCTACTTCGGGGTGGGCGCGGCCGGTGCGGGCGACCACGCGGTTGCCTGGGGCGTGCTGCTGTACGGGCTGGCCGGCGGAGCCGCCGGACTCTACGTGGGGCTTCGGGAGCGGTGGTGGGAGACGAGGCTCCTCACGTTTTCGGGCGGATGGACGCTGCTCGCCGCCGCCGGCGAGCGGCTGAGCCAGCACTGGGCCGTGCTTGCGGCGGGAATCGTCCTCTCGCTGCCCATCTGGTGGCACGCGCTCCGCCACCCGAGAGTGCTCCC
>DATAHW010000072.1:0-15296 GCA_036262935.1 Gemmatimonadales bacterium | reverse complement strand
TATATTCGGTGATCGGCAACCCGAACGCAAGTGGTTCATGACAAAGCGCTTAGTGCACAAGAAGCGCCCGCGTGAGCGGGCCAACCGGTTCCAGACCTACCTCCGGCGGCTCCGGGCCGGCGGCCGCAGCAACATGTACGGTGCCATTCCCTACCTGATGCAGACGTTCGAGCTCGACCGTGAATCGGCCTTCCGAATCGTGTGCGAATGGGTGGATCAGCAGGCGGAGGAGGCGGAAGAAAACCGGCAGTCGTCCTCCCGGCGTTGAGCTGGCGGGGTCATCGCGTCCGGCCCCGGAGACGCCCGCTCCACTGCTCCGCGGCTCACCCCGGAAATTGCAACGCGTTACGTGCTGGCACGGCCCTCGCGCATCGGGCGGGACGCTGTCTTCCCGTTCACAAGCGAGGGCACCATGGACACCAGCATCATCGCGGGTTCGCTGATCGCCGCTCTGTCACTCGCCGCACCGCTCCAGGCTCAGCAAGTTGCCGCCGACGTCCTCATCCGGACTGGTCCCCTCGCCGGTCATGTCGCCGTCGATGGCTACTCCACCTACCGGCAGCCGGTCACCGTATACCGCCGGGCTCCCGCACGGGTGATCGTGGTCGAGCGCATCGTGCGCGGCCAGCGTGGCCGCGTTCGTGGCGCGTGGAAGGGCGGGTACCGGGCAGTGACGCTCTGGTATGGGGGCGGCCGGTATTACGACCGATGCGTCCGAGGCTACCCGGGGCTGCGCGAGGTGGTGGTGTACGAACGGGGCGGGCACTTCTACCGCATCGCGGATGCCGGTGACGGCGGCCGCCGGAACGACTGACCACCCTTCCTGGTCCGGCCCGGTTCCCCGATGGATATCCCCGCTCCGGCTGGGATATCTGCGTTTGGGGTGTGCGCTGAATCACGGCAAGGGCGTCACTCGAAGACATAATGGGAGTCCGAGACAGAGAGAGGCAGGCTCGCCGTGGCACGTCCCGCATACAGCTCCGCCTCAGCCAGGCTGATGGCGGGGCTGCTCGTCGGCCTGGGCTTTCTCGCCGGCCGCCCCGCGCACGCCCAGTACTTCGGTCAGAACAAGGTCCAGTACGACAATTTCAAATTCAAGACGCTCCGGACCGAGCACTTCGACCTTTACTTCTATCCCGAAGAGCGTGAGGCCGCGGGAATCGCGGCCCGCATGGCCGAGCGATGGTACGCGCGGCTCGCGACGGTGTTCCATCACGAGCTCCGCGGGCGTCAGCCGCTCATCCTCTACGCGACGCAGCCGCAGTTCGAGCAGACCAACGTGGTCAGCGGGATCGCGGAGGGTACGGGCGGCGTTACCGAAGCGCTGCGCCGGCGGATCGTCCTGCCCACCGGGGGCACCCTCGGCGACCTGAACCACGTGATCGGCCACGAGCTGGTGCACGCCTTCCAGTACGACGTGACCGGCGGCGGATCCTACGGCGGCATGCCGGGCGCCACCAACCTGCCGCTCTGGTTCATCGAGGGGATGGCGGAGTACCTCTCGCTCGGCCCCGAAGCGCCGCTCACGGCAATGTGGATGCGCGGGGGGTTGCAGGACTCCACGCGTGACTCGCTGCCGACCTACCAGCAGCTCACCGATCCCCGCTTCTTCCCGTACCGCTACGGGCAGGCGCTCCTGGCCTACGTGGGCGGCACCTACGGCGACGACCGCATCGGCGAGCTCCTGCGATCGTCCGCCCGGTTCCGGACCACGGACCAGGCCATCCGCGGCGTGCTGAGCCTCACGCCCGATCAACTGGTGGCCCGCTGGCACGCGGCCACGCATGCGGCTTACGATCCGCTGCGCGCACGCACCGAAACGCCGGATCGCTACGGGCCCAAGCTCGTGGGCGTGAAGGAGAGCGATCTGGGCCAGTACAATCTCGCGCCCTCGCTCAGCCCCGACGGCAGCCGCATGCTCTTCTTCTCCGACCGCGGCCTGTTCTCGATCGACCTGTACCTGGCGGATGCCAGGACGGGGAAAGTGGAGCGCCAGATCACCCGCACCGCGCTGGACCCGCACCTGCAGAGCCTGCAATTCATCGAGTCCGCCGGCACCTGGTCGGGCGACGGCCGGCAGTTCGCCTTTGCCGGGATCTCGTCCGGGCGCCCGGTGCTCGACCTCTACGACGTGGCGCAGCACAAGGTCGCCCGTGAAATCAAGTTCCCGCAGCTCGGCGAGATCATCAACCCGAGCTGGTCGCCGGATGGAAGCGCGATCGCCTTTTCGGCCAACGTGGGGGGGCTCACCGATCTCTATGTCTACGACCTGAAAGCCGACTCGCTGGAACGGCTCACCAGCGACCCGTTCGCCGATCTGCAGCCCGCCTGGTCACCGGACAGCCGGAGCATCGCATTCGCGACCGACCGGTTCACGACCCGGCTGGACGACCTGGCCATCGGGCCTTACACCCTCGCGGTGCTGGACCGCGCAAGCGGGCGCATCACCCGGGTTCCGGGGTTCAGCGGGGCCAAGCACCTGAACCCCCAATGGTCACCCGACGGCGCGAGTCTGTTCTTCCTGTCCGATCCGGACGGGATCACGAACGTGTACCGCGTGCGGCTGGCGGACGGTGAGCTGCGTCAGGTCACCAACCTGTTCACCGGCGCCAGCGGGATCACCGAGACGAGCCCCGCGATCAGCGTGGCTGCGCAGTCGGGCCGGCTGGTCTACAGCGTCTTCCGGACCAACGGCTACGAGCTGTACGCCATTGACAGCGCCGAGACTCTGGCCGGCAGGGCGCCCCCGCCCCCGTCCGCCGGCGGTGCCCAACTGCTGCCGCCGCGCGAGCGCGCGAGCGCGCAGCTCGTGCAGTTGCTGAACGACCCGGTCACCGGCCTCCCCCCACGAGATACCACTTTCGGGGTGCAGCCGTATCGCCCGGGGCTCTCGCTGACCTACATCGGGCAACCGTCGCTCATCGCGGGATCCAGCCAGTTCGGGACCTACGTGGGCGGCGGTGCGTCGCTCTACTTCAGCGACGAGCTCGGCAATCGCAATCTGATCACCGGCCTGCAGGTGAACGGGGGATTGAAGGACATCACCGCGCTGCTCGCCTACCAGAACGTCGCGCACCGGCTCAACTGGGGGGCGGTGGCCCAGCAGGTGCCGTACGTGACGGGGGGCTTCGCCGCGGGGACGACCACGCTCAACGGCCAGCCGGTCTACGTCGAGCAGGAGCTGCTCCAGCGGCAGACCAACCGCGACTTCCAGCTTCAGCTGGCGTATCCGTTCAATACGGCGCAACGGATCGAGTTCGCGGCGGGATACACCAACATCTCCTTCGACACCGAGCTCCACACGAACGCGTTCGACGCCTCCGGGGCGCAGGTGCTGGACGAGAAGCAGGATTTGCCGGCCGGCGACGCGCTCAACCTGGGGCTGGCGAGCGCGGCGCTGGTCTATGACAACTCGATATTCGGGGCCACCGGCCCGATTCTGGGACAGCGGTACCGGCTCGAGGTCAGCCCCACCGTGGGATCGCTCGGCTTCGTCAGCGCGCTCGCCGACTACCGCCGCTATTTCTTTCTGCCGGCCCGCCCGTTCACCCTGGCGACCCGCCTGCTGCACTACGGCCGCTACGGCGCCGACGGCGAGGACCCCCGGCTCCAGCCACTCTTCCTGGGGTACCCCGGGCTGGTGCGCGGGTATCATGTCGGGTCGTTTGCCGCCTCCGAGTGCCACGCGCCGGCGTCGGACCCGAACGCCTGCCCGGTGTTCGACCAGTTGCTCGGCAGCCGGATGGCGGTGGGCAACATCGAGCTCCGCTTCCCGCTCCTCGGCGTCCTCGGCCTCGGCTCGGGCTACTACGGCGCGTTGCCGCTCGATTTCCTGGTCTTCGGCGATGCCGGACTCGCGTGGGACACCAGTCACGAGCCCAGGCTTACCGGTGGCGACCGCCAGGCGGTCTACAGCGCGGGGGCCGGGCTCCGATTCAACCTGTTCGGCTTTGCGGTGCTCGAAGCGGACCTGGTCCATCCATTCCAGCGCCCCGACAAGAACTGGGTCTGGGAGCTGAATCTGCAGCCCGGGTTCTAAGCGTTTGCATTCGGTCGCCGGCGGGCGTTCATTCCCTCATGCACCCGCCGCGCGACCACCATCTTCCCCCCGATCCCGACGCCTACCGACACGCGCCCCATGCCACGGGTCGCGTCATCGTCATCGCCCCGACGCGCGCGGCGTGCGAGACGATCGAGCTGGCGCTCGGCCTCCACCTCGAGACGCTGCTCGAGCGCGAGCATGGCGAGGAGATCCGCGAGCTGGCCGGGTCGGGCAAGGGGTTCGGAATCGTGGCCGGCACCGGCACCGGCAAGACGCTCGCCATCCGGCCGATCGCTGAATCCATCCTCCAGGAGGCGCTCGACGTCGGCGTCGTGAACCGGGAGCGCGAGGCCACGCCCGACACCCCCAACTGGAATGTCGTCATCGTCACGACCGGAATCGCCCGGCGGTGGTTCCAGGACGATCTCATCACCGGCCGCGACACCGTCATCGTGGACGAGATCCACCAGACCTCGGCCGAGCTGGAGCTGTGCCTGGCACTCGGCAAGCGGGCCGGGTGCCGCTTCATCTGGCTCAGCGCGACCGTGGATCCTGCTTTCTACGCGCGCTACCTCGAGAGCGCGGAGGTGCTGGCCACCCAGGCCTTCGACCCCAAGCTCAAGGCCAAGGTGCAGGTCCTGGCGCAGAAGCCCGACGAGTTCCTGAACGAGCGCTACATCCGGCACATCATCAAGGAAAAGCGCGGCGTCGCGGTGTTCCTGCCGACCCGCGCCGAGGTGGAGCGGCTGGGCGCCGAGCTGGGCGAGCAGTGGAAGCGGCTCAGCACCGCCTTCTACCATGGCGGCGAACCGATCCGGGTCATCCGTCCCTTTCTCGAGGGCGACGTGGAGCGGCCGTTCCTCCTGGCGATGACCGCCGCGGGCCAGTCGGCGCTCAACGTGCCCGGGCTCGACACCGTGATCATCTACGACGCGCGCTACGGTAATGTCGTCGAGCGGGGCCGGAACGTGCTGCACCGGCTCTATCTCGGTTCCAACGAGATTCTCCAGATGGCCGGGCGGGTGCACGGACGCGTGCCGCACGGCGAGGTCGTGATCCTGAGCGACCGTGACCTCGTCTTCGAGCAGCTCCGGCCGACGCCACCCGAGTTCCAGCTCGCGGGCGACGCCGAGCGGGTGGCCCTCACCTGCGCTGCGCTGGGCGTGGACGCGCGTGATCTCGAGCTGCCGGTACCGCTCGACCGGACCGCCTATCGCCGCACGCTCGCGCTGCTGACCAGCCGGGGGCTGGTGGAAGATGGACGGCTCACCACCTACGGGCGCGCGGTCGAGGCGATGCCCGTGGAACGGGCGTGGGGGGAGCTGCTGGTCCACGCCGATGCCGCGCTGCTCCCGATCGTGGCGGTCTGCTCGAACATCGACTCGCTCCACCGGATGACCCGGGAGGAGCGCGACCTGCACGGCGTCGTGGTGAACGGGAGCGACCACCTGACCGCCTACAATCTCTACGCCGAGGCGGTGAACCAGCACGGCTACGTCGGCCAGGTATATGGCCTGCCGAGGCACCTGTTCGAAGACGGCCTGGCGGAGTGGGCCGAGCGACGTGGCGTGCTGGTGAAGGCCATCGAGGACGCGGCGCTGGGCACGGCCTCGGTGTACCGCTCGCTCGAGCTGCCGCTCCCCAAACAGCTGCCCTATGCCTCGAAGGAGATCCGGAAGGCCTGGGCCGATCTGCTCGCGCGGTTCATGCCGTTCGACGTCGTCATCGACGAGCATACCGTGGACGGGCAGGAGGCGCGGGTCTCGAAGACTTCGGTCGCGGGAAGCTGGGGGGCGGTGGCCGGGAATCTCCGTTTCTTCGCCGATCGGTTCGGCGTTCCGCGCGCCGGCATCGAGGGCACCACCCTGTCCTACGACCTGGTGCGAGAGCACGCCAGGTTGGGCCCGGCGCGCGTCGTGCTCACCGGCCCGCGAAAGCAGCAGGGCCTGGCCGTCGAGCGGCGGCGCTCGTATTTCGGATTCGACCTCGACACCGAGGTGGAACCCCTCCGGGGCGAGCTCCCGGCAACGCTGCGCGACGACGCGCGCGACGTGCTGGCGGACGCTCTGATGGCGGGCGAGACCCCGCATCCCGACCAGGGCCGCGTCAGGCGCGCCGTCGAGGCGCTCGACGAGTTGTGGCGCCGTTCGGGCGGAACGCTCGCGGCGGCGGCGCCGGCGTCCGTCCGGGCGCTCGTGCGCGCCCAGCTCGAACCGGTCGGGAGCTGGGACGACTTCCTGCACACGCGGATCGTGGTGGACCCCGCGGGACTTGTGGACCCCGCCATCCGCGAGCGGCTCGAGGCGCTCCCGGCGATGGTCCGGCTCCGCGGAGACGCTGTGCCGGTGGACTACGAGCTGGCCGACGGAACGGGAGTGGCGCGGATCCGGCTCCGCGAAGGACAGGCCAAGCGGCTCCGGGCCGACGAGCTGCCGCCATTCGACCGGCCACTCCGGTTTGCCGTCTGGCGCGGCAGGCACGCGCCGGTCCTCGCCGATACGCTCCCCGAGCTGCAGGCCGAGCTGAAGCGCGCCCCGCGGGCACCCCGCCACGAGCGCGAAGGCGAGCCGCGGCGGCCCCGCCGCGGGCCGCACCGCCATCAGCCCGGCCGCCGCCACTGAAGGCGCTCACCTGGGCGTCGCCGGCTGTGCAGACCGGCTCGCGGCCGACGTCCTGAAAGGATCGGCGGGTGAGTCGCCTGGCCCGAACGCCCGCGCGAAGCGCCGACGGCTCGATGTCCGAGTGCGAAGCAGCGCACGCAGTTAGTGAAACTCCCCGGCTCCGGGTCCCGTATCCTGATGAACATGCCAGACACGCTGCCACTCGGATCGCTGCCCTCGGTCTTTTCACCGCTCGCCAAGGCCCTGCTCGACGGCTTCAGCGAGGGAGTGATTGTGTTCGACGTCGAGGGCCGTCTGCTCTACGCCAACCAGCCCGCGCGTGAGGCGCTCGCCGGCATGGACCTGCCCGAAGACGCTCCCGACCTTCTGCCGCGACTGGCTGCGCTCGGCGGGCGCCTCCGGCCACTGAGGGTCGGTGCGCTCGAGCTCGGCGAGGCGATGTTCATTCCCGGCATTGAAGGTCCCACTACGCTGGCGGACCGGGAAAAGGAGGCTATCGTCAAGACGCTCGACGCGAACAACTGGAAGCTCGCCGAGACGGCCAGGCACCTGGGCATCAGCCGGACCACCCTCTGGCGCCGTCTCAAGGCGTACGGGCTACACCGAGACGGCCGGAGCAAATGGGCGCAATCTTCGTAACCCTGTTTCTGTCCGCCGCCGTCCTGCAGTCTCCTCCGCCCGATTCCCTCCCCACCTTCAGCAGCCCCGCGATTCGCCAGCTCGTCGAGCGCGCCATGGCGCGCCGGCGGACGAGCGACTCGACCGTGCACGACTATCAGGCGACGATCCGATACCGGCTCTCGGTGGGCATGGGCCGGCGCGTCTGGTCGAAGGTGGCGGCCTCCGCGGTGGAGGAGCAGGTAGCGCGGGTGCAGTGGGAGCGGCCCAACGACCTCCGGGTGGATGTCATCGGCCGCCGGGCCCGCTCACGCAACGGAATGATGGAGCTCTCGAGCGTGTGGGACCGCCCCTGGTTTGTGCCGCGCGGCGTGGACGACTCGGTCCGCATCTTCAGCAACGATTTTCCCGCGACCGGCGCGCTGCATCCGCTGGCCCCGACGGGGCCGGATTCGTACCGCTATGTCATGACCGGCGGTCTCAGGCTCAACCCGGCGCGCGGGGGTGCGCTCCGGGTGGTTCGGATCGACGTCACGCCGAAGCGTGCCGGCCCCGCGCTCATCGCCGGGCAGCTATGGATCGACTCCGCCAGCGCGGAAGTGGTCCGGATGACCTTCCGCTACGTCGGCACGGCGCTGTGGGTGCGGCCGGTGCCCGGGCCGCGGGGCCCCGACTCGGCCAAGGCGGGCCGGCTCAACTCACTGGCTAACCGGATTGTCAGCGTCGACGTGGACCTCGAATACGGTCTCCAGGAGGGGCGCTACTGGATGCCGCGCCGGCAGGTGATCGCCGGGAGGGTAAGGGTCCCGCTGGTAAGCGACGTCGTGATTCCATTTCAGGCCACCACGACTTTCGAGGATTACGCGATCAACACCGGCCGGGCGATCGCCTTCACCATGCCGCCGCCGGCGGCGGCAGGGCTCAGCCGCGACTCCCTCCGGGCGCTCCGCCGCGCGCGCCGGGACTTCCGTCGCGGCCGCGAGCGTGCCCGGGCCGACAGCCTCCGCTCGTGGAGCTACGCCGGCCGCTGGGCGGGCGGACGCTACGAGCTGCACCGGCCGTCCAACGTCGCGCTCGGCCGATACCGTGACTGGCCCGACTCGCTCTCGCTCCAGCCCGACCCGGCCGACCTCCGCCGGCTGCGCGAAGCGGAGGTGGAGCTCGCCCGTCTGGCCGACGTGCTGCCCGGCCAGCTTACCGGGGAGCGGACTCACGGCGTGGCGTACGAACGGCCGTCCGACGCGCTGCGCTACGACCGCGTGCAGGGTCTCTCGCTGGGTGTGGGCTACCGGGTGCGGGTGCCCGCCCTCCGGTTCACCGACCTGTACGCCACCGTCCGCTACGGCCTGAGCGACGATCGCGTGACCGGCCGCCTCTCGCTCCGGCGCGATGCGCCGGGCGGGCGACTCACACTGAGCGGGTACCGCGACGTCGCCGACCTCGATCCGTTCTCGCCGGGCCACACGGTGGGGAATACCCTGAACGCACTCTTCGCCGCGCACGATGACGCCGACTACATGCTGGCCGCCGGCGGCTCGGCGAGCTTCGAGACCTCGCTCCGCACGGGCCTCGACCTCGTCCTCGGAGCGCGGGTCGAGCGGCAGCAGAGCGCCGGGCGCCGGGCGACGTCGGCGGTCAACGACTTCCTCGGCGGAGACGGGCGCTTCCCCCCCAACCCGCCGGTCGACGCGGGGACGTTTGCGGCGGCCTCGGCGCGGCTGAGCCACACCGGTGGGCTCCGCTGGAACGTCGCCGCCGACGTGCTGGGCGGCGCGGACCGGGTGACGGGCCGACTGTACGGCGATCTGCGCCGGGACGTGGGCGACGAGGCTGGTGCGAGTCTCCGCCTCGCGGCAGGCGTCGCCACGAGCCCGGGGCCGCCGCAGTCGCAGTTCCGTCTCGGCGGGCTCGCGACGGTGCGCGGGTTCGACTACGCTCAGCGGCGGGGGCAGGCGTTCTGGGCGGCGCAGCTCGACATCGCCCCCTTCGGCGGGCGGCTGCGTCCGGTGGCGTTCGTGGATGCGGGCCAGGCCGCGCGCGTGGCCGACCTGTTCTCGAGCGGAGCGCTCGTCGGCGCGGGCGCGGGCCTTTCGCTCTTTGGTGGGGTGCTCCGTTTCGACCTGAGTCATCCGCTCACTCCCGACACCGGAGGCAAGGTGCGGTTCGACATCGTCGTTCGGGCCATGCGGTGAGGCGCGGGCTCCGGTGGTACGTGCTGAGCGCCTTGCTCGCGGCCGCACCGGCGTGCCGCAGGGAGGCGCCGCGCGAGCCGACGGGCCCGCGGCTCGAGGCGCGATGGTCGGGCACGGATACGGCGGCCTTTACGGCCCCGGCGGTCGCCGAGTGGTGCGACTCGCTCGATCTGCTGGAGCTCCGGGCTGTCGCCGGGGACACCGGGCTGGCGCTCGCAGTGTATCGCGCGGACACCATCCAGCCGGGCGAGTACCCGATCCGCCCTCCCGATGTGGCCGATACCACCCCGCCATCGGCCGCCCTGGCGCTCCGCTGGTTCTCGCGCATGTCGGTTCGGGGGGTTCGGAGCGACAGCGGGACGCTGACTCTGCGCCGGGCCGCGGACGGGGTGCTGTCGGGGAGCTTTCGCGCCAAGGCCCGCGGGATCTCGGATGCCGGCCGGCTCACCGTGACGGGCTCGTTCGCCGGGCTTCGCGCGCGGCCGGCGCGGCGCGGATGTACGGCGCGTTCGGCGACGCGGGACTCGGCGGCGGGTGTACATTAGGGGGCATGGAAAGCACTTACTTCCGGCGCGGTTTCGGCCTCAAGGCGGCGATCGAAGGCAGGCTCACCGCCGACTACCACAGCTCGGTCGTCGAGGCGCTGCGCGCGGGTCAGTACCGGCTCGACGTCGGTCCGCTCACCTTCCGCCTGGCGCGCGAATTCGGTTTCTGCTACGGTGTCGACCGCGCGGTGGATTACGCCTACGAGACCCGGCTCAAGTTTCCCGACCGCCGGCTCTATCTGGTGGGTGAGATCATCCACAACCCGCACGTCAATCAGAAACTGCGCGACATGGGCGTGCGCTTCCTCGCACGCGGCGAGGGCGGCGAGTTCGACTTTTCCGACATCATCCCCGGTGACGTCGTCATCCTGCCGGCGTTCGGGGTCACCATGGGCGACTTCGAGCGCCTCCGCGGCATCGGTTGCGTGCTGGTGGACACCACCTGCGGCTCGGTGCTCAACGTCTGGAAGCGGGTGGAGGGCTACGCGGGAGACGGCTACACCGCGATCATCCACGGCAAGCACTACCACGAGGAGACCAAGGCCACCGCGAGCCAGGTGATGAAGTACCCCGGCGGCCGCTACCTCGTGGTGTTCGACATGGCCGAGGCGCGGATGGTCTGCGACTTCATCGAGCGGGGCGGGGACGCGGCGGCGTTGGCGGAGCGTTTCGCGCGCGGGGTCTCGCCCGGGTTCGATTTCCAGCGGGACCTGGCGCGCGTCGGGATCGCCAATCAGACGACGATGCTCTCGGGGGAGTCGCTCGCGATCGCCGAGGAGTTCCGCCGCAGCATGGAGC
Organism: Gemmatimonadales bacterium; assembly: GCA_036262935.1. GTDB lineage: Bacteria > Gemmatimonadota > Gemmatimonadetes > Gemmatimonadales > GWC2-71-9 > CAVVWJ01. The sequence goes on along the minus strand of DATAHW010000072.1, from coordinate 4,480 downwards.
GCCGCTACGGCACGGCGGCGGTGGCCGACCACTTCCGCTCGTTCGACACGATCTGCTCCGCCACGCAGGAGCGGCAGGATGCGGTGGTGGCCCTGGTGGAGGAGCCGCTCGACGTGATGGTGGTGGTCGGCGGCTACAATTCGAGCAATACCTGCCACCTGGCGGCGCTGGTGCAGTCCAAGGGCGTCCGCACCTTTCATATCGAGGATGCCGAGGGCGTGGACCCGGCCACCGGCACTATCCGGCACCAGCCGATCGGCGGCCGACACGAGGAGACGACCGCCGGCTGGCTCGGTGACGCCCATATCATCGGGATCACCGCCGGCGCGTCGACGCCGAATAACAAGGTCGGCGAGACGATCGCGCGCATCTCCGCGCTGGCCGGCGTGGCGGAGGAGCTCCGCGCGCTGACCGGGTGAGCGGGGCCGGTGAGCTTCACGGACCTGAGCCACGTCATCGAGCACGGGATGACGACCTACCCCGGCCTGCCGGGGCCGCTCATCTGTGACTTCCTCAGCCGCGAGGCCTCGCGGGCGCGCTACGCTCCCGGCGTCGAGTTCCAGATCGGGAAGGTCGAGATGGTGGCCAACACCGGGACCTACCTGGACGCGCCATTTCACCGCTATCCCGGCGGGATCGACATCTCGGGCCTGCCGCTGGCGTCGCTCGCGCGCCTCGAGGCGATCGTGGTGCGGGCGCGCGGGGCGGGCAGCGCCATCGGCCCCGAAGCATTCGCCGGACGCGACGTCGCGGGCAGGGCGGTCCTGGTGCGCACCGGCTGGGACATCCATTGGGGCACGTCGACCTACCTCTCCGGCCATCCCTTCCTCACCGATGCCGCCGCCAAGTACCTCGTGAACGGGGGCGCGGCACTCGTCGGGATCGATTCGCTCAACATCGACGACATCGACGACGGTGCGCGCCCGGTCCACTCCCGGCTGCTCGGCGCGGGCATCCCGATCGTGGAACACCTCTGTGACCTGGGCTCGCTGCCGGACGAGGGGTTCCGCTTCTCCGCCGTGCCCGCGAAGGTCGCGGGGATGGGGAGCTGGCCGGTGCGCGCGTTCGCGGAGCTCTGAACGGGCGACGCATCCATGCCCTTCCGCCAGACCACCGTCTCCGGCTTCCCGGCGATCGCGCTCCGCTCCGAGGAGCTCGAAGTCGTGGCCGTGCCCGCCATCGGCGTCAAACTCACCCACCTCCGCCGGCTGCGCGGCCGGGAGTGGCTCTGGCGCAGCGACCAGATCCCGCTCGCGCTCCCGCGGCCCGGCGCCTCCTACGTCGACACCGCCGACAGCGGCGGCTGGGACGAGTGCTTCCCCACGGTGGGGCCGTCGCCGCTGCCGGGCGCGCCGGCGTCCGCGCCGCCGCTGCCGGATCATGGCGAGCTGTGGAGCGCCGAGTGGACCAGCTCGGTGTTCGATCACGCGGGCGGGACGACGCTCGAGAGCACGGCGATGGGAACGCGGCTCCCCTACGAGTTCCACCGGGCGGTGACGCTCGAGCAGGGCGCGCCGGTGGTGCGGATGCGCTACCGGCTGCGCCATACCGGCGGGGAGCCATTCCCCTGGATCTGGTCCGCCCACCCGCTCTTCAACGTGCAGCCCGGGACCACCGTCGAGCTGGCCGGCGTCCGCCAGGTCAAGCTCGACCAGGTGCACGGCCGGACCGACCTCGGTCGAGACGACGTGGTGAGCTGGCCCGGCACGATCGGCGGCGACGCCGATCGGTTCACCCTGCCGCCGGACGGCGGCTGGGCGGTCAAGCTGTTCGGCGACGCCGGGCCGGAGGGTCGAATGGCTCTCACGGACCCGCGTGAAGGCGAGCGATTGGAGATCCGGGTGCCCCCGGAAGAGGTGCCGCAGGTGGGGCTGTGGATCAACTGCGAAGGGTGGGCGCCCGCGGGCCGGCGCCCGTATTACAACCTGGCGCTCGAGCCGTGCATCGGCGCCCCCGACCGGCTGGCCGACGCGGCAGGGTCGTGGGGCACGGCGCAGACGCTGACACCCGGCGAAGAGCGTCGCTGGATGCTGGAGGTCAGGCTTCCGGCGCCTTGATCTCCGCGCTGTCGCCGGGTTTCCGCTCGAGCCGCGTGTCCTCCCACGAGACCGGGTCTTCGACCGGCTCCAGATGCGTGAACACCGTGCTGTTGGGCACGGCCGCGCGCACCTCCTCCTCCAGCCGCTCCAGCAGATCGTGTCCCCGTTTCACCGACCAGTTCCCCGGCACCAGCACGTGGAAGTCGATGAACCGCCAGGCGCCCGCCTGGCGGGTCCGCAGCGCATGAAAGCGCACCCCGCCCGAGGTATGGCGGGCGAGAATGTCGGTGACGCCGCGCTGCAGCTCGTCGGGGATCGCGGTGTCCAGCAGGCCCATCAGCGAGCGCCTGAGGATGCTGACGCCGGTGTACACGATGTTGAGCGCGACCCCGATCGCCACGATCGGATCGAGCCGCTGCCATCCCGTGGCTGACGCCGCCCAGATGCCGATGATGACCCCGAGCGACGTCCAGACGTCGGTCATCAGGTGGTGCGCGTCGGCCTCCAGGGTAATCGACTGGTGCCGGCGCGCGGCGCGGAAGAGCACCCGGGCGACGAGCAGGTTGATGACCGAGGCAGCGACCGAGATCCCGACGCCAAGGGTGAGCTGCTCGATGGGCCGGGGCGAGAGCAGCCGGCGCACGGACGCGTAGAGGATGCTCGCGGCCGCGAGCATGATCAGCGCGCCCTCGAAGCCGCTCGAGAAGTACTCGGCCTTGCTGTGGCCGTAGCGGTGGTCTTCGTCTTCCGGCCGTGCCGCCGCGGTGAGCGCGATGAGCGCCACCACGGCGGCGGCCAGGTTCACCAGCGACTCGAACGCGTCGGACAGCAGGCCGACCGAGCCGGTGACCGCGTAGGCCCAGCCCTTGAGCCCGATCGTGGCGAGGGCCGCCAGGATCGAGATGACCGCGTAGCGTCGGAGCGAGCGGCGCTGTTCCGTCACGCGGGCGCCCCGGGCAGCATCCGCAGCACCTCGGCCACGGTGAGCGGCGCGCTCCCTTCCGCCCGGTTGTTCACCAGCAGGTAGGCCGGGATGCGGGTGCGCACCGCGGTCTCGATCAGCCGCACCAGGTCGCGGCGGAGCGGGGGCGACGGGTCCTGGATCCGGTCGTATGGCGCGAAGGCATCCACTGCCTCGTCGTAGGTGCGGCCCGGCTGGAGCAGCGCCCGCGCCACGATGAAGGGCCCCGAGACCGCGCCCGGCAGGTCGAGCTGGTCGCCGATGGAGGGCATGCGCGTCCAGGAATTGAAGACGTGGGCGACACCGTGCTCCCGGAGCACGGCGAAGTACATTGGCGTGAGAAACTCCTCGTTGCGGATCTCGACGGCGTACATCCCCTCGCGCGGCAGCACGCCGAAGAACTGGTCCAGCTTTTCCGCGAACCGCTCCGCGGTAATCCCGCTGCCCCGGCCGATGGTCTGGAACTCGAAGACGAACGGGCCCGCATGCCCCGCGAAATGCCGCTGGTACGGCTCATACACCGCTTCCAGGAACAGCTCGGGGCTCAAAAAGTCCGGATTGACCTTTCCGGCCCGCGCCTTGTCCTGCGCCTTGCTGAACGTGTGCACCGTGAGCTGGTTCCAGACCTTGCTCACGCAGGGGAAGCCGGCCGGCAGGTTTTCGGCGTAGGATCCCAGCACCGCATCCGTTGGCGGCGCGTAGAAGCTGGAGTCGATGCCGACGGTGCGGAAGAGGGGGAACGCCGCGTACTCCTCCAGCATCCTGGCCGGGGCGCCCCGGCCCTCGTATTCCCGATGGTAGACCAGCCCCCGCCAACCCGGATAGTTCCACGAGGACGCCCCGAACCGGACCTCCGCCGGCAGCCGGGCCGCGAGGGCCCGGAGCTCCTCGGTCATCGGGGCACCATCCGGAACACCCGACCCTCCGTGCTGAGGACGTACATCTCGCCGGCGGCGTCCTGGCCGAAGCCCGGGACCCCGCCGCCCGGGGCGAGCGTGGGCCACTGCTGGGGGTCGGTCGCCTGGCCATCCTGGAAGCGAAAGCTCCGCACCCAGCCCTGGCAGTAGTCGGCGTAGAAATAATGCCCCTGCAGCGCGGGAATGGCAGCGCCCCGGTATACGTACCCACCGCTGATCGAGCAGCCCTCGGCGTGGGAGTACTCGAGCACGGGCAGGCTGAACGGGGCCGGGTCGCACGCCGGGTCGGAAAGGCAGTGGCGGCCTTCCATGACGTTCCAGCCGAAGTTCGCGCCCCGGCCCGCCCCGCCGGCGGCCGTGGCCACGTCCACTTCCTCCCACGCGTTTTGGCCCACATCGGCAATGTAGAGGTCGCCGGTGGTGGGATCGAAGTTGAACCGCCAGGGATTCCTGAGGCCCACGCTCCAGATTTCCGGCCGAGCGTCGGTGCGGCCCGCGAACGGATTGTCGGGAGGAATCGTGTAGCCCGTCGCCGCGGAGACGTCCACGCGCAGGATACCGCC
>DATAHW010000071.1:0-8142 GCA_036262935.1 Gemmatimonadales bacterium | reverse complement strand
CCACTCGCCCGACGCCGGCACGGTGCGGCTCGGCGTCGCCGAGCGAGATGGGACGATCCAGTACACCGTGGACGACGAGGGCCCGGGCGTGCCGGCCACCGAGGCGGAGCGGGTCTTCGACATCTACGTGACCAAGGCCGCGGGCGAGAGTCGCGGCGCCGGGCTCGGCCTTCCGCTCTCGCGCCGACTGGCCCGCCTGCTGGGCGGCGAGCTCCGGGCGGTGCCGGTCGAGGGCGGCGGAGGCCGCTTCGTGCTCCAGCTCCCCGCCGCGAAGCCCGAATGAAGGCAACTTCACGAAGAGTTCCGGGACCGTTCAGACCCGTTCCGTAGATTGGAAGCCATGAAGATTCTCGTCGTGGAGGACGACCGGAAGGTCGCCGGGTTCATCGAGCAGGGATTGAAAGAGGAGGGCTACGTCGTGGACGTCGCGCCCGACGGCGACGAGGCCACCATGCTGGCCCACGTATACGACTACGACGTGATCCTGCTGGACGTCGTACTCCCCAAGAAGAACGGCTTCCAGGTGGCCACGGAGCTGCGGCGGGAAGGGCGGCACACGCCGATCCTGATGCTCACCTCCCGGGATGCCGTCGAGGACGTGGTGCGCGGTCTCGATGCCGGCGCCGACGACTACCTCGCCAAGCCGTTCCGCTTCGACGAGCTGCTGGCCCGCATCCGGGCACTCCACCGGCGCGGCGGCGCGGAGCGGCTCGAAATCCTGCGCTACGGACCGGTCACGCTCGACCGGCTGCGCCATCTCGCCACCGTCGACGACACGCGGCTCGACCTCACGCCCAAGGAGTTCCAGCTGCTCGAGTACTTCCTCTTGCATCCCGAAGAAGTCGTGCGCCGGACCACGCTCCTGGAGAAGGTATGGGACATGCACTTCGACCCGGAGAGCAACGTGGTGGACGTCCACGTGGGGAACCTCCGCCGGAAGCTCACCCAGGCGGCGGGCGAGCCGCTGCTCAGCACGGTCCGGGGAGTCGGCTTCAGCCTCCGCCGCGGCAAGGACGTCTCCGAGGTGTCGCCAGCGCACTGAGCCCGGGCGGCGCGGCTTTTCTGCCCGCCGCCGCCCTTCTCTTCATCATCGTGGGCCTCGGCCTCCGGCTGGGGGACAGCACCGGCTCGGCCAGTCTGGTCTGGTCGGCCGGGCTGGCGTTTACCGGGCTGCCCGTGGTCTGGCGCACGATCCGGGGAGTCGCGGCGGGGCGGTTCGCGGCCGACCTGGTGGCGATGCTGGCCATCGTCGGCGCGCTGGCGCTGGGCGAGCCGCTCGCCGGCCTCATCGTCGTGCTCATGCAGACGGGTGGCGAGGCGCTGGAGCGCTACGCCGAGGGGCGCGCGTCCGATGCGGTGCGCGAGCTGGAGTCTGCCGCGCCCACGCTGGCGCACCGCGTCCTCGCGGGCGGGGTCGAGGACATCGCCGCCGAAGCGGTGGAGGTGGGCGACGAGCTGTACGTCCGCCCCGGCGAGCTCGTCCCGACCGACGCCCTGGTGCTGAAGGGGCGCTCGCAGGTGGATACCGCGCGCCTCACCGGCGAGCCGGTTCCGGTCACCGCCAGCGCCGGGGTACGGCTCCTCAGCGGCAGCGCCAATCTCGACGGCCCGCTCACCATCCGGGCCACGGCCCGAGCGGCGGAGAGCCAGTACGCCCGGATCGTCGAGCTGGTGCGCACCGCGCAGGAGAGCAAGTCGCCGCTGCAGCGGCTGGCCGACCGCTACGCCATCTGGTTCACGCCCATCACGCTGCTCGTCTGCCTCGTCGCGTGGCTCGCAACCCAGGATGCCGTCCGCGTGCTGGCGGTGCTGGTCGTCGCCACGCCGTGCCCACTCATCCTGGCCACGCCGGTCGCGGTCGTGGGCGGGATCAACCGCGCGGCGAAACACGGCATCATCTTCCGCCACGGCTCCGCCCTCGAGCAGATGGCCCGCATCACGGTGGCGGTGTTCGACAAGACCGGCACGCTCACCATCGGGCGGCCGGCGGTAGCGGAAGTGCGGGCGGTGCCGCCGTTCACGGCGAACGAGATGCTGCGCCTCGCCGGCGCCGTGGAGCACGGCTCGAGCCATCTCCTCGCCCGCACGCTGGTCGACGAGGCCCTCGCCCGCGGCATCGATCTTCCCGAGGGCCGGGAGATCACCGACTGGCCGGGCGAGGGAGTTGCCGGCGAGGTCGAGGGTCGTGCCGTAGCCGTGGGGGCCTGGTCGTTCGTCGTGCCCCGCCACCCGGAGGCAGAACGGGATCTCCGCGCCGTGCTGGGCGAGGCGAGCGCGGACGGGCTCCGGGCGTACGTCACCGTCGACGGGCACGGCGCCGGCGTGGTCGAGTATGCCGACCGGCTCCGCCCCGGGCTGCCCGACTTCATGGCCACGCTTCGCGGGCTGGGCGTGCGCCGCACGCTCCTCCTCTCGGGCGACGACCAGGCCAACGCCACGGCGGTCGGGCGCGCCGTCGGAATCGGAGAGGTGCACGGCGGGCTGCTGCCGGCCGACAAGGTCGCCTTCGTTCAGCGGCTGATGGCGGAGGGCGGGCACGTGCTGATGGTGGGCGACGGCACCAACGACGCCCCGGCGCTGAGCACCGCGACGGTCGGCGTGGCGCTCGCGAGCGGCGGCGGCGGGGTTACCGCCGAGGCGGCGGACGCCGTGATCCTGGCCGACGACCCGACCCGGCTCGCCGAAGCCATCGCCATCAGCCGCCGCACCCTGCGGCTGGCGCGGCAGAGCATCTGGGCCGGGCTGGGGATGAGCGGCGTGGCGATGGTCGTGGCCGCCTTCGGCTACATCCCGCCGATCGCGGGCGCCCTGCTGCAGGAGCTGATCGACGTGGCCGTCATCCTCAACGCGCTGCGGGCGACCTTCGCGCCGCGCCGCGGCATCGGGACCGGTGGGAGGCTGCCATGAACCGGCACGCGGAGCGCGACATCATCATCCCACCGGCCGCATCACCGATTCGAGCAGCGCCAGAGTCCTGGCCCCGTCCTCCGACAGGTGCTCGGCATCGACGTGCCGCACGGCCGATTCGATTTCGGCGCACCACCGCTCGAGCGCGGCGAGCAGCTCGTCAGCCATGAGGGCAAACTCGGCGGCCGTGCCGCGCCGCCGCCCGATCCGGTCGAGGCCCAGGCGGAGCCGCGCCACCCGCTCCGCACCCGCATCGAGGCCATCCAGATGGTGCGCCCCGATCAGCGGCCGCAGCTCGGTCAGCAGCGTGCGCTGCATCGCGAAGTGCGCCAGGAACTGATCGTTCAGGTAACGCACGGCGCTCCAGCGGTCCCAGAATGGCGCGTCCGAGGTCGTGGCCGGAACCAGGAAGCGCCGCACCTGGTCGACCCAGCCGTTATGCACGTGGCTCAACACGGCGTCGAGCGTGGCGGCACCCTCGAGCGGCACTGGGGATTCAGGACATGGACCCATGGCCCGGCTCCGGAAAGGTTACGACCCAACACTAGCTACCAGGCGATGAAGAAGCGATGAAAGGTCGGCGAAGCCCGACTCCGGATGAAGCGAATTTCACGACGCCTCCAGCCCTCCTTCACGGGGCAGATCCTAAACTCCCGTCAACTCGGCGCGCGCCACGGCGCGCCATGCCAAGTCAACAGGAGCGCTCCCTTGTCCGACCACATCTCCCGAGTAGATCCAACCTCCCGCCGCGACTTTCTCCGGAAGGGTGCGGCCGCAGCCGTTGCGCTCCCGGCCATCGCGAGCCTCGGCGCCTGCACTGAGACCGCGCCCGCCGCCGCGCGGACGCCGCCCAGCACCCCCACGCAACCCCCGCCGCCCGCGCCAGTCCTCTCGGTCCGCGACAAGGCCGACGAGATGGACGCGATGCACGAGAAGGGGATCAAGGCCTTCCCGGCGAAAACCGAGGGCAAGGGCAATCGGATCATGGAGCCCCGCCTCGACAAGGGCGTCAAGGTCTTCGAGCTCACCGCCGAGGAGATCCAGTGGGAGACGGAGCCGGGCCGGAAGGTCAAGGCGTGGGCCTACAACGGCCAGGTCCCCGGCCCGCAGCTCCGCGTCCACGAGGGCGACCGGGTTCGCATCCGGCTGGTCAACAAGCTCGCCCAGTCCACCTCGATTCACTTCCACGGGCTCGAGCTGCCGAACGATCAGGACGGTGTCCCCTTCATCACCCAGCCGCCGGTGAAACCGGGCGACAGCTACACCTACGAGTTCACCGTGCCCAACGCCGGCTCCCACATGTACCACTCGCACCACAACTCCGCCATCCAGGTCGGCAACGGCCTGCTCGGCGCGTTCATCGTCGAGCCCCGGCGGCCGCTCCCGGCGCACCGGGCCGACGTGGACTACGTGATGGTGCTGAACGACGGCGCCCACGGCTATACTCTCAACGGCAAGAGCTTCCCGGCCACCGAGCCGATCGCGTGTTCCCAAGGGCAGACGGTGCGCATCCGATTCATGAATGAAGGGATGATGATCCACCCGATGCATCTCCACGGAATGCACATGACCGTCATCGCCAAGGATGGCTGGGACCAGCCGATGCCGTGGCGGTGCGATACCCTCAACATCGCGCCGGGTGAGCGGTGGGACGTGCTGGTGAAGGCCACCAATCCCGGCGTCTGGGCGTTCCACTGCCACATCCTTCCCCACGCGGAGTCCGAGCACGGCATGTTCGGGATGGTCACGGTGCTGAACGTGAAGAAGGCCGGTGTGGCCTGAGCCCGCCTGAGCGGCGCGTGTGCCGCCGCTGACCCGGTGGCTGGTGAAGGCGGCGCTGCTGTACCTCATCGCCGCCTTGGTGCTCGGCGTGGCGATGCAGTTGCCGATGGCGGGCCGGTACCCCGTGCTGGCGGTGCTGTGGCCCACCTACCTGCACGTGCTGGTCGTGGGCTGGCTGACGCAGCTCATCTTCGGCGTGGCCTACTGGCTCTTCCCCCGCTACTCGGCCGAGCGTCCGCGCGGGAGCGAGCGGCTGGGATGGGCCACGTTCGTGCTGCTCAACGCGGGGCTGCTGCTCCGGCTCGTGGGTGAGCCGTGGCGCGCGCTGGGCCGCGGCGGGCACGCGGTGCTCCTGGTCTCCGCCGTCGCCCAGCTCCTCGCCGTCTGGTGCTTCGTGCTGAACACCTGGCCCAGAGTGAAGGAGCGCTAGCGTGCCTCGCCTCAGCATCTGGATGGTGCGGGCGGCGCTGCTGGCTCTCGCCGCGGGCGCGACTCTGGGCGCCGTACTCCTGGCCGACCCCGCGATCGCCGGGGGCGTCGCCCGGTGGCGCCCGCTCCACGCCGAGCTGCTGACGGTCGGGTGGACGGTTCAGCTCGCCTTCGGCGTGGCCTACTGGATCCTGCCCCGGTTCCGCACCGGGCGCGAACGCGGCCGCGAGGAGCTCGGCTGGGCGGCATTCGTCCTGGTCAACCTCGGCGTGATGCTGGTGGGCATCGGCCGCTCTGTGCCGGGCGCGGCGACCTGGGCGCTGGCCGGCCGGAGCGCGGAGGGGCTGGCGGTGGCGGCGTTCGCCGCCCAGGCCTGGCCCAGAGTGAAGCCGTTCCGCTGATGGACCGTCCGGCGTTATACTATGCTCCCCCTTCACCATTCCAGTCGACAAGTCATCGTGCTTCCGCGCGGCGCCGACGGCGCACGCGTCCGGCCTTCCCCGCTCCGAGGAACATCCGTATGCGCCGAAATTCGTCCGGCATGATCGGCAGACTCGCTCCGCTCTGCGGCTCGCTCGCCGTGCTGTTGGTCCTGGCGGGGGCGGCGGCCGCCCAGGAGACCGGCACCGTCGCCGGCACGGTCACCCGCGCCGGGGAGGGATCGGCGCTGAGCAGCGTATCGGTCACGGTGGAGTCCACCGGCCAGAGCACCGCCACCGGCGCCGATGGCAAGTACACCTTGCGCCGGGTGCCCGCGGGGCCGCAGCGGATCGTCTTCCGCTGGCTGGGCTACCGGCCCACCCAGGTGGACGTGACCGTGGAGCCCGGCGCGACCGTCACGGCCGACGCCGGGCTCGAGGCGGTCACCATCTCCTTGGGCGAGATCGTGGTCGAAGGCGCCTCCCGCGCCCCCGAGCGGATTGTCGAGGCGCCGGCGGCGATCTCGGTGGTGCCGCCCGAGGTGCTCGAGCGCGTGTCGATCACCGGCCAGGCGCCGATGGCGCTCCAGTCGGTGCCCGGCGTGGACGTGGTGCAGAGCGGCGTCAACGACTTCAACATCAACGCCCGGGGCTTCAACTCCTCGCTCAACCGGCGGGTGCTCGTCCTGCAGGACGGCCGCGACCTCTCCATCGCGTTCCTCGGCTCGCAGGAGTGGAATGGGCTCACCCAGCCGCTCGAGGACCTGGGCCGCGTCGAGATGGTGCGCGGCCCCGGGTCGGCGCTCTACGGCGCCAACGCATTCAGCGGGGTCGTCAACATCACGACGCCCACGGCGCGCGAGGCGCTCGGCACCAAGCTGAGTCTGGCCGGCGGCGAGCTGGAGACCTTCCGGGGCGACCTCCGGCACGCCAGCCTGTTCGGCGACGGCCGGTTCGGCGTCCGGGTCAACGCGGGCTACAACCGGAGCGACACCTGGTCCCGGACCCGAACGCTGCTCGACGGGTCGTCGCTGGAGCGGGAGTATGCCGACGCGACGGACCAGCCGGTGGGTCCGACGCGTGAAGTGCGCGCGCTCAACGGGCAGCAGATCGATCCGGCGACGGGCGCCGCTATCGGTGACCGGGACCCGCTCATCAACGGCTACGGCTCGGCCCGGGTGGACTACTACGCCGACAACGGTTCGGTGCTGACGGTGGACGGTGGCGCGTCGCAGGTGCAGAACGAGATCTTCGTCACCGGCATCGGCCGCGCCCAGGTGACCAAGGCGATCAAGCCGTACGCTCGGGTGGCGCTGGCGGCCGACCGCTACAACGTGTTCGCCTACTGGAACAGCCGCACCTCGATCGACCCGCAGTACTCGCTCCAGTCCGGACTCCCGCTCGAGGAGCGGAGCGACATCTTCCATTTCGAGGGTCAGAACAACTGGAACTTCATGCGGGACCGCGGGCGCGTGGTCTACGGGGCCTCGTTCCGGAACACCCACGTGAACACCAGCGGGACCCTCATGAACCTGGCGAACGACGATCGAAGCGATAACGTCTATTCCGGCTACGCGCAGGTCGAGTACCGGATCGTCCCCCAGGTCCGGCTCGTGGGCGCCGCCCGGGTGGACGATGGCGATCTGTTCGACACCCAGTTCTCGCCCAAGGGGGCGATCGTCTTCAGTCCCAGCGAAGACCACTCGTTCCGATTCTCGGTGAACCGCGCGTTCCAGACGCCGAACTATTCGGAGTTCTTCCTGCAGGTGCCGGTCGCCGCGCCGACCTCGAGCCCGGCCACGCTCGAAGGCGGGATCGAGCAGTACTACGCCGGGGTGAGAGCCAGCCTCCCGCCCCAGGCGCTCGCGGGGCTCACGCTCACCGACAATCTGCCCTGGAACTTCTCGGGCCAGACGCAGGCGCTCGCGCTCGGCAACGCCGATCTCCAGGTCGAGAAGGTGACCGGGTGGGAGCTCGGCTATAAGGGAAGCCTGTCGAACAAGGCCTACGTCACGGCCGACTTCTACATCAATTCGCTGAAGGATTTCGTCACCGACCTCCTGCCCGGCGTGAACCCGGCGTATCCCAGCTTCGCGCTGAATCAGGACGTGGACGTGCAGGCGGAGCTGACCGCGCTCGATCAGCGGATCCAGGGGCTCGAGGCACAGGGCGCGCTCACCCCCCAGCAGGCGGCGCAGCTCCGCGGGCCGATTCCCGTTCTCCTCGGCGGCTACGCGCAGCTCCAGGCCGGTACCCGCATCCAGGGCGCCAACGCGCTCGCCACCCTGCCCGACGGCACCCGGGCGATCGTCCTCTCCTACACCAACGCCGGCCGGGTCACCGAGCGGGGCGTGGAGCTGGGCGCTGGCTATCAGTTCACCCCCGAATTCCGCGCCGATGCGTCGGTGACCGGGTTCGACTTCACCGTCAAGTCGCAGCAGGTGGGCGACCAGCTCATCCCCAATACGCCGAGCAAGAAAGCGACGTTCTCCCTGACCTACGCCGGGCAGCAGGGGCTCGATGCCAACGTCAGCGTGCGGCTGGTGGACGGCTACGCCTGGGCCGCGGGAATCTTCCAGGGCTACGTCCCGTCGAGCGAGTTCGT
>DATAHW010000070.1:0-16200 GCA_036262935.1 Gemmatimonadales bacterium | reverse complement strand
CTTGCCGTCCCAGTAGGCGGCGTACTCACCGCAGCGAAGGCGAAGGCTGTCCAGCGGCTCGCCTGCCAGGGTCCGGGAGCCGGACCCGCCCCGCAGCACCGGTATTGCCACTACCTGCACCAGCACGTTGTAGATCCTCAGACTCACCACCGGCTGATGGCCCCGGGAACAGACCTCCTCGGAAATTGCGAACGGTATCGTCGTCGTCGGAAAAAACGGATTGGGGTAGTTCTCCCTGAGCTCGATGCGAGGTGGCGTGACGTTCGCCTGCGCGGCCACCGGGGTTCCGACGCCTACGAGCAGTCCGAGCCACCACCCCGGCCACACCAGGCGGACCATGGGTGCTCCTCTTCAAACGACATGTCGAACGGTGGGCACCTCCGAAGGGAAGAAAGTCGTGAGTCGTGGGTCGTAAATCGTGAGTCGCCAACGACGCATGTGTGAAGATGGCCGCCCAAAAGGCGGGGTGTCAAGCGTTTCGGAGACGGCGCGCGTCGCCCACGCGCTCGGTGATCCCCTTGGCGTCGGCCCACTCGAGCAGCGGGATCATGAATTTCCGGCTGATCCCCAGCCGGTCGCGCACCGCCGCGGGCGCGATGAGACGGTCCCGGCCGAGCTCGGCCAGCACGGCCGTGAACCGGTCGAGCGCCGGCCGGGCGTACCAGCGCTCGCGCTCCACCGCCTCCACCCGCCCGCTCGCTGCGGCCAGGCGAAGGATGGCGCCGACGTCGTGCCGGCCGGTCTGCCGCTCCAGCTCGGCCAGGCTGGGCGGGCTCAACTGGGCCTCCTCAAGGATGCGCACCACCCGGTCGATCTCGGCGTCGCCGCCCTCCACCCGGGGGACGAACCCCGAGAGCGTCGCGACGCCGCCGGCGAGGCGGACCCGACCACCCTCGCCCAGGTCGGCCAGTGCGCGCTCGACGAGCGCCGCGGGGGCGCGGAGCCCGTGGCGGAGCGTCTCGAGCGGGACGCCGCGGTCGGCCGGGTGCGCGCGGTGATAGGCCTTGAGCGCCCCCAGCGCGCGCGACCCGAGCTCGGCCAGCACGGCGTCGCGCACCCAGAGCTCGCCCACCAGCCGCGCGGCCGGCTCGGCGCGCGCCGTGGCCAGCGCGCTGCCGGGAGGCAGGCCCAGCAGCACCGGAAGCTGCGCGGAGGAGACGCCCAGTGGGCGGCGCTCGAGCATGGCCCGGAACCGCTCCGCGGGGTCGGACATGGCGAGGGTGGCGGGCCAGGCGCTCCGGCGCCGTGGCGGTTCCGGGTCGAGCACTCGCCCGCCGCCGATCGTGGTGACGGGACTGTAACTCCGGAGCACGAGCCGATCGCCGCCTCGGGCCACGACCGGCGCCTCGAGCACCAGACGCGCGAGCCCGTGCGCACCCGGCTCGATGGGCGCGCGGGGGTTGACGCGCGCCATGACTTCCGCCGTCCCGAGGTGCAGGCGGACGCGGCTCCGGACCAGGAGCGGGCGAGGCGCGGTGTCCTGCAGGAAGAGCTCGACGTCGAGCGCCAGGGTCGCCAGCCAGGGGGCATCCGAGGCCACGAGCCAGTCGCCGCGGCGGACATCGTCGCGCTGAACGCCCGCCAGGCCCACGGCGGTGCGGGCGCCGGGCTCGCTTTGTTCCAGCGTCGAGCCGTAGCTCTCGATGGACCGGACCCGCGCCTGCCGCCCCGCGGGCAGGAGACTCACGGCATCGCCTACCGCGATCCGGCCCGACCACGCCGTCCCCGTGACCACGGTCCCGACACCGGCGAGCGAGAACGCGCGATCCACCGGCAGACGGAAGAGATCGGCGCCCGCACGCGGCCTCAGCGCCGCCGCGCGGCGGGCCAGCCGCTCCCGGAGCTGGTCCAGTCCCTGCCCGCTCCGCACCGAGACCGCGAGCGGCGGCTCGAACGCCACCGGCGAGCGCCCGAGCCACTCCGCCACTTCTTCCACCACGAGATCGAGCCAGTCCGGCTCGACGAGATCGGCCTTGGTGACGACGGGGATGCCGGCCGCGACGCCCAGGTGCTCCAGAATGGCCAGGTGCTCGCGGGTCTGCGGCATGATGCCCTCGTCCGCGGCGACGACGAGCAGCGCGAGATCGATCCCCGAGGCGCCGGCCACCATCGTGCGCACGAAGTCCTCGTGGCCGGGGACGTCGACCACGCCGGCGGTGGCTCCGTCGGGAAGCTCGAGCGGCGCGAAGTTGAGGTCGATCGTGATCCCGCGGCGGCGCTCGTCCGCCAGCCGGTCCATGGCGCTGCCGGTGAGCGCGGCGATGAGCGCCGACTTGCCGTGATCTATGTGCCCCGCGGTCCCGATGATCATTCGCGCACCCACGGACGCTCGAGCCAGAACTCGAGCGCGGGGAGCTCCGCGCCCTCCGCCAGGTGATAGCGCACGTACCGCGCGAGGAGCCGCCGGTGCGCCGCACCGTGCCGCGCGTCGAGCGCGGGGAGCGCGGCGGCGGGATCGAGCAGCGCGATCAGGTCCGCGCGGGCCTCGGCCGGGAGCTGGGTGGCGCCCTGCTCCGCGGCGCACGCGGCGCAGAGGGCGCCGCCCTCACGAGTGCTGAACGGAAGTCCCCCCTCGGCGGGCAGCGGGGTGCCGTCCCGCACGCAGGCGCCGAGCGACGGGGCGAAGCCGAGCACGCTCACCAGATGCCAGAGCACGCGAAAGCCGAGCGCCTCGACTTCGCCCGCCGGCGCCGCCTCGAGCGCCTGGAGCGCGTCGTGGAAGCGGTCGAAGCTCGCCGGATGCGGATCGGGAGGCGCGAAACGGAGCATCACCTCCGCCAGCGCGGAGGCGGTCGCGTAGCGGGCGAGGTCGGCCGCGAGTCCCACGTGGAGCCGCTCGAGGTCGAACGCCGTGAGCACGTGCAGCTCGCGGTTTTCCCTGGCCAGATACTGCGCCTGGCCCTCGCTCAGAAGCTGCAGGGCGGCGCCGAACCGGCTCCGGGGACGGAGCGCGCCCTTGGCGATCGCGCTCTGCACGCCGTGCTCGCGCGTGGCGAGGCGTACCACCTTTGATGTCTCGCTGTAGCGCACCGCGGAGAGCACGATCGCCGGCGTGCCGATGAGGGGCATGGCTGCAAGATAAGCCCCGGCGGCTGTCACTCGGGCGGAATCTGCACCACGGCCGCGCCCACGGGGCATTCGCCCAGCGGAATCGTCCGGATCTCGGTGAACGTCTGGTCGAGCACATGCGCCGTGCCCGTCCGGCCGCCGGAGCAAGGCCCGGTCTCGATGGCGTAGATCCGGCCCTTGCTGTCCACCGCGACGGCGGCATTCGACGGCACCGGCACGCCCTGCCCGGCGCCGCGCAGCACCTTGTTGCTGTCGCTGTCGAACACCATGAGGCCGTCGGTGTAGGAGCTGACGTAGATCCGCTCCTGGCCATCGGAGGCGACGCCGCTCGCGCCGCTGCCGAAGCCGGAAAAGCTGGCGAGCTCGGTGCGGGCTACGGGGTCCACGACCGAAAGACGGCCGTCGCCGCTGCCGAACTGGCCGGCGCTGATCACATAGATGAGGCCGTCACCACCCACGGTGCCGAACCCGGCGTTCCCCTCCCCGGTGAGCGGGATCGAATCGATGCCGTCTGCCACCGCGTTGGTGACCGGATCCACCACCGTGAGCCAGCTCGGGCCCGCCGGCGCGAAGTTCACCAGGTTGCCGTTCAGTACGAAGAGCTTGCCGCGGGTGAAGACCAGCCCCTGCGGGAAGACACCGACGGGCACGTCCGCGGTGGCGCCGGTGCGGTAGTTCACCTGCGAGACCGTGTTGATGCCGGGGTTGGCGACGTACGCGATCGAGTCGTCCACGATCGCCGAGCCGGTCGCACCCGAATTCGCCGGCAGCGGTATCCGCCGGAGCACGGCGGCGGAGCGGAGATCCACCACCGCGACCGCGTTGTCGAGGCCCAGCGGCACGAGCGCGATATCGCCGTGGGCCGAGACGCCGACGGGCGTGGGCGTCGTGCCGCCGAGTTCGACCGCGACCGCGGACGCGGGCGCATCCACCGGCACGATGCTGAGCGTGTTGGCCGTGCTGTTGACCGCGAGCAGCACCTCCTGGGGTGGAGGGAGCGGCGCGTTCGTATCGGCGCAGCCGGCGGCCAGGAACAGCGCGGCGGCCAGAGGGGTCAAGGCGAGCAGACGGACGAATGTCATGGGAGCTGGAAGGTGAGGGTGGCGAAGAGGGTCCGGCCCGGGGTCGGATACCCGGCAATGAATTCGGCGCGCGTGTCGGTCAGGTCGCGCACCTCGGCGCGCGCCGCGAGCGAGCCGCCGAGCCGGCGCTCGAGGCCGGCGTCGAGCAGCGAGAATGCCGGCCGCGGGTTGGTACCGGCGCTGGTGGGAAACCTGGCCCCGATGCGGTGCCAGCGAAGGTCCGCACTCCAGGGCCCGCGAGTCCACGCGGCGCCGGCCGCGTAAGTCACCCGGGGGCGGTACTGCACCTGTGCGCCTCCCGGGTGGTCGTAGGTGACCACCGCCAGGGCCGCGCTGCCGTCGAGCCTGAGTCCGCCGAGCGGACCGAGCGCGAAGCTCAGCTCGCCGCCCCGGCGGCGTACGTCGAAGTTCCCCGGGCTCCATACGAAGCGGAAGTCGGGCGCCCAGACGACCATATCGCCCACTCGGCCCGCGAACGCGCGCAGCGACACCGTGCCCCGCGTGCCGCCGGGACCAAATTCCCGGCGCACGCCGCCCTCCAGCTCCCAGCGGACGCGCTCGGGCCGGAGGTCGGAATTGAGCCGCACGCCCACGCCCTCCCGGAAGAACAGGTCGGCCAGGACGGGCGGGGTCACGGCACTGCCGACCGACGCGCTGAGTCCGGTACGGTCGCGCTGCAGGCCGACGTCGAGCCGGGCACTCGCGACCGGGCGCGTGTGGCCGGTCCAGAGGTCGAGCCGGACCGACGGTGCGACGGTGAGCACGCTCGTGCGGCCCCGGTGCAGCGCCGCGTCGAGCAGCAGCGCGGCGCCGCTGAAGGAGGCGCCCGCGCGGACGCCGTCGCCGGCGAACCGGTCGCCCCGCGCTTCGATGGCCGCGCCCGCCTCGCCGGTCCAGGCGCCGAGGCCGACCGGGCGCCGGAGCCCCAGCTCCGCGGTCGCGCCGATGCCGTGGGTGTAGCTGTCGTAGGGCGGGCCGGCCACCGGCGCGGGGTCGGCGGCGCGGGTTTCGATCCATTGGAGCGAGGCGCTCGCGTGGAGCGGCCCCTCGCGCCGGGCCCCCAGGAACACCGAGCGGTCCTCGCCGCGGGCGCGGAGCGTCGGATTGGTCGTCGTGCCGGGAAGCCCGCGCTGCGACTGCGAGCCCCGGAGACTCAGCTCGACCGGGCCGTCCAGCCGCGCAAAGACGGTGGACTGGGTGCCGCCGGCGTTCCCCCGCTCGGCCTCGCCGCCGCCGCGCACCTCCGGGACCGTATACGCGAACCCCGACGCATACCGCTCGCTGGATACGCTGGCGGCGAGCGGCCCCGCGGAGAGGCCGATCCGCGCGCCCAGGGCACCGTGGCTCCCGGCCCAGCTCGACCCCTCCGGCCGGAGCGGCCGTCGGGTCTCCACCGAGAGCACGCCGGCGACGGCGCGGGCGCCCGCCCGCACCGTCTGCGCGCCGGGAAGGAGTGTCACCCTGTCGACATCGGCGCTCGGGATACGGCGCAGGTCCGCGCGACCGCTGAGCGGGTCGTTGAGCGCGAAGCCGTCCACCAGCACCAGGACTTCGTCCGGACCACCGCCCCGGAGCTGGGGCGACGCGGGGCCGGCCGCACCGGTGCGCCTGACGGCGACGCCCTCCCACCCGTCCAGCGCCTGCGCCAGATCGCGGCCCCGCCGCGCCAGCTCCGCGCCGCCGATCGAGATCCCTTGGCTCGCGGCCAGCACCGTGACGCTGTCGAGCTGGAGCGCGACGGGCACCAGCGGAACGGCGACGGTCCGGTCGAGTCCGGGCAGCAGCTCGATGACCGCCGACCACGGCGCGTAGCCGATGCGCCGCACTTCGAGCCGGAGGCGGCCCGGCGGCACGCTGCCGAGCAGGAACCCGCCGTCGGGCCGGCTGATCGCGTGCAGGTCCCCGGCGCTGACCTCCGCCTGCGCCACCGGTGCCTGCGTCGTGGCATCCACCACCTGCCCGAGCAGGCGGGCCGGCGCCTGCGCCGCCAGCGGGGCGCCGAAGCCTCCGGCCACGCTCAGGGCGAGAAGCGCGACCGGCATCCCATGACCGGTCATTCCGCTGCCTCCCCCGCCCGGAGCGGCACCACCTGCGGCGAGCCGTCGCACCATGTGGTCACCGCCACCGGCCACTCGAACACGCGGCCGAGCGTCTCGCGCGTGAGCACCTCCGCGGGTGTGCCCTCCGCCGCCAGCCGGCCGCGGTCCAGCAGCAGCATGCGGTCGGCGAAGCGCGCGGCCAGGTTGAGCTGATGGGTGATGACGAGCCCCGCCATGCCGCCGTCCACCAGCCGCCGCACCAGCTCGAGCAGCTCCATCTCGTGCCGCACGTCGAGCGACGCGGTGGGCTCGTCGAGCACGAGCGCGCGCGGCTCCTGCGCCAGCGCGCGGGCCAGGCGCACGCGCTGCCACTCGCCGCCCGAGAGCGAATCCACGGGGCGCCGGGCCAGTCCGGCGACGTCGCACCGCTCGAGCGCCGCCTGCACCGCCAGGCGATCGGCGCGCGACGGCGCCGCGAGCGGGCCGAGGCGGGCGTAGCGGCCCAGCAGCACGGTCTCCTCGACCAGCAGGGGAAAGGCGTTCTCCTCCCGCTGCGGTACGACGCCGAGCACCCGGGCCAGCTCGCCCCGGGCCCAGCGTCCGAGCGGCCGGCCCTCGACGAGCACCTCGCCGGCCTCGAGCGGCGTGAGCCCGGTGAGCGCGCGCACCAGCGTCGTCTTGCCGCTGCCGTTGGGGCCGGCCACCGCCACCAGCCGGCCGGGCGCCACGGCGCAGCTCACCCGCTCGAGCGCGGGTGAGGTCGCCCGGCCGTAGCGCACCGTGATCTCCCGCGCCTCGAGAATCATGCGACCGACCGCCGGAGCAGCAGCGCGAACACCGGCACGCCCACCAGCGCCGTGATGACGCCCACCGGCAGCTCGAGCGGCCGCACCACCGTGCGCGAGACGACATCCGAGAGCACCAGGAACGCGCCGCCCACCAGGAACACCGCCGGGAGCAGGCTCCGGTGCAGCGGGCGGGAGACCATGCGGACGGCGTGCGGCACCACCAGCCCGACGAACCCGATGATGCCGCACGTGGCCACGCTCGCCGCCGTGAGAAGCGCCGTCGCGAGATAGACCAGTCGCCGGGTGCGCTCCACGTCGGCGCCGAGATAGTGCGCCGGCTCCTCGCCGAGCGCGAGCAGGTCGAGCGCGCGCGCGTGCAGGCCGATCACGCCGAGCGGCAGCACGGCGTACGCCGCGAACACGCCGAGCGCCTGCCAGGAGGACGCGCCGAAGCCGCCCAGCAGCCAGAGGAACGCGTTCCGGGTGGCAGCGGTGTCGGACAGCACGATCACGGCGCTCATCAGCGCTCCCGCGAACGAGCCCACGACCACGCCCGAGAGGATCAGTACCCGCGGATCGAGCCGCCGCCCCGCGACGACGCTCAGGCGGTACACCAGTGCCACGGCAGCGAGCGCGCCGGAGAACGCCGCGATCGGCACCGCCCACGGGCCCGCGAGCCGGAGCGCGATCGCGCTGACGGCACCGAGCCCGGCACCGCCGGAGAGGCCGAGCAGGTAGGGCTCCGCGAGCGGGTTCCGGATCATCGCCTGGAGCGCGGCGCCCGAGACGCCGAGACTCCCGCCCACGAGAAACGCGAGCAGCACGCGCGGGGCCCGGAGCTCCCGCACGATGTCGCCCGCCCCGCCGCCTCGGCCGGCAAGCCCGGCCCACACCTCGGCGGGCGAGAGTGCCACCGACCCGGCGCCGAGTCCGAGCGCGAGCGACGCCGCCGCGGCCACGCCCAGCAGCACCCACGCGCGCGCGCTCACCGGGCGAGCGCTTCCATGCGCCGTGCCAGAATCCGGATGGCCAGCGGCGCCCGCGGGCTCGGGCGGTTGAACTCCGAGCCGTTCACCCGGAGGAACCGGCGCTCGCGCACGGCGCGCACCACCTGCCACTCGGGCCGGGTGGCAAAGGCGACGGGGCCCGCGCTGGTCGTGAGAATGAGATCCGGATCCCGCTCGGCCACCGCCTCGATGCTGATCGTGCCCGACGAGCGGCCCACGTCGTCGAACAGGTTCATGCCCCCCGCGCGCCGGACGAGGTCGCTGAGGAAGCTCCCGCGCCCGATCGTCATCGGCGGCTGCTCCCAGACGAGGAGCAGCACCCTGGGACGCCGGGCCGGCGCGGGCGGCGAGGCGGCGGCCAGCGAGCGCTGGAAGGCGGTATCGAGCGAGTCGGCCTGGCGCGCGTGGCCGGTGACCCGGCCGAGCAGCCGGGCGACGCGGCCCACATCGGCCAGGGCGTCGGTGTTGAGCAGGAGCGTGGGGACGCCGAGCCGCCGGAGCCGGGCCGCAGCACCCGCGTTCTGGGCGGAGTTGTAGAGCAGCACCAGATCGGGACGGACCGCGAGGATCGCCTCGAGCGACGGCGCGATGCCGTCGCCCAGGTCGGGCACATGGGCCGCGGCGGGCGGATAGTCGCACCATGTGGTACGCCCGACGAGGGCGTTGCCGGCGCCGATCGCGAAGAGCAGCTCGGTGGTGGCGGGGATGAGCGACGCGATCCGCCGAGCGGGTGCCGCGACCGACACGGTGTCGCCCGCGTCGTCCACCACCCGGACGCCGGCGGCAGCCGGGGCCGGCCGCTCGCAGGCGGCGGTTTGCAGCAGCAGGAGCGCCGGGAGCCAGAACCGCGTCAGTCGCCTGAAAATGGAATCGCCCGTCTCCCGGAGGCGGAGAGACGGGCGTGAGCGACGGCGGAACGCAGCGTCGAACGCGCCACCGACCCTCCCCCGAGGGTGTGCATGGTGGCGCGAACGGAGAGGTCTCCTGGCTTCGGGCCTTCGCTCGCCTTCCCGGTTGCCCAGTGGCGTCGTGAGCGAAGTGCGGGCCCTCCGTGGAGGGCCGTGCCCGTTACAGTGGCGGGGCCGCGCCGGCATTGCACCGGCTTCCGAGCATCCCCATTCGCAGACTTCGATTATCCGGCAGCGGCAAGTCTAGGGTCCCGGCGCCGACGCCGCAAGAGCGGCCTCGAGCTCCGCCTTGAGCCGCGCGCGCTCGGCCAGGTAGGCGCGCCACTCGTCGGCGGGAGTTTCCGCCTCCCGGCCGGCGTAGCGCGCGTCGAGCGCCGCGATGCCGTCGAGCAGCCGGTCCGGGCCGGCAAGGGGGACGGCGCCCCGCGGGCGGCGGAGCAGACGCCACGCCGCGAGCGCGAGCACCAGCCCCACGGCGGCGACCAGCGCCGCCAGCACGCGCCACGCCGCGAGGCCCCCTCCCGGCCACGTGAGGGTCACCGTGCCACCGGGCGGCACCCGCCCCGACCAGCGCCGGAAGCTCCGGCCCTCGATCGTCTGGCTGTCGGCGAGCGCCAGCGCCCCGCCGCTCACCTCGACGCCGCGCTCCTCGACCAGCAGATTGAGCGCCGCGCCGCCCGGGCCTACCGGAAACGCCAGGCGACCGCGCACCGGCACGACGGCGTACTCGAGCGTGAGCTGCTTCGTCCCGGGCCCGAGCGGCGCGAATACCAGCACCGAATCGCCCTGGCGCACCACGGCGTCGGGCGAGACGTCGCTCTCGCCCACCTGCATCTCACCCGTGCCCGCGGGCAGCCGGAGGCTCCACGTCGGGTGCAGCGAGTCGGGCGAGACACGGGCGCGGACGCCGTCGTTCCGGAGCACGATCAGGTCGAGCACCGAGCGCGCCCCATCCTGCCCCGGGCGCGGCACCACGATGTGCCGCGCCTCGACCGCCACCGGTGCCGTGGCGGAGGTGTCGTAGGCCAGGAGCAGAATGGTGGTGTCGGGACGCGCGGGGTTGGTCGGCACCGGCGGCGAGAAGTACTCGATGCCGCCGTAGCGCGTGCTCAGGAGGTAGATGGCCGACGTGTCGGGGCGGAAGCGGAAGCGGAAGCGTCCCGCGGCGTCCGCCCGCGCGGAATCCACGGGCCCCTGCGTCGTCCGGCCGACCCGGTGGAGCAGGACGCGGACGCCAGGCAGCGGGACCGTGTCGCGCCCGCGCGGGAGCACG
The DNA here is from genome assembly GCA_036262935.1 of Gemmatimonadales bacterium. GTDB lineage: Bacteria > Gemmatimonadota > Gemmatimonadetes > Gemmatimonadales > GWC2-71-9 > CAVVWJ01. The sequence goes on along the minus strand of DATAHW010000070.1, from coordinate 6,034 downwards.
ACCCGGCCCGCGGTGGTGGTGCTGGTCTGGGCCTGGAGCGCGGGTAGCACGACGGAGAGCAGCCAGAGCGCCGCCCCCGCCGGCCGTGCCAGCGTCAGCCTACGGATTGAACTTCCCGAAATCCTGCGGGTCCATCCCCTCGAGGTAGTGCTTGAGCTTGTCCGCCTCGAGCGACGGATCGGGCGACGGCTCGTCGGCCTCGACGCCGCTCTGGTCGAGGAGCTGGTCGCTGGTGAAGATCGGCGCCCGCATCCGGAGCGCGAGAGCGATGCTGTCCGACGGGCGGGCATCCACCTGGAACACGTGGTCGTCGCGTCGGATGAGCAGCTCGGCGAAGTAGGTGTTCTCCTTGACCGCGCTGATCACCACCCGCCGAAGATCGCCGCCGAGTCCGACGAGGATCTGCTTGAGGAGATCGTGCGTCAGCGGGCGCTGCGCCTTCATGCCCTGCAGCTCCATCGCGATCGCGCTCGCCTCGGCCGGACCGATCCAGATGGGGAGCACCCGGGTGCCGTCCTTCTCGCGGAGGATCACCACGGGCGTATTGCTCGTCCGGTCGAGGCCGAGGTGGGCGACCGTCACTTCGATCATGCCTGAATCATACTCCTAATTCGGGCGCGGAGAGTGGTTGAGGATTCGATTCACCACAGAGACACGGAGGCACAGAGGCTCACGGAGGCAACAACATTTCTTGTATTCTCCGTGAACCTCTGTGCCTCCGTGCCTCTGTGGTGAAGCATGAAGCCCGGCCTCGCCCCGAAGCTCACGTTCCCGCGTCCCAGCTCGCCAGATACTCCACCTGCTCCGGGGTGAGCGTGTCGATGACGATGCCCATGCTCTGGAGCTTGAGCCGGGCGATCTCCTGGTCCACGGCGACCGGCAGGCGGTGCACGGCCTTGGACAACGTCTTCCACTCCTTCGCGATCAGCTCGGCGGCGAGCGCCTGGTTGGCGAACGACATGTCCATGACGCTCGCCGGGTGGCCTTCGGCGGCCGCGAGATTGATCAGCCGGCCCTCGCCCAGCACCATGATCCGCTTCCCCTTGACCACGTACTCGTCCACCAGGTGGCGCACCTCGCGGTGCCCGCCGGCGATGCGGGTGAGCCCCTCGAGGTCGAGCTCCACGTTGAAGTGCCCCGAGTTGGCGACGATCGCGCCGTCCTTCATCCGCGCGAAGTGCTCGGGCCGGATCACGTGGAGGTTGCCGGTCAGCGTCACGAACAGGTCGCCGAGCGGGGCGGCGTCGGCCATGGGCATGACCTGGAAGCCGTCCATCCGCGCCTCGAGCGCGGGAAGCGGGTCCACCTCGGTGACGATGACACTGGCGCCCGCACCGCGCGCCCGGCTCGCGACGCCGCGGCCGCACCATCCGTAGCCGGCCACGACGACGGTGCTGCCGGCGAGCAGCAGGTTGGTGGCGCGGACGATGCCGTCGAGCGTGCTCTGGCCCGTACCGTAACGGTTGTCGAACATGTGCTTGGTGTTCGAGTCGTTCACCGCGATGATGGGAAACTGGAGGATGCCTTCCTTCGCCATCGCCTTGAGCCGGATGACGCCGGTGGTCGTCTCCTCGGTCGAGCCGCGCACGGCGCCGACCAGCGTCTTCCGCTCCGCCTGACTCAGTCCCTCGACCCACGTCCGGATCGGCGGCGCCAGATCGTCCAGCCGGTTGAGCGCGATCATGTGGAGCGAGCCCACGAGGTCGGCGCCGTCATCCTGCGTCATGTCCGGTCCGAACGCGAGCGCGGAGGCGATGTGGCCGTAGTAGGTCTCGTGGTCCTCGCCCTTGATGGCGTAGACGTGCACGCCATGGTCCCGCACCAGGTGCGCCGCCACGTCGTCCTGGGTGGAGAGCGGGTTCGAGGCGCAGAGCGCGATCTCGGCGCCGGCGGCCCGGAGCGTCGCCATCAGGTTGGCGGTCTCGGTGGTGACGTGGAGGCAGGCCGAGAGCTTCTGCCCCTTGAGCGGTTGCTCCCGGGCGAACCGCGCCCGGATCTGCCGGAGCACCGGCATCGAGCGCTCCGCCCACTCGGTGCGGCGCTTGCCCTCGTCGGCGAGGGCGAGGTCCTTCAGGTCGTACTTGGCAACGGCAGTCGGTGCGCTCATTCGCTCCTCAGATGTCGGATCAGCGGGCGGCCGACAGCAGGTCCTTCACGCGGTCGGTCTCTTCCCAGGTGAAGTAATCAACTTTCAATTGCCGGCCGTCGGCCTGATAGGTGCCGCTCGACGGCTTCCGGCCGAAGTGTCCGTAGGCGGCGGTCTTGCGGTAGATGGGCCGCTTGAGCTTGAGGGCGTCGATGATGCCCTTGGGCGTGAGGTCGAAGACGTCGCCCACGATCTTCTCGAGCCGCTCGTCGGGGAGCGCGCCAGTGCCGAAGGTCTGCACCATGATGGAGACCGGATGGGCCACGCCGATGGCATAGGCGAGCTGGACCTCGCACCGCCGCGCGAGCTTGGCCTCGACGATGTTCTTGGCCACCCAGCGCGCGGCGTAGGCCGCCGAGCGGTCCACCTTCGACGGGTCCTTGCCGCTGAACGCACCGCCGCCGTGGCGCGCCATGCCGCCGTAGGTGTCCACGATGATCTTCCGGCCGGTGAGCCCCGCGTCGCCGTGCGGCCCGCCGATCACGAAGCGGCCCGTCGGGTTGATGAGGAACTTGGTGCGCCCGTACTCCAGGCCCGCGCTCTCGAGCACGGGCTTGATGACGCCCTCGATGACGCCTTCGCGGATGGTGCCGTAGGCGAGCTTCCGGCTGCCGTTCCGCTCCGCGTGCTGGGTGGACACCACCACGGTGCGCACCGCCACCGGCCGATCGCCCTCGTACTCGACCGACACCTGGGACTTCCCGTCGGGGCGGAGCCACTCGAGCGCACGCTGGCCGTCGACGCCCTTCCGCACCGCGGCCAGCCGCTCGGCGATCCGGTGTGCCAGCATGATGGGCAGCGGCATCCGCTGGCGGGTCTCGTTGGTGGCGTAGCCGAACATCATCCCCTGGTCGCCGGCGCCCTGCGCCCGGTCGGGATCGGCGTCCACCCCCATCGCGATGTCAGGCGACTGGCGATCGATCGAGGTGAGCACCGCGCAGGTGCGACCGTCCATCCCGTACGACGCGTCGGTATAGCCGATGCTCTCGACCGTCTGGCGCACGAGATCGGGGATGTGGACGTAGGTCTTGGTGGTGATCTCGCCCGCGACGACGGCCATCCCCGTGGTCACCAGCGTCTCGCACGCGACGCGGCCCGCCGGATCCCGCGAGAGGATCGCATCGAGCACCGCGTCGGAGATCTGGTCGGCCACCTTGTCGGGATGGCCTTCGGTGACCGATTCGGAAGTGAAGACGTGTCGCTTAGGGGAGGCCATCGATCGTGAATCCGTGGTTGAAATGTCGGCCGAGTCGTGGGTTAGTGTGCTTTGCGAAGGTTGCTTGACCCGGTGTCATCCTGATCGCTGCCATCCCGATCGCTGTCAGCTCTCATCCGAGCGAAGCGAGGGATCTTGCCCGGGAATGGGTCGAGACTGGCCGACAGGATCCCTCGCTCCGCTCGGGATGACAGCACGCGTTCGCTCGGGATGACCACAAGCGTTCGCGCGGGACGACAGGCATCGTTCACCGACATGCGCAAAGCCCATCACGATGCCTTGCCGGGTGGCAAGCTAGCCACCCGCCCGCGACCCGGCAACGCCGAGCGCGGATCGAGCAGGCGCACGTCGATGTATTCCCCCACCACGCTCCGGAGCGTCTCCGAAACCTCCGCCGCGCTCGCGGCGGCGAGCGCCGACTCGGCCGCGCGCGCCGCCGCCGGATCGGGCACCGTCCGCACCACCCACTTGATGAGCGGCAGCGCCGGCGGCGACACGCTCAGCCGGTCGTAGCCGAGCCCGAGCAGCAGCACCGCGCTGAGCGAGTCGGACGCCATCTCGCCGCACACGCTCACCGGAATCCCGGCCGCGCGGCCCACCTCGAGCACCTGGTGCAACTGCCGGACGATCGACGGATGGTGCGGCGTAAAGCGGTCGGCCAGACGGGCGTTGCCGCGGTCCACCGCCAGGGTGTACTGCGTCAGATCGTTCGTGCCGATGCTGAAGAAGTCGCTCACCTCGGCCAGCCGGTCGGCGATGAGCACCGCCGCCGGCGTCTCGATCATGACCCCCACCGGCACCGACTCGGCGGCCCGGATGCCGGCGCGGCGGAGCGACTCGCCCTCTTCCAGCACGATGGCGCGCGACTCTTCCACCTCCTCGACCAGGGTCACGAGCGGCAGCATGAGCTGGATGTCGCGATCCGCCGCCGCCCGGAGAATGGCGCGGACCTGCGGCCGGAACACCTCGGGCTCATCGAGACAGACCCGGATGGAGCGCCAGCCGAGGAACGGGTTGGCCTCGTTCGGCGCCTTGAACGTCACCGGGAACTTGTCGCCGCCCAGGTCGTAGGAGCGGATGACCACCGTGCGTCCGTGGAACGCGGTGGCCACGCGGCGGAAGTAGTCGGCCTGCTCCGTCTCGGTAGGCAGCACCGCGCGGCCGGTGAGGAGAAACTCGGTGCGGAGCAGCCCCACGCCGTCGGCGCCAACGCGAATGGCGGTCTCGATCTCCTCCGGCAGGTCCACGTTGCCCATGAGCGTGATCGCTCGACCGCCCGGCGTCACCGCCGGCGACTCGAGGATGGCCTCGAGCTGGAGCTCGAGCCGGTGGCGGCGGCTCACCTGCGTCTTGGCCTCGTCCAGCTCGTCGCGCGTCGGGTCGAGCACGATCGTGCCGTTCTGGCCGTCGAGCAGCACCATCATGCCGGGCGGGATGGACGCCATCGCGCCGGACGCGCCCATGACGGCGGGGATGCCGAGCGAATGGGCCAGGATCGCGGCGTGTGCCGTCCGGGTGCCCTCCTCGCTGATGAGGCCGACGACGTGCTCGCGGTCGAGCTGCACGGTGAGCCCGGGCGAGAGCTCGTGGGCCACCACGATCACCTGCTCGTCCGCGGGAATGGACCAGAGCTCGTAGCCCGCCCCGCCCATCAGCCGGTCGAGCATCCGGAGCTGGATCGCGTGCAGGTCGGCCAGCCGCTCGCGGAGCCGGGCGGTGCCCGACCACGCGTTCCGGAGCTCCAGCGCCTTGAACTCGTAGGCCGTCTCCGCGCTGAGCTGGTTCTTCCGGATGAGCGCCTCCACCGGCGCGAGGAAGTCCCGGTCCTGGGCCATGAGGATCTGCGCGTCGAAGATGCGCGACTCCTCGGGCCCGGCGCGCTGGAGCACCCGCTCGCCCAGCTCCTGGAGATGCGCCACCACGAAGTCCACCGCTTCGCGGAGCCGGCGCACCTCGAGCTCGACGTCCTCGGCCCGCACGGCACGGTCCGGCACCTCGGGGAAGTCGAGCCGCACCAGGAATGCGGGCGCGCACGCCACCCCTGGCGAGACTCCGATGCCACGCAGCAGTCGGCTCACGTCAATCCTCCCCGAATCCGGTCGCCACCAGGTCGGCCAGCGCCGCCACCGCCTGCTCGGCGTCGGGCCCGTGCGCGCGGATGACGATCGAGCTGCCGCACTCCGCCGCCAGCATCATCACCCCCATGATGCTCTTGCCGTTCACCTCGAGCCCGTCCTTGGCGAGCTCGATGTCGGACGCGAAGCCGCTCGCCAGCCGCACGATGCGCGCGGCGGGCCGGGCATGGAGGCCCTCCTGGTTCACGATGGTGGCCTCGCGCTCGATCACAGGCCCATCCAGCGGAAGAAGAGGAGAAGACCCATCGCGAGCAGCGCGAACCGCACGCTCGTGAGGGATGGGCCGAACCACCGGGTCACGGCGGCACCGACGGCCGCCACGGCCAGCGCCCCGACCGCGCCGGTCCAGCCGAAGCCCCGGAGATACCAGCCGGCCGCGAGCGGGAGCGCGAGACCGACCGCGGCGCCCGCCACCGGGCCCACGCGGGCCGCGGCGCCCGGCACCCAGCTCGTGCCGATGGCCGAGCCGACCCGCATGCCCGCGTCGAGCCCCGTCCGGAGCGCCCACACCGCGGTGAGCAGCCGGACCACGTTGTA
>DATAHW010000069.1:0-7317 GCA_036262935.1 Gemmatimonadales bacterium | reverse complement strand
TGCCGGGTGGCGATGATGTGATTCCTGAGATAGGGCGTTTCGCGAGTCAGCTCGGTGGGGGCGACCAGAAAGCTCTGCATCGCGAACGGGACGAGACCTCGTCCGGCGACGCCCACCACCGCGTACGCCGCGACGGCCCAGAGCGCGGACTGCACCAGCCGGCCCCGCGCCGCGCCGATCAGCACCCCGATGGCGCCCAGGACCGCGACGACCGCCGAGATCCGGAGCGCGGGGAGCCGCGCGTGCAGGTCGGTGTAGCTCGCGCCGATCAGCGGGCCGGTGGTGGAGTACAGCAGACTGGGCGCGTCCACCAGCCAGAGCCGGAGCGCGACCAGCAGGAACAGCGCGGCCAGCACCACCGCGATGTGGAGCGCGGCGGAGGGCTCGACCCGGACGCGGCCACCGCCGCTCACCAGATCGCCGCGGAGGCCGTAGACCGCGACCACCATCGCCAGCGAGAGCGCCGCGAGGGTAGCCAGCACGCCGAGGACGGCGGAGAGCGCCGGCAGGGTGAAGACGTAGAAGCCGATGTCGCGGGAGAAGACCGGGTCCGCGATGCCGAACGGGGTTCGGTGAAGCGCCAGGAGCACCACCTCCCAGGCTCCCGTGGCGGCGAGTCCGGCCAGGAGACCGAGACCGAGCGCGATCGGCAGGCTCAGGCTGCGCAGCCCCACCGTAAGGTTGAGCCGCGGCGCCGACTCCGCGAGTTGGAGCAGGATCGGGTTGGCGACCAGTCCCCGCTGGGCGATGCGGAGGTTGAGGTACAGCACGCCCGCCGTCAGGCCGCCGGCCGCGAAGAAGAGGATGACGCGGGTGAGCAGCACCCGGCTGAAGACGATCTGGTAGCCGATCTCGCGGAACCACCACGAGTCGGTGAGCAGCGCGATGGCGGCGGGCAGGAGAAACAGGAGCGCCACGGCCGCGGCGATGCCCAGGGCCAGCGCCAGCCGACGGTGAGAGGTCGTTGTTTGGGGGGTCGGGAGTCGGCGGGCCGTGGGGTACCTCCGGGTGGGGGATGACAGACCGGATGATAGACCCGGTTGACCGCGCAAAAAAGGCGGCCCGCACCCCTCCGAAGAGAGCTACGGGCCGCCCAACGCACTGATCATCCCGGAGTCGGGGCTTCACTTCCCCGTTCTTCTTCCCTCGGCGTCCGTCTACTGGTGCGTTGACGGCTTGGCCTCGGCAGCTCCGGCTGCTATTCCCAGACGGTTTGCGGCTGTCTGGTTCATCAGTGCGAGCGCTGCAAGTCCGGCCGAATCGCGGATCGACCTCCTGCACGGCACGCCGCGGCGCCGCTGCGGCGAGGGCGAAACGCGCGATTGGCTTCGCCGATTCCGCTCGAAGTGATCAGCTCGCGAGCGGGCGGACCAAGATAGGAATCGGTGCGCGGCCGCGCAAGACTCCTTGATGCCCCTCTCGATCACCTCACATCGCGAGCTCTTCGTTGCGGACCTCGAGCTTGTCGTCCGCTTCGATGCTGCTCGTGGCTGCGCCGGAGTGGCAGATCCAAATCCTGCCTACCTGATTCGCGGATATCCGTTCGCCGCAAGCTCCGCCGAGATCTCGGTCAGGATCGCCGGATCGTCGATCGTCGGAGGCACCTTGTACTCCGCCCCATCCGCAATTTTCCTGATCGTCCCCCGGACGATCTTCCCCGAGCGCGTCTTGGGCAGTCGCTTGACCACGATCGCCTGCCGGAACGACGCGACCGGCCCGATCCGCTGCCGCACCAGCGCAACCAGCTCCGCCACGAGCTCTTCGTGCGCGCGGTTCGCCCCGGCCTTGAGCACCACGAGGCCGAGCGGCGCCTCGCCCTTGAGCGCGTCGGCCACGCCCACCACCGCGCACTCGGCGACGTCGGGATGCGCCGCCAGCACCTCCTCCATCGCGCCGGTGGAGAGCCGGTGCCCGGCAACGTTGATCACGTCGTCCGTGCGGCTCATGATCCAGAGATAGCCGTCCTCGTCCTTGAAGCCGGCGTCGGCGGTGAGGTAGTAGCCGGGATAGGTGCTGAGATACGCGGCTTCGTACGCGCGGTCGTTGTTCCAGAGAGTCGGGAGACAGCCCGGCGGGAGCGGGAGTCTGATCGCGACATTGCCGGGCTCGCCCGGGCGCACTTCCGCGCCCTCGTCGCTCAGGATGCGCACGTCGTAGCCCGGCACCGGGACGGCGCACGAGCCCGGCTTGACCGGGAGCAGGCCCAGGCCTACGCAGTTGCTGCCCACCGGCCAGCCGGTCTCGGTCTGCCACCAGTGGTCGATCACCGGGACGCCGAGCTGCTGCTCGGCCCAGGCGAGCGTCGCCGGGTCGCAGCGCTCGCCGGCCAGGAACAGGGTGCGGAGGCCGCTCAGATCGTAGCGGCGGACGTGCTCGCCCGCCGGATCGTCGCGCCGGATGGCGCGGAAGGCCGTGGGCGCGGTGAAGAACGCCCGCACCCCGTGCTCGGAGATGACCCGCCAGAAGGCGCCCGGGTCCGGCGTGCCGACCGGCTTCCCCTCGTACAGCACCGTCGTGTTCCCGTGGAACAGCGGGCCGTAGACGATGTAGGAGTGGCCCACCGCCCAGCCGAGGTCGGACGCCGCCCAGTAGACCTCGCCGGGCTCGACGCCATAGACGTGGCGCATGCTCCAGGTGAGCGCGACCAGGTGGCCGCCGTTGTCGCGCACGATGCCTTTCGGCATCCCCGTGGTGCCGGAGGTGTAGAGGATGTAGAGCGGATCGGTGGCGGCGACCGGCACGCAATCCGCGGGCGAGGCGCCCGCGGCGAGCTCGGCCCAGTCGTAATCGCGTCCCGGCACCAGCGCCGCCCGGTGCTGCGGCCGCTGGAGCACGATGCAGCAGTCGGGCGGGGCGCCCGCGAGCTCGATGGCCCGGTCGAGCAGCGGCTTGTACGGAACGATGCGGTCGATCTCGATGCCGCACGAGGCGCTGAGGATGACCTTGGGCCGTGCGTCGGTGATGCGGCTCGCCAGCTCGGGCGAGGCGAACCCGCCGAAGACGAGCGAGTGGATCGCGCCGATCCGGGCGCAGGCGAGCATCGCGATCACGGTCTCGGGCACCATCGGCATGTAGATCACGACGCGGTCGCCGCGCACGACGCCGCGCACCGCCAGCACGCCGGCGAACCGCGCCACCTCGTCCCGCAGCTCGCGGTAGGTGAAGGTCCGGACGGTAGCGGTGACCGGGCTGTCATAGATGAGGGCCGGCTGGTCGGCACGGCCGCGCTCGACGTGGCGGTCGAGGGCGTTGTAGCAGCTATTGGTCCGGGCGCCGGCAAACCAGCGGTAGAACGGAGGACGGGAGTCATCGAGCACGGCGTCCCACCGGCGATACCAATCGACCGCCTCGGCGGCCTCGGCCCAGAAGGCTTCGGGCGCGGCGCGCCAGCGGGCGTAGACATCGGCGTAGGTCACGGCGCTACGATGCGGGGCGGGGCCGCGGGGGTCAAGCGTCGGCGTGGGGGCGGGCTCCAGCCGGACTGTCATCCCGAGCGGAGCGAGGGATCTGCTCCAACGCGGTTCGATACCCGCCGAGTAGATCCCTCGCGTTCGCTCGGGATGACAGCGGGGGTGCCGCCCGGGATGCCAGCGGGGCTGCCGCTCGGGATGACAGCGGGGGTGCCGCTCGGGATGACGGTCCCGCCTGACACGACAGCCCTCCGCTTACTTCCCCACGCGCGCCCGCAGGTCCTGCAGCCAGTGCTCGGCACCGCGGGCGCGGACGGGCCAGCGCTCGGCACGCGGCGGGTGCGGGGCGGGCAGCCCGGGCCCTGGCTCACCTGCCCACCAGCGCCGCGAGCCGAGCGCGGGCGCTGTCCACCTCCGGCCTGAGCGGCGGCTCGGCGCGCGCGCGCAGCGCCACGAAGCGCCGCCAGCCGCGCCGCGCCGCGGCAGTGTCGCCCACCGCTTCCGCGATCCGCGCCCCCTCGCGAAGGTAGGTGGACCAGTACACCGGGCTCACCGGCAGGGCCACCCGCACCCGCCCGATCGCTCGCGCGGCGCCGGGCAGGTCGCCGACCGACTCGCGAAGCCGCGAGGTCACCAGGTTGGTGAGCTGCCAGTCGTCCATGACGTCGCTCGCGATGTTGATCGAATCCGCCCGGTCCAGCAGCCGCCGGGCGCCCGCGGCGTCGCCGTCGCGCCACGCGAGCCACGCGTCGAGCAGCCCGGCGCACATCAGCCGGTCGTCATCGTTGAACGCGTCGTCGGCCGTGGTCCGCTCGCCCTCGAGGCGCGTCGCCCAGGCGCGCACGCCGGAGCGCTCGCTCCGCTGCATCGCCCAGAGGCCGAGCCGGCAGTGGCCGCGCACCTCGCGGCCGGGCGCGGCCCCCGTCGCCTCGCGCCGCCCGCCGGACTCGGCCAAGAGCGCCCGCACATCCGCCGCGGCGGCCGCGGTGTCGCCGTCCCAGAAGAGCGCGTCCTCGATCCGGGTGAGCCGGGCCCAGCCGGGATATGGCGGCGTGGAGGCCAGACTGTCCGTCAGCGCCAGCGCCGCCGCCGGCCGGCCGGAGTTGAGCAGCCAGTCGCGGCGATACTGCCGGGCCCACCAGAGCTTCCGTCCCGTAACGGCGCGGCGCTCGAGCTCGCGGATCGCGAGCTCCACGTCCCCCACCCCGACCGCGTCCGCCTGCGCATTGCCGGCGAGCCAGAGCACCGCGTCGTCGCTCCAGCGGTCCAGTGTGGCGCGCTGGTGCGCAACCATCGCCGAGTCTCCCAGCGCCACGCCGAGCCGCCAGCGCAGGTAGGGCGAGCGGTCGCCGGGTATGGTGTCCTGCGCCAGCCACCGCTGCGCGAGCGCGCGCAGGTCCGTCGTGTCGTCGAGCCAGAGCTTGGCCATGAGCAGGTGGTCGAGCGGGAGCACCCACGACGGGTCGAGCTCGAGCGCGCGGTGGAAGTTCGTCTCCGCGCGGGCGACCGGGCTGGGGATGTCGTTCACGCCGCCGTCGTGGAGCTGCATGTCGCCCAGCTCGAACCAGGCATCGGGCACCTCGGGGGCCGCGTCCACCGCTTCCTGCCACGCGGCAATGTACGAGATCATGGACGAGGGCTCGGGATACCGGGGACCCAGCCGGGCACGAAGGAGGATCCGGCCCTTGGGGCCGAGCCGCGCGCGGTTGTCCCAGGCGAGGCGGCGGGCGCGCTGCGCGATCTCCCCATCGCCGTACCTGAAGGCCACGCTGATCTGATCGAGCGCGGCCAGCGCGAAGGTGGAGTCGTCCTGCAGCGCTTCGCCGTACGAGGCCGTGGCCTCCTCGTAACGACCCCGGCGGTCGGCCGCCTTTGCGCGGAGGTACGCGGTGATCGCCTTCGCCGAGGAGAGCTCGCCGAGCGACGGCAGGACGGCGGCCTGGCCCGCGAGGAGCTGGGCGGCGAGCCGGTCCACCAGCACCGGGAGCGAGTCGGGACTGCCTGCCGTCTGGGCCTGCAGCGCACGGCCGCCCCGGTCGGTGCGGCGCAGCGTGGCGCTCAGCTCGACGCCCGCGCCCGAGCGGACCAGGCTGCCGTCGAGCACTTGGCCGGCGCCGGTGCGGCGGGCGGCCTCGTCGGCCAGCTCGGGGGTGATCGCCATGTCCGCCTGATAGTGCAGCGCCGCGAGGATCTGGCGCGGCGGGACCGCACGCGGGCCCGCGGAGCCGTCGAGCTTGACCGCGAGCAGGTCGACGATCCCCTCGCCCAGGTAGTCGAGCGAATGGTCGGGCGCGGTGATGCGGAACGGCAGCACGGCGACGGTGTTCGAGTCCAGCGCGGCCTCGCCGCCCACTCCACGCCCGAGAAGCCGCGCGCCGAGCAGCACCGCGGCACCGGCGACGAGAACCCCGGCCGCCGCGAGCACGACCCGCCGCCGGCGCGGGCGCGGGCTGGAAGCCGCGGGGCTCGCGCCCGATGCCGTGGGCACTGCGGCGAGCGCCGCCATGAGCTCCGTGGCGCTCGCATACCGGTCGGCCGGCGACTTGGCGAGCAGCCGTTGAAGCACGATGTCCACCGCCGGCGGCACCGTCTCGCGGAGCCGGCGGGCGGAGGGGATGGGGTCGGTGAGCCGCTTGGCCACGATCGCCTGGGCGGTGGGCCCGGTGTAGGGCGGCTCGCCCGTGAGCAGCTCGTAGAGCACGCAGCCCAGGCTGTACAGGTCCGTACGGCCGTCCAGCGTCCCGGTCCCCAGCGCCTGCTCGGGGCTCATGTAGGCCGGCGTGCCCAGCGCGAGACCGGTCTCCGTGAGCCGCTCCGATGCGCCCGCCTCGAGCGCGCGCGCCACGCCGAAATCGGCCAGCAGGGCGTGGCCCGCGCTCAGGAGAACGTTCTCGGGCTTGATGTCGCGGTGGATGATCCCCTGCCCGTGCGCATACGCGAGCGCGTCGGCCAGCTCGGCCGTCCAGCGGAGGACGTCGGGAAGCGGCTGCTGGCCCTGGTGGTGGAGGCGATCGCGGAGGGATTCGCCTTCGACCAGGGGCATGGTGTACCACAGGAGGGTCGTGAGTCGTGAGTCGTGAGTCGTGGGCGCATCACTCACGACCCATGACTCACAACTCACGACTGCCTCACCACTATCCAGCACCGTAAGAATGTGCGGATGCTGAAGGCGAGCAGCGAGGCGTACCTCCCGGAGAAACCGCTCGGCGCCGAGGGAGGCGGCGAGCTCGGGGCGGAGCACTTTCAGGGCGACGGGGCGGTCGTGCTTGAGATCGTGCGCGCGGTAGACGACCGCCATCCCACCGCGGCCAAGCGGGCCGTCGATGCGGTAGCGGCCGGCGAGGGCGGCCGACAGGTGGGTGATCGGGTCGTGCAGCAGAGGGGTCCGGTCCGGAGATGCATCAAGAGTACAGTCCGGTGATCCAGGGGGCCACCCGTCCCCTTCCGCAGCCCGGCTGATCCGGCCGGTCGCCCTCTCGACGGAACCCGTCCGACGCTGCATCTTAGCCCACTCCCATTCACAAGCCCGTCAGCCCGATGGCCAGAGGATCGCCATGACCACCCCGTCGTCGAGGATCTCGGGTGCATTGTCCGGCCACTACCGTCTCGACGAGGAGATCGGGGCCGGCGGCATGGCCACCGTCTACCTTGCCGAGGATCTTCGGCACGACCGCCGGGTGGCGGTGAAGGTGCTCCAGCCCGAGCTGGCGGCCGTCATCGGCGCCGAGCGGTTTCTGGCCGAGATCAAGCTCACCGCCAATCTGCAGCACCCGCACATTCTGCCGCTGTTCGATTCGGGCGAGGCCGACTCGTTCCTCTCTTACGTCATGCCCCACGTCGAGGGCGAGTCGCTCCGCGACCGGCTCCGGCGGGAGGAGCAGCCGGTGTCGCGGTCGCACGACGACGA
>DATAHW010000068.1:0-4221 GCA_036262935.1 Gemmatimonadales bacterium | reverse complement strand
CCCTTGTCCACCACGAATTCGATGAACCGCGCGAGGGCGGCTCGGGAGTAATCGGGCTCGGGCCCCATGCCTGCTCCGGGCTGAAGGTCTCCCCAATCTACGCGTTGGAACTCTCCACACAAGCGTTTGTACGAAATGTATCTAAACAAAACGCGCCCCGCGGCGGTGTGGATCGCTGTGGGTAAATCCAACGGACTAAATGTCTACGGTGCCGGCTGGCCCCAGCGCGAGGGCTGGAGGCGGATGCAGTCAAACGGACGCAAAAGCGGCGGGGCGTTTGGCTGACGGCCAATTCGCGGCGCCAAACGCGCGCCGACGGGCGGCGGCGCCGCGCAACGGGACGCCGCGTTGGGTCGTGTCCGCGGGCACAACGGCCTGCCCCCGACCGCCGTCCAGCGGTTGCCGCTGGGCCCCCAGAGCGTTCGCCCCTTCGTGCCTGGTGCTCCTCGGTCCGGGAAGACTCCCGGAACACGCAGAGCGAACGCACACCGCTTCTGCCGGCACGGCTGGCCGGCCGCCCCGATACCAGGCTAGATTTGCGCAGGCTTACCCTTGCTGTCCCAAGGAGATAGCATGCCAGAAGGGATCGAAGCCCTCCGCCTGAGAGATCCGGCGCTCCACCCCGTGGCCGAGAAGGTCCTGTCGAGTGTGCGCCTGGAGACCGTGGACGGGCTCGCACTCTACGCCACCGAGGATCTCCTGGGCCTCGGCCGGCTGGCCGATCACGTCAACACGCGCCGCAACGGCGATCGCGTCTTCTTCTCCGCCAACCAGCACATCAACCCCACTAACGTCTGCGTGCTCCGGAACACCTGCACGTTCTGCTCGTTCGCGCGGATGCCCAGGGAAGAGGGCGCCTACACCCGCTCGCTGGAAGAGGTCTTCCACGAGGCCGAGCAGGCCCGCGGCATGCCGACGCGCGAGTTCCACATCGTGGGCGGGCTTCACCCCAAGCTCCGGCTGAGCTACTACACCGACATGCTGCGCGGGCTCAAGGAGCGGCACCCGAACGTGCACATCAAGGCGCTCACGGCGGTGGAGATCGCGCACCTCGCGCGCATCGAGCGCTGCTCCGAGCGGGACGTGCTGGTCGCGCTCAAGGAGGCCGGGCTCACCAGTCTGCCCGGCGGCGGCGCCGAAGTGTTCAGCACCGCGGTGCGTGCCACGATCGCCGAGCGCAAGCTCACCGGCGAGGAGTGGATCCGGGTGCACCGCACGGCCCACGAGCTCGGCATCCGGACCAACTGCACGATGCTCTACGGCCACGTCGAGACCGCCGCCGACCGGGTTGACCACCTCGCCATGTTGCGCGCGCTGCAGGACGAGACCGGCGGATTCCTGACCTACATCCCGCTCGCGTACCATCCGGACCACAACGAGCTGGGCCAGGAGATGGGTCGGGTCGGCACCGCGACGACGGGGTATGAAGACCTGAAGAATGTCGCCGTGGCCCGGCTGTTCCTCGACAACGTCCCGCACGTGAAGACCCACTGGCCGATGGTCACGCCGTTTCTCTCCCAGATCGCGCTCGGCTTCGGGTGCGACGACGTCGAGGGCACGGTGGTCTACGAGCGGGTCTACCACGAGGCGGGCGCGCACACCCAGATGCACATGCCTTACCTCGAGCTGGTGCGGCTCATCCGGGGGGCGGGGAAGCGGCCCGTCGAGCGCGACAGCCTGTACCGCGCGGTGCGCGAGGAGTTCGACGAGCCGCCGCCCGAGCCGACCTTCCGCCGGGGCGCCGGACTGCCGGTGGTGCACGCCGCATGAGGCTCGGCCGCATTCCCTGGATCAACTGCCATCCGGTGTACGGCGCGATCGACCGCGGGCTGGTGTCGGTCGCCGCGGAGCTCGTCACCGGCACCGCCTCGGAGCTCAACGATCTGCTCGCCGCCGGCGAGCTGCAGGTGAGCGTCGTCTCCGCCGTGGAGTACGCGCGGAACGCCGCGGCGTACCACCTGCTGCCGGACCTGGCGATCACCTGCGACGGGCCGGTGCACAGCGTCGCGCTGTTCTCGCGGCGGCCGGTGGCACAGCTCGACGGCTGCACGGTGCTGCGTACCGCGTCGTCGCGCACGTCGGTGCTGCTGCTCGACCTGCTCGCCCGCCATCGGTGGCACGTGCGCCCGCGCTACGCGACCGCCCGCGCCGAGGCGGCCGACCTCGCCGCGCTCGCCGGACTGCCGCACGAGGCGGTGCTCGTGATCGGCGACGCGGCGCTGCTCCTCGCCGCGGAGCGGATCTATCCGGTGCGCGTGGACCTGGGTGCCGAATGGAAGGCGTGGACGGGGCTGCCGTTCGTATTCGCCGTGTGGGCGGCGCGGCGCGACGTCGGGTCGGACGCGGTGCGGCAGATCCATGGCCGCCTGCTCGAATCGCGCCGATGGGGGCTCGCGCACCTCGACGAGCTCGCGGCCGACGCGGCGCGGAGCACCGGGGTGCCCGCGGACGTATGCCGGGCCTATCTGGGCGACCTGGATTACGCGCTCTCGTATCGCCACCTGGCGGGGCTCACCGATTTCTTTCGTCGGCTGGCACAGGAAGGTCTGGTGCCGGACGGGTCGCTCTCGTTCATTTCGGCGGCCTGAGGCGCGCTGAGCTGGAGGTGATTAGAAATGACATCACACCGATCGGATAAACCCTTGACGGGTAACAGCGTAGTTGACCGCACATCGAGTGAATTCAGAAGCTATCTCGAGCTCTACCAGCGCGCCCCCCTCCTCGAGCTTGCCCAGCTCGCGGACGCTGAGCGCTGGCGCCGGCACCCGGACCCGGTCGTCACCTACATCATCGACCGGAACATCAACTACACCAATGTCTGCGTCGCCGATTGCGAGTTCTGCGCGTTCTATCGCCGGCCGCGGGACGGCCAGGGCTACGTGCTCAGCTTCGAGGAGATCGGCGCCAAGATCGACGAATGCAAGGCGATCGGCGGTGTCCAGATCCTGCTCCAGGGCGGCCACAATCCGTATATCCCGTTCGAGTGGTATCTCGAGCTCATGCGCTACATCAAGCGCAACCACCCCATTCACATCCATGGCTTCTCCCCCTCGGAGGTCGTGTTCTTCAGCGAGCGATTCCGACTCTCCGTTCCCGATGTGGTACGCGAGCTCCGGGAGGCGGGCCTGGACAGCATCCCGGGTGGCGGCGGCGAGATCCTGGTGGACCGGATCCGCGAGCGCGTGGCGAAGAAGAAGGCCCAGACGGAGGAGTGGCTCGGGGTCCAGGAGGAAGCGCACCGGCAGGGCATGAAGACGTCGGTCACCATGATGTACGGGCTCGGCGAGACGGAGGAGGACCGCGTCGAGCACCTCCTCCGGGTGCGCGAGCTGCAGCAGCGCACCGGCGGGTTCACCGCCTTCATCTGCTGGCCGCTCCAGCCCGAGGGAACGCCGGGGATGTCGCATTACCGGAAGACGGACGCCGTCACCTACCTGCGCACGCTCGCGCTGAGCCGGGTGGTGCTGGAGAATGTGCCCAACCTGCAGTCCTCGTGGGTGACGATGGGGCACAAGGTGGGGCAGATCGCGCTCCGCTTCGGCGCCAACGATTACGGCAGCCTGATGATGGAGGAAAACGTCGTCTCCGCCGCGGGGACCACCTATCGCACCACCCTGGGCGAGATCGACCGCATCATCCGCGACGCGGGGTTCACCCCGATGCGACGCCGGCAGGACTACAGCGTGATCGGGGAGCCCGTCGCCGCGTGACGCGCGTGGGGATCGGATATGACTCGCACCGGTTCCTCGCCGGCCGCCCCCTCGTCCTGGGCGGGGTTGCGGTGCCGCACACCCACGGGCTTGCCGGGCATTCCGACGCGGACGCCGTCGCCCACGCGCTCACCGACGCGATCCTCGGCGCCGCCGGCGCCGGCAATATCGGCCAGTTGTTCCCCGACACCGACCCGCGGTGGAAGGACGCCGACTCCATGGAGCTGCTCGGGACGGCCCACGAGCTCGTCCGCGACCGGGGGCTCACGCTCGCCCAGGCCGACTGCGCGGTCATCACCGAAGCCCCCCGCCTCGCGCCCCACCTGCTCGCGATGGGCGCCGCGCTCGCTGCCCGCCTCGGCGTCGAGAGCGGCGCCATCAGCGTGAAAGCGAAGACCAACGAGGGGATGGGCTTCATCGGCCGGGGCGAGGGGCTCGCGGTCATCGCCGTGGCCGTGCTGGAGGCCCGCTGATCGAGACCCTGCTCGATTGGCTGTCGCAGCTCCCGCCG
>DATAHW010000067.1:0-2144 GCA_036262935.1 Gemmatimonadales bacterium | reverse complement strand
ATCCGGCAGACGGCACTGTTCGACCCTGTCGGCCTGGGCGGCCTGCTCTATTGGTACGGGCTGTGGGCAATCCACCAGCTCGTCTTTGCCGGGATGCTGCGCAGCATCGCGCGTGCGGCCAGGGACCTGCCGGCAGGCTCGGAAAGCGAGCCAGGGGTGATGGCTCGGCGGCCGGATCGGAAACGCCGCCGAGTCACGCCTTTCGCATGGTGATGCGGAGGTGCCGGCTCAGTGGACCGCGGCGGCTACTGTCCCCGGCTTCCCCGGTGCCCCCGCACGCAGCACCCCTACGCCTCCCTTCGTGGCATCAGCGAAAGCGTGGGTCACGAACGGATAGTCGCCCGGCTCGTGCAGCCGCAGCTCGAAGATGCTCCCCCCGCCCACCGGGACGTTCACGGTCTGCACCCCCTTGAGCGGGTTCGCCTGCGAGCCGTCCTCGAACACCCGCTCGAAGATCCCGCCCACCACGTGGAACGAGCTGATGCGATTGGGGCCCGCGTTCACCACGTAGAGCCGGAGCAGCTCGTCCGGGCGCACATCGATCGGGTGGGTGGCGTACTGGCTGGCCCGCCCGTTGAAAACGATATGGTCGGGGGCCGCGCTCAGGAGCTTCTGCCAGTCGAGGCTCACGCTGCCGTCGGCGGCCGGCTTCGAGGTCTCGTAGAACTCGCTCTGCACGAAGACGAACTCGCGGGCCTTCGGACGCGCCGTGGCGGGATCCACGATCAGCGCGCCGTACATGCCGTTGGCGATGTGCATCGCCACGGGCGCCGTGCCGCAGTGATACATGAAGGCGCCGGGCACATGCGCCACGAAGCGGTAGTGGAGCGAGTCGCCGGGCATGACGTTCACGTAGTACCTGCTCGGCGCGATCTCCGCCGCGTGAAAGTCCATGCTGTGGGGGATGTTGGCCTCGTTGACCAGGGTGAAGTCCACCGTGTCGCCCTGGCGCACGTGCTGCACGGGCCCGGGCACCTTGCCGCCGAAGGTCCAGGCGGCGTAGCTCACGCCGGGCGCGATGGACACGGTCTCGTGCTCGATCTCCAGCCGGACCCGGTGGAGGCGCGTCCGCTCGGCGGGCTCGAGCTTCGCGAGGCGCGGCGCCGGCTCGGCCTCGGGGCCGCCGATCGGCGCCTCGCCGTGGGACACGTCGGCCGGCGGGGTGGTGTCGGGCTGCTCCTGGGGCGTGGTGACGGCGGCAGGACCAGGCGGCTGGGCCGTGCGCGCGGGCGGCGCCGGTGAGCGGCAGGCGGCGAGCAGCAGGGCCGCCGCGAGGGCGACGGCGCGAGCGCGAACGAAACGGTCTTCATCCATGTGGGGCTCCATGTCGGGCTCCTTCACGATCGTGAGCGCATCGGCCACGGGCGGAATCAAGGTCGAGGCCACCGGTCAGCGGCGCCCCTCCGCCCCGCCCGCCTGCATCCGCTCCAGTGCCTCGCCGAGCCGCCGCAGCTCCGTCTCCAGCTCCCGCTGCTTCTGCACCACGGCTTCATAGCGGCGCCGAGCCTCACCCGAGAGCGCCCGGAGCCCGGAGTCGGCTGCCGGCGCCTCGGCCGCCGGCGCCTCCGTGACCACGGGTGGCGCGGGCGCAGGGCCGGGCCCACCCCCGAAGATCCCGGCCAGCGCCGCGTCCAGCGTCTCTCCCATCACGACCTGGTTCTCATAGGCCGCCACCACCCGCTTGAGCTCGGGGATCCGCCCGCCCTCCGCCTGCAGATACAGCGGCTGCACGTACAGCAACGACTCCTCGATCGGAATCACCAGCAGGTCGCCCCGGATGACCTGGGAGCCGCGCTGGTCCCAGAGCGAGATCTGCCGGGAGATCTCGGTGTTCTGGTTGATCCGGTTCTGGATCTGGCGCGGCCCGAACACCAGGCGCTGCCGGGAGAGCCGGTACACCGTCAGCTTGCCGTACTCCGCGCCGTCGTTCCGCGCCACCATCCAGGCCGCGAGATTGTCCTTGCCCCTCGGCGTGAACGGGACCATGTAGATGTACTCGGCCTTCGACTCCTCCGGCAGCCGCATGACGAGGTGCCGCATGAACGGCACGCTCCCTTGCCGCTCATCGACCGCCGGGATCTGCCACTGGTCCTCCCGATGGTAGAAGTCCTCCGGCGCATCCATATGGTAGATCGCATAGAGGC
>DATAHW010000066.1:0-15782 GCA_036262935.1 Gemmatimonadales bacterium | reverse complement strand
CGGTGCTGCACGTGGACCGCTAGCGTCCGGCGTCACCTCGTCTCCCTCGTGGTATCGGTTGGCACCGCCTCCTGCCCCTTCTTCACCGTAGTATCGACCTTCACCGACGTGTCGCTGGTGATGATCGTGGTGTCCTGGGTCTGTCTGGGCGTGATCACCGTATCCTTCGCCTGTCCGACGCGCTCGCTCTCGGCGGCGCGGCTGCATCCGGCGAGTCCGACTACGATCAGGGCAGTTCCGAGTACGAATCGCATGGTTCTCCTCCGGGTCGGCTCCCACGCCCGTTGGCGGGCGGAAGGGTCCGCCATGGGCGTCCGGTTCAATCCTGCGTCCGGGGAGTGGGGGTGCGGTGACTGGCCTCACCAGGCCGCTTGAGATCCGCTTGAGAGTCGTCCGTTAGGCTCGTCCCGCGTCGCCGGGCCCGGCTCGGCGGTGCGCAGGATTCCCCAGCGCGAGGCGGCACCCGATGCACGCACCCCGTCGGTTCTTGAAGCTTTCCCTGGTCGCAGGGGTGGTGCTCGCCGCCGCCCCGGCCTGTCAGGATGACACCCAGTCGCCCACCTCGCCTTCATCCGAGCCGGCCCTCGCCACCGCGGCCACCGGAGCGCTCGCGTTCCGCCAGGTGAGCGCGGGGAGCTGGCATGCCTGCGGTGTGACCACGGACGACCGCGCCTACTGCTGGGGACAGAACTTCTCCGGCGAGCTGGGCGACGGCAACCCCGGTGCCGCCGCGGTCACGAGGCCGGTGGCTGCCGCCGCCAGCCTGCGGTTTCTGGACGTGCGCGCGGGCGCCGAGCACACCTGCGGCTTGACGATCGACAATCAGATCTTCTGCTGGGGGTCCAACACCGACGGCCAACTCGGGGATGGCAGCAACAGCCAGTACAGCCTTGAGCCGGTCCGCCTGGCAGGCGCTCGTCGGTATCGCCAGTTGCGGGTGGGGGAAGATCACGCCTGCGCCATTGCGCTCAGCGGTGTCACCTTTTGCTGGGGTGCCAATGAGGACGGCCAGCTCGGTGACGGCACCACGACGGGGCGTCGCGCGCCCGTCAGGGTGGCCGGCGGGATCGGGTTCGTCCACGTGAGCACGGGTGCGTTCCACACGTGCGGCTTGACCAGCACCAAGAAGGCCTATTGCTGGGGACTCAACCGGACGGGGCAGATCGGTGACCGCACCAGCACGACACGCCTCAGGCCGGTCGCGGTGTCGGGTGGTATCGCCTTCGCTACGATCAGCGCCGGCGGCGCACACACCTGCGGGGTCGGCACCGATCACCAGGCGTATTGCTGGGGGTGGAACCGCTACGGGAGCCTGGGCGACGGCACCACCGATCGCCACTCGAGGCCGTTGCCGGTGGCGGGCGGGTTGGCGTTCAGCGGCGTCAGCGCCGGCGCGGCGCACACCTGCGGGGTCACGACCGACAAGCGCGCCTACTGCTGGGGCTACAACTGGTACGGTCAGGTGGGCGACGGGACCGACGCCACCGGAGGCGAGCCGTTCGTCGTCGAGCGCCTGAGCCCTGTGGCCGTGGCCGGGTCGCTCCACTTCGATGCCGTGCTGGCCGCCGACGGCCGATTCGGCAATTACACCTGCGGGGTGACCACCGACGCCCGGGGCTACTGCTGGGGCGAGAACACCGAAGGCTATCTCGGCGACGGCACGACGACGAGCCGCTCGACCCCCGCTCCGATCGCGAGCCCCATGTGAGCCGGCCACGCTGCTCGAATCGTTGGCGCAGCGGCACCTGCAGGTCCTCGCCGTGGTGAACGCGACCGTGTAGGTGGCTGAGCGCCCAGCATCCCGACGTGACGATTACGCCCGGACGGCGTCACCCGCCGCCGTCCGCGCATCGTTCGGCCACTTCGGTCGCGCGCTGCACGCGATGCCCGAGCTCGTCCGAGTCCGCCCCGGCCGCTGCAATCCGATGCACATGAGGCCGTCCGTACTGCCATAGCTGAGAGCACAGGGCCGGCCGGCCGCTGGCATGAGAGTCGCACTTCCGCCTCCCCGCAACCATCTCCCGAACGACAGCGAGCAGTACCTACAACCCGACATGCACGAAGTGTGTCGGCGAACCCCGCGGCCGGGCACGTTCCGAGCGAGGCAATCCGCATGTTGCGCAAAAATCTGACGGTCGCGCTCGGCATCGGCGCCACCTTGTGGCTCGGCGGCTGCAGCGACGAGGCCACGGCTCCCGCCCCCCCGCCACAGATCCAGACCGCGACCGCCGAGACCGCGGCACTGGCGGCGGAGGTCCGGCAGTCTGCCGCCGCCGCCGGCCTTACTCCGCTGCAGCGCCCGGCCCCTGTCCGGCGCGAGCTCAACGTCCTCGGCCGGGCGCTGGCGTTCGACAAGGAGCTGAGCGGCAACCGCGACATCTCCTGCATGACCTGCCATCTCGCCAAGCTCGCCACCACGGACGGCCACAGCGTGGCCATCGGCCAGGGCGCGACCGGGCTGGGCCCTGCGCGGGTGCATCCCGACGGCAAGTTCATTCATCGGAACGCGCCGCCGCTGTTCAATCTCCACGCGATGTCCACGCTCACGTGGGATGGCCGGGTGTTCAAGAACCCGCAGGGCGTCATCCGCTCGCCGGGCGCGAACCTGCTGCCCTCGCAGCGGGCGGTACTCGAGTGCGGCACCGTGTCCGCGCTGCCGATGTTTCCGGTGCTCTCCCGGAACGAGATGCGCGCCGACGCCGGGAACGAGCTGGCCGCGATCGCCGACGACCAGCCGCAGAAGATCTGGCGCTTCCTGATGCGCCGGCTGGGCGCGATTCCCGAGTACCGCACGCTGTTCGAGGCGGCGTACCCGGGGCAGAGCTTCGACAACATGAGCTTCGCCCACGCGGGGAACGCGATGGGCTGCTGGATCACGTCGGTGTTCGGCTTCACCAACTCCCCATGGGACCGCTTCCTGGCCGGCAGCGACGACGCCCTGACCGACGCGCAGCTCCGCGGCGCGCAGGCGTTCCTCGGCGTCGGCAAGTGCGCCCAGTGCCACAACGGCCCGCTGTTCAGCGACGGAAAGTTCCACAACGTGGCGGTGCCGCAGGTGGGCCCCGGGTTCGGCGACGGTCCCGACGGGCACGACGACTTCGGGCGGATGCGGCAGACCGGGAACCTTGGCCAGAAGTACGCCTTCCGGACGGCGCCGCTTCGGAACGTGGAGCTCACGCCGCCCTACGGTCACGACGGCGCCATCGTGAGCCTGCGGAGCTGGGTGGATCACTACAGCCAGTCCACCACCAAGCTGCAGGCCTATGACCCGGGCCAGCTCGAGCCGCTGCTGCGCGGCACCCTGCAGCCGACCACGGCCGGCATCCTGGCCACGCGGGACTCGCGGCTCCGGACCCTCACGCTCACGCCCGAAGTGGTGGACGACATCACCGAGTTCCTCAAGGCCCTTACCGATCCCGCCGCGCGCGACCTCAGCGCGGTCGTGCCCGCCGTGGTCCCGAGCGGGCTGCCGGTGGACAACATCCCGTAAGGGCCCACCCCAACCCCGGAGCCCGGCGCCCATGCCCGTACCGCTCATCGCCACGGCCAAACCGATCGCGACGATCAGCACCCTGCTCGCCTCGATGCGGCGGCTGGAGAAGGAGCAGTGGCTCGGTCCCGACGAGCTGGCCGAGCGCCGGCGAGTCCGCCTCCGCCAGGTGCTCGCGCGCGCCGCGGGGACGCCCTATTACGGCGCGGTGCTCCGGGACGCCGGAATCGCGGACCCGCAGACGTTCGAGCCCGGCGACCTCGAGCGGCTGCCGCTGCTCGACCGGCAGGTGATCGCGCGGCACGGCGTCGAGGCATTCCTCACGGTGGATCGCGCGGGCCTCGTCGGCGTGTCCACGTCCGGCTCGACCGGGACGCCCGGCCGCTTCTTCCGCTCCACGGTCGAGGAGGCCGACTACTCCGCCCGCTGGTGGCGCGTCTACCAGGCGTACGGCTGCGGGTCGCGGGACGGTCAGATCAACGTAGGCATCCTCGACAAGCCGGACCGGCCGGGTCCGATCTCGCTCCTGCGCCGGCTGGGGATGCTGCCGCGGGTCGAGCGCGTCGCCTCGGACGTGCCGCCGGCCAAGGCGCTGGAGCGGGTGCAGGCCCTGAACCCGCCGATCCTGACCGGCTACGCGGGGGCCATCGAGGCGCTGGCCGATCACGTACTTGCCACGGGCGCGCAGGTGCGGCCGCCGCGGGCGGTCTTCTGTACGGCCATGGAGGTGACCGATCGCTGCCTCGAGCTCGCCGAGCGGGCGTTTCGCGCGCCCGCGGTGGACGTATTCGTCACCAACGAGTTCGGCGTAGTCGCCTGGTCCTGCCCGGTGCGGCGGGGCGTGCTGCACACCAACGACGACAGCTTCGTGATCGAGGTGCTGGCGGCGGACGGCAGCCCGGCACCGGCAGGGGAGATGGGCGAGCTGGTGATCACCAGCCTCGGCCTCACCTCGATGCCCCTGATCCGCTATCGAACGGGCGACATGGCCGCGCGAATCCCGGGTGCCTGCGAGTGCGGTCGCGGACTGGGGCTGCTGACGCGGGTGCAGGGCAGGACGGCGCATACCTTTCAACGGCGAGACGGTGCGCTCATCACGACCCCGTACATCACCAGTCTCCTCGGCCGGGTGGACGCGCACGAGTGGGTCCGCAAATTCCAGGTGCGGGAGGCGCCCGGCCGCCAGCTTCGCTTCCTGCTCGACGTCCGCTGGCCGCCGTCCCCGGCCCAGCACCACCGGCTCAGGCATTCGGTCGAGACCGCCCTGGGCGCGGACTTCCAGGTCGAATTCGAGTTCGTGGACCGGATCCCCAATGCCCCGAGCGGGAAGCTGCAGTACCTGGTGCCGCTCGCGAGCTGACGAGTGGCCCGGCACCGCCCGGCCTTCTCAGTTACTCATTCCTGGTGGCAGCGACTCGCCTCATTCCTCAGGCGCCGATTGGCCATCCTGGCTGACGCCCTGCTCGTGCTGCACGGCGCGTTCGTGCTCTTCGTCGTGGCCGGCGGCCTTCTGGTGCTCCGGTGGCCCCGCCTGGCGTGGCTCCATGTGCCCGCCGTTCTCTGGGGCGCCGTGATCGAGTTCGCCGGCTTCATCTGCCCCCTCACCCCGCTCGAGAAGGCATGGCGGCGCGCGGCCGGCGGTCAGACGTACGCGGGCGGGTTCATCGAGCACTACGTCACGGCCGCGCTGTATCCCTCCGGCCTCACCCGCCGGATCCAGGTCATCCTGGGCCTGCTCGTGCTCGGGGTGAACGGACTGGTGTACTGGAAGCTGTGGCGGCAGGCGAGGGATACGAGCCATCCATAAATTGCCCGGAGATCGGTCCTCCTCAATTTCCGAGGCGCTCATGTCTGGAATCCGTCGTGCTCTGCCCGCCCTGCTGTGCGGACTCCTGCCTGCCACGGCCCTCGTCGCGCAGGCTCCGCCGCCCGCCACGCGGCCCGGCGCGACGGCGGTCGCCGCCTCGGACACCACCGCGACGGCAAGGATCATCCGCGAGATCGCCGCGCACCAGCACGCGGTGAGCGACGTCGAGCATCTGGCCGACGTGATCGGCCCCCGCCTGACCGGCTCCGAGCGGCTGCTCAGGGCGCACGCCTGGGCGGAAAGCACACTCACGGCCCGCGGGGCAGTCAACGTCCACCGCGAGGGCTACGCCTTCGGTCCCTCGTGGACGCGAGGGCCGGCTCGCGCGAGGCTGCTCACGCAGAATGGCGGCACGTTGACCCTCGCCGCGCTGGGATGGTCCAGGCCGACGCCTGGTCCGGTGCGGGGTGACCTGCTGGTCGTGACCGGCCGCACCACGGCGGAGCTCGAGCGCTTCATCGGCCGGTTCAAGGGACGGATCGTGACCTTCGGGGAGACGCCGCCGATCGGTGCGGACAGCGTGGCGTACCACGCGCTGCGCGACCGGTTGGCGCTGGCCATGCGGGAAGAGGGAGCGCTGGCGTACCTCGCGCCGGCCGGGAAGAAGGAAGGGCTGGGCATGACGGGTGGGCCGGTCTGGCGGCTGGGCTCCTGGGCCCCGCAGATCCCCTTTGCCTTCGTAGCGATGAAGGACTACATGCTGATACGCCGCGCGGCCGACCGCGGCGAACGGGTGACCCTCGAGCTCGACCTGCCCGGCACCACCTCGCGCGCCCCCGTCCGGGCCTTCAACACCGTCGCCGAGCTCCGCGGCACGGACTTATCGGACGAAGTGGTGATCCTCGGCGCGCACCTCGACTCCTGGGACCTGGGCACCGGCGCGACCGACAACGGCACCGGCGTCGCCGGTGTGATGGAAGCGCTCCGGGGCATCACGGCCGCGGGGCTCGAGCCGCGCCGGACCATCCGCGTCGTGCTCTTCTCCGGAGAGGAACAGGGCCACTTCGGTTCCAAGGCCTACGTGGAGGCGCACCGCGCCGAGCTGGCCCGGGTCCAGGCGGTGCTGGTCCTGGATCTCGGGACGGGGAAGGTGCGCGGCTTTGCGCTGCAGGGACGCGAAGACTGCCGCCGGCTGATGGGCGCGGCGATCGCCCCGCTCAACGACCTCGGCGTGGTCGAACTGCCGCTCGAGCGCTCCGACGATTCCGATCACGCGGCCTTCAACGACGCCGGCGTTCCGGCGTTCTTCGCCGTGCAGGACACGCTCGACTACTTCAGGGTCACCCACCACAGCCAGTACGACACCTTCGAGCGGGTCGATTCGGCGCAACTGGTGCAGGGGGCGACGGCCATCGCCGTGACGGCCTGGGAGCTCGCGACGATGCCCGCTCGCCTGCCTCACGGGCCGTGAGCCCGGCCCGGGTGGCTCACCGCCTCACGCGGATGTTGTTGTGCACGTCGTGCACGCCGACGATATCCGCCACCAGGTCCTCGGCCAGCCGCTTGTCCGCCTTGTGGCCCACCTCGCCGCCCAGGATCACGTCGCGATCGTCGTTCACCTCGATGCTGATGTCTCCCGCATCCAGCTCCGGCTCGCGGGTCAGCGCCTCTGCGGCGTCGTCGAGGATCCGCTCACGCGAGCGTTTGTAGCTCTTCGGGCCCTTCCCCCGGTAGCGCGGATTGAACTCCGGCCCGGGGGCGAGATACCCGGGAGCAAAGCCGTACAGCCGCTCGGTGCCTCGCGGCCAGAACGATTCCGCTCCGACCTCCCTGTCGATGTTGGTGCCGCGGTAGCCTTCGCTGGTGTACCGGCTCCGGCTGCCTTCGAACGAGCCGCGCAGGTACCCGCGTTCGAAGTCGCCCTCGCGGCCGCCGCCCTGGCCGGCCCATTCGCGCGGGCCATAGTACCGGTCGCCCACCGGGAGATCGGGCCCGACGCCTGCTTCGAGATCGTACGCCATTGTTCCTCCTGGTTGACGCAAGCTTCCGATGTTGAGCCCCGAGGGCCCGCTCCGGCCGTGACAGCGCTCACCGCGCATCGACGGTCGCGGCGCCCTTGAGCTACATTACAGAGGATAGTTGCTCCCGCGCCCTCCGCGCGGCATTTCTCGCCGGCAAGAAAGAAGGTCCCGCATGGCCGCCTACATGGCACTCATCCAGCGTACCAACCGGAAGAGCCTCGATCACGTTGAGGTGCAGGTCACCATCACCGATTCGAGCCCGGGCCGGCAGACGTGGAGCGGCGAGTTCCTGTCACGCAGCGCCGACGGGATCCTGCCGAACGAGCGGCTCGCGCTCACGTTCGACTCGGGGCAGAAGGGCATGGCGCGGGTCAGCGAGACCCACTTCGACAGCCGCACGCCCGAGGCGACGCTGGTCCATATCACCGGGACCGGCCCGCTCGCCTAGGCGGCGGGCGGGCGGCACCGGCCCGCGGCAACACGCCCCTTGAATTGTATGGGTCCCCATGCTTTTTTCCGGACAGGGCATCTGCCCTGAAAGGTCGTTTGTAGCAGTGTCGTTGCCGCGCCCGTCGTCGAAGTATCCGCTTGTCGTCGCTGCTTGCGCCCAGCGCCCCGGGTTCCCGGGCCGCACCCCTCCCCGGCAGTCTCAAGCCCTTGGCTCGTCCCCCGGTTTCGGCCGGAGGGCGCCGGGTTCGCTGCACCGCGGGTGGCAATGGCGGCGGCCGGCACTGCGCCCCGGCGGGCGCGTCCCCCGGCGACCCACCGGGTCGCCGTCACCATGGAGGTTCGTATGGTAGAGATCGATCGAGGTATCCCGTACGCCCGTGAGATGCAGACTCCGCGGGCACAGGACAACACCGTCGTGGAGGCGGAGGCCGGCTCCGTCGCCGAGGCGGTCGGGGGCGCGGCCGCCGTCGTGCTGGCGATTCTCGGACTGCTCGGGTTGCTCCCGCTCACCTTCAACGCGATCGCGGCCATCGCCCTTGGCGTCGCCCTGCTGCTCGGCGGGGCGGCGCTGGCCCGCCGCTACTCGCGTCTGGTGCCGGCCGCGGCCGCGTCGCGCGGCCGGCAGGAGATCGCCGGCGCCCTCGGCCTGCAGGCCATCGCCGGCGTCGCCGCCATCGTGCTCGGCATCCTGGCGCTCCTGCGGATAGACCCGCTCATGCTGCTCGGCGTTACCGCCATCGTGCTCGGCGCCGCGCTGGTGGCCGCGGGCGGCGGCATGGCACGCCTGGCCCGCTCGGCCCGGTGGCTCCGCGGCGAGGGCGACAGCGTCTACGCCGCGAGCGGCTGGGAGGCGCTCGTCGGGATCGGCGCCGTGGTGCTCGGCATCCTGGCGCTGACCGGCCACGCGCCGCTCACGCTGACTCTCGTCGCGATGCTGAGCGTCGGCGCGGCCATTCTGATCGGAGGAACGGTGCTCGCCTCGCGGCTGTTCGGCGTGTTCGGCTGAGCGGCGCCCTTTACCGCCACGGGGCCGCGGTGCACACTTCCGCGCATCGGCGGCCAGGGGGAGATCATGCGGACGGACGAGCTCGACGGCATCCTGACGTTTCTCCGCGCGGCGGAGAGGCTGAAGACGGTCACCCGGAACGGGTGGACCTCCACCGGGGAGCGGGAGAGCGTGGCGGAGCACACGTGGCGGCTCTGCCTGATGGCGATGCTCCTCTACGGGAACGATCCCGGCATCGAGCTCGCGCGGCTGCTCCGGATGTGCCTCATTCATGACCTGGGGGAAGCGATTCATGGCGACGTCCCGGCGCCGGTGCAGCAGGCCGGCGCTGGCAAGGCCCGGCAGGAGCGGGCCGACCTGGTCGAGCTGACGGCACCTCTGCCGGCAGCATCGCGCCAGGAGATTCTCGAGCTGTGGGACGAGTACGAAGCGGCGGTGTCACCCGAAGCGAAGCTCGCCAAGGGGCTGGACAAGCTGGAGACGATCCTCCAGCACACCCAGGGCAGGAATCCGGCCGACTTCGACTACGCATTCAACCTCGGCTACGGCCAGCGCTTTACCGGGGCCGACCCCGTCCTGGCCGCGCTCAGAACGCGGCTCGACGAGGAGACGGCGCGGCGCGCGCATGCGCGTGGGCCGGGCCGCTAGGACGGACGAATGCGATATCGACTCCTGGCCGACTCGATGGGGCAGCGGACGTTCGTTGCCATCTTCGACACCGGCGATGAAGTGATGGCCGGCCTCCAGACGTTTGCGCGCGAGCAGCGGCTCGCCGGCAGCCGCCTCACCGCCATCGGGGCCTGCAGCGAGGTGATGCTCGGCTACTTCGACTGGGACACCAGGGAATACCGGCCGATACCCATCGCCGAACAGGTCGAGGTGCTCTCGCTCGTGGGTGACATCACCCTCGCGCCGGACGGCGGGCCGCAGGTACACGCGCACATGGTCGTGGGGAAGTCGGATGGGACGGCGCACGGTGGCCACCTCCTCCGCGCCATGGTGCGACCCACCCTGGAGGTGATGGTGACGGAGGAGCCGGCGCACCTGCGGCGGCAGTACGATCCAGCGTCGGGCATCGCGCTCGTCCGCATCTGACCGACCCCCTGTACGGCCCCGGAGAGCGCCGGTGGCGCGGCGCGCTGACGCTGGTGCTGGCGCTCTACGGCTGGCGTTGCATGACCACCCGCGGCACCTACCGCTGGCTCGACAGCCTCGATCTCGCCATCCACGAGACCGGGCATCTCGTCTTCGGCTTCGGCGGCGAGACCCTCACGGTGCTCGGGGGAACGCTGCTGCAACTGCTGGTGCCGGCCGCATTCGCGGTGGCGCTCTGGAAACAGGGGGACCGCCACGGTGCCACCGTGCCGCTTTGGTGGCTGGGGCAGAACTGCTGGAACATTTCCGTCTACGTCCAGGACGCGCGGGCGCAGGAGCTGCCGCTGGTCGGAGGCGGGGAGCACGACTGGGCGATGCTGCTCGGCAGCGCGGGCTGGCTGGAGCACGACATCATGCTGGGGAGGCTGGTCTACCTGGCGGGCGTCGTGCTCTACGGCGTCGCCGTCGTCGGAGGCTGGATGTTGCTGCGTTCCGGCGGGAGCGCAGAGGCCGCGCCCATCGTCGCACCGGAGTAGCGGTCCGGCTGCCCGCCCCGCATCTTCCAGCCATCCCTGAGTCGACATCCACCCGCTCATCCCGAGCGAGGCACCGTGGAACTCTTTCCGAGGGGCCCCATCACCGAGGCCACCGCCCGCGTCCACCTGGAGCGCGCCTGGTATGTCGCGATCGGCAGTGCCGCAGTCATGATGCTGGGCGGCGTGTTCTCGGTCTCCCTCACGCTCCTCATGGGCGGCGTGATCGTGGTCGGGCTGGGGCACGGGATGGTGCAGCGAAGCTGGGTGGCGGCGGGCGCGCTGCTGCTCTATCTCGTCGTCGTACTGGGACAGGCCGGCTGGAAGCAGGGGCAGCCGGTGCTGATCCTGCTCGCCATCGCCGTGGGCTACTTCCTCGCGCAGGGGTTCCGCGCTACCTGGTGGCTGCGCCAGCAGGGCGAAGCTCTGCCGGGTCCGGTGGTCTGATCGGGGCGGATCGTCGATGCTCGCCACCACGCTACGGGAGCTGGCCGGCCTGCGGCTTACGGACCAGGATGGAACGCAGCATGTCCTGGAGCTGCAGCCCCCCGCCACCGAGGCCGAGCTGCGGCGGGTTGAGTCCGCTCTTCCCTCTCCCCTGCCGGACGATGTCCGCGAGGCCCTGCGGGTAAGCAAGGGACTCGCCAACGGTCCGCTCGAGGCGTTCTCACTGCTCGACCTCGAGGGGTTCGGGCTGGACGAGGCGTTCCCGAACGTCTACTCGATCGCGCATGACAGGTTCGGTAATTACTGGGTGCTGGACCTCCTGCCGGACACGACCCTCCGGGGCCCGGTCTTCTACGCCTGCCACGACCCGCCGGTCAGCGCCTACCAGGCAGCGAGCGTCGAAGAATTCCTCCGGGATACCGTTGCGATGTGGCAGGCCGGCGCGCGCAGTCCCGTGGACATGGTCCACGAGGAGGGCGTGCACCGGATCTGGCGGGAAAACCCAGGGTTGGAGCCTGCCGCCGGCCTTCGAGCGTCGCCCGATCCCGTGCTTCGCGAGTTCGCCGCCAGCCTCGCGGACGACGCACTGGTCGTCGATCTGCGGAAGGCGGGGCTGGGAGACGGATTCAATTGGGGGCGCTTCGGCCCCAGGACCATCATCGAGCGTGCGGGCCGGGAGCGCGTCTGGGCCCTCACGCCGCCGGAGCGGAAGCCGGGGCTCCTGGCGCGACTGTTCGGCGGAGCCCGACGGGAGGGTACCGCATGAAGCCGCGGATCACCTTCCTCACGCTGGGCGTGGACGACCTGGAGCGGTCGCTCGCGTTCTATCGCGACGGTCTCGGCCTGCCGACCAGAGGAATCGTCGGCCGGGAGTTCGAGCACGGGGCGGTCGCCTTCTTCGAGCTGCAGGCGGGGCTCACGCTCGCGATCTGGCCGCGCGAGAGCATCGCCCACGACACCAATGTCCCCACGACCGGCCACAGCGCCACCGAGTTCACCATCGGCTACAACGTGGCGAGCAGGGGAGAGGTGGACGCGGTCATGGAACAGGCGAAGCGCGCGGGCGGGAAGATCACCAAACCCGCGGGCGATACGTTCTGGGGCGGGTACGCCGGCTACTTCCAGGACCCGGATGATCACCTGTGGGAAGTCGCCTGGAATCCAAAGGTCGTTCTCGAGGAGTGAACGGCATCACCTGGCTGCCGCCAGCCGCGGCTGCCTCAGAAACCGCACCACCGCCCCCGCCACCATCGCCGGCTGCTCCAGATGCGGCAGGTGTCCGGCCGAGTCGACCGGCACGAACGTGGCACGCGGCATCGCCGCCAGCAGTGCCCCGCTCTCCTTGAACGGCGCCGTCCGGTCCTGCCGACCCCAGACGATCAACACCGGCCGCGGCGCCGCGCCGAGCTTCCGGAGCAGCTCGCCCTGATGCGGCGCCGCGGCGATTGCCGCCCGGGTGCGCCGGAGCGCCTCGCGGGTGCCCGTGAACCGCTGCTGCGCGCGGTACCGCCCGACCCACTCGGGGTGCCGCTCCGGATGGAGGAAGTCATCGAGCTGGCCGTCCGCCATCGCCTCACTGCCGCCCCGGAACACCATGTGGATGGTCCAGGCGAGGGCCGAGCGCTCCTCCGACCGCAGGGGTCGCCCGGTGTTGAAGACCGGATCCACGTAGACGAGCGACCGGACGCGCTCGGGATGGCGGTCTGCGAAGCTCGTCGCGACCGTGCCCCCGAACGAGAGCCCCGCGAGATCCACCGGACCCCCGATCCGGAGCGAGTCGAGCAGGCCGGCGAGCTGTCGCACGAACAGATCCTGATCGTAGGTCGCGCGTGGCCGGTCGGACCAGCCGCGTCCGTAGTAGTCGTAGCGAACCACGCGGAAGCCGGAGTCCGCCAGCCGCTGGTAGAGCGAGTCCCAGATGTAGGCGGGCACCGAAAAGCCGGCGGCCAGGACCACGACTCGGCCGGTGTCCGGTCCGGCCGTCTCGTAGTGGGTGACGCCGTCGGCCAGGCGGACGTAGCGCCCGGACACCTCGGCGCGCGCGGTATCGTCGAGCGCGCGGTGCTCGGGGTCCGCGAGCCGGAAGGCGGCGAACGCGGCGGCGCAGACGAGCAGCACGGCCGCGAGAACTCGGCGAAGGATGCGCATGGTTCCGGATGTGAGGGTACCGGTATATACCTGATTGCGAAGCCGAACGCCCTGCTCACCCAGCGAACAGAGGCCCAGATGCTCCCGCGCACCAGGCTCCTCGCTCTCGTCGTCCTCGTGCTGACCCCGGCCGTGGCCGGAGCCCAGGCACCTCGCTCCCCCCGCGCCGCCGCTCCGCCCGACTTCACCGACCCCCAGCGGCCCGCCAGGCTCGCCGGCGCCTACCCGGCGATCGACAGCCTCATGCGCGACTTCGCCGAGCGATCGCACGTCCCGGGAATCGCCTACGGGATCGTCGTGGACGGGCGGCTCGCGCACGTCGGCACCGCGGGGCTCCGCGAGCTGGCGTCCCGCGCCCCGGTCGACACCGCTACGGTGTTTCGCATCGCCTCGATGACCAAGAGCTTCACCGCGGTCGCCATTCTCCAGCTCCGCGACGCGGGACGCCTCTCCCTCGACGACCCCGTGGAGCGCTACGTGCCGGAGCTCGCGAGCCTGCACTACCCCACGACCGATTCACCCCGGATTACCATCCGCCACCTGCTGTCGCACTCCGCCGGCTTTCCGGAAGACAACCCGTGGGGTGACCAGCAGCTCGCCGTGACCGACGAGCAGATGGCGCGCATGCTGCGCGGCGGCATCCCGTTCTCCACCGCGCCCGGCACGAACTACGAGTACTCCAACTACGGGTTCGCGATCCTCGGCCGCATCGTGGCCAGGGTATCGGGGCAGCCCTATTCGCGCTACGTCGCCGAGCACGTGCTCGGGCCGCTCGGCATGAAGGCGACCACCCTCGAATCCTCGGCGGTGCCGCCCGCGCATCTGGCGCACGGGTATCGCTGGCAGGACGACGCGTGGCTGGAGGAGAAGCAGCTTCCCGATGGCGCATTCGGTCCGATGGGCGGGATGCTCACCTCCGTCAACGACCTGGCGCGCTGGGTGGGCTTCATGCTCGACGCCTGGCCGCCGCGCGACGGCAGCGACCGCGGTCCGCTCCGCCGCGCCTCCCGGCGCGAGATGCAGCAGATGGCCCGCTACGTCGGCGCGACTGTCCGAAAGGACTCGACCGGCAAGGTGGTGCTGAACGTCGGCGGATACGGCTACGGGCTCGGGTTTCGGGAGACCTGTCTCTTCCCCTGGCTGGTGTCGCACAGCGGCGGCCTTCCCGGCTTCGGCTCGATCATGCGCTGGCTCCCGGACTACGGGGTGGGGATCGTCGCGCTGGGGAACCTCACCTATACGGGCTGGAGTGCCGTCACCGGCGAAGCGCTCGGGCTCCTCTCCGGCACCGGTGGACTGATTCCCCGCGCGGCGCGGCCCGCACCCGTGCTGGTGCAGCGCCGGGAGCAGGTGACGCGGCTGGTGACCCGGTGGGATGATGCCCTGGCGGACAGCATCGCGGCGATGAACCTGTACCTGGACCAATCGAAGGATCGGCGGCGCGCCGCCATCGAGCAGCTCCGCCGCGAGGCGGGGGACAACTGCCGCAACGAAGGGCCGTTCGAGGTCGAGAACGCGCTGCGTGGGAGCTGGCGCATGCGCTGCGGCGAGGCCGACCTGCGCGTCTCCATCACTCTGGCACCCACGGAGCCCGCGAGGGTGCAGTACCTCGACGTCGCAAAGCTGGCCCGGGACGAGAGCCTGGGACCGGAACCGACGTGCCGCTGAGCGGCGCTCTTGACGACCTGCAATTCAGGGGATACGCTGGGGCCGTCCCCGCGAATCCATGCCCCACGCGCTCCGAACCAGAGAGGCCTTCGTGCGGCCGCTCGCCCGGTGTGCCGTACCGCTCGCCGCCATCGTCCTGCCGGCCATCTCGGCCTGCGGCCCGGGCACACCCTTCGGCGCCGACGAGCCGCCCGCCGCGCCGGCCCTGGCAACGGCCGCACTCTCCAGCTACTTCCCGCCTTCCGAGGCCGCCGGTGGATGGCGCACGACCCGTGATTCCGCTCAGATCCTGAGCCTCGGGATGGACGCCGGCAAGCTGGCCGGGCTGGGCTCGTACCTGATGGCCCTGCCGTACGAGACGTACAAGACCGGCGTGAGCGGCTACGACTTCACCAACAAGGCCGCCCTCGTCATCAAGAACGGATGGGTCGTGGGCGAGTACTACAACCAGCCGAGCGCGGCGACGGCTGTCTACTACCTGGCCTCGAACGGCAAGACGATCACCATCATGCTCCTCGGCCGCATGGTGCAGGATTATCCCGGCGTCGCCTTCGGGCTGGGCAGCAGGCTCTATGACCAGCGATGGCTTCCCGAGGGCTTCCCGCTCAC
Source organism: Gemmatimonadales bacterium (assembly GCA_036262935.1). Classification (GTDB taxonomy): domain Bacteria; phylum Gemmatimonadota; class Gemmatimonadetes; order Gemmatimonadales; family GWC2-71-9; genus CAVVWJ01. The sequence goes on along the minus strand of DATAHW010000066.1, from coordinate 508 downwards.
CGATCCGCGCAAGGCAGACATCACGATCGACCAGGTGTTCCGCCACGTGTCAGGGATCATTCCGGAGGCCGAGGATCAGATCGCCTCGGGGTCCGTGCAGACGGAAAGCGCCTGGAACTTCGCGCCGTTCACCGTGGGGAAGGACCCCGACTACCCGGTCTCCGCACCCCTCTACTTCACCCCGGGCGACAGCTCCACCTACACCAGGGGACGGCCCTACTCGAGCGTCGCCTTCAATCACTTCAGCCTCGTGTTCCGGAACGTGACCGGGCTCGAGCCGAGCGCATATCTCCGCAAGGGGCTGCTCGACCCGATCGGGGTCGGGCGGATGGCATACAAGCGGCCGGCCGGGATGGGCGACTTCGTCTGGGCGACGGCGGGGAACGGGCTGGCGAGCGCCCGGGACTTCGCGCGGCTGGGATACCTGATGCTCCACGAGGGAGACTGGGCGGGCACCCGACTCTTCGCGGCGGCGTGGCTGCGGAACTTCACGACCTCCGCCGCTTAT
>DATAHW010000065.1:0-24971 GCA_036262935.1 Gemmatimonadales bacterium | reverse complement strand
GGCCGGGGCCGGGGTCATGGCGGCCGTATCGGCGCCGGGGCGGTCGTTGAGCGTCGCCGTGGTGTCCACCGGCGCGAGCTGCAGGTCACGGTTCAGGCTGTCGGCGGACGCGACATCCCGACGGTCGCCCCGGCCGCATGCGGCGGCGGCCAGCAATGTGAGCGCAGCGAGCATCGTTCTCGACATCGTCTCCTCCTCGTGATGTGACTTGCCGGGGTTCCGCGACGCGGTGACATTCCACCGGTCATGAACGAGTTGCGGCCCCTCCTGCCCTATCTCAGGCCCTACCGTCGCGACTACGCGATCGGCATGGCGCTGGTGATCGTCTCCAACTTCTTCACTACCCTCGGCCCCAGATTCATCCAGCACGGCATCGATGCCCTGCGCGACGGGGCGGGGTTTCCCGCCGTCCGGACCGCGGTGGGGCTGCTGCTCGCCACGGCGGCCGCGGGGGGTGTCGCCCGGTACGGCATGCGGCAACTGCTCAACAGCGGCAGCCGTCGGGTCGAGACCGACCTCCGGGACCATCTCTACCGGCATTTGCAACGGATGTCGGCCGAATTCTACGACCGGTTCCCCACCGGCGATGTGATGGCCCGCACGACCAACGACCTCCTGGCCGTCCGGATGGTGGCCGGGCCGGCCATGATGTATCTCGTTGATACTACCATACGTGCGCTGCTAATTGCACCCGCGATGGTGGCGATCAGCCCGCGGCTCACGGTCATTGCGTTCGTTCCCCTGCTCGGGCTGCCGGTGGTCATGGTCTCGCTGGGTCAGCGCATCCACCGGCGGAGCCAGGCCATCCAGGAGCAGTTCAGCGACCTGACCACCCACGCCCACGAAAACCTCTCCGGGGTGCGGGTGGTGCGCGCCTACCGGCAGGAGCGGGCGGAGACGGAGCGGTTCCAGCGCCTGAGCGACGACTACCTGGGCCGCAATCTGAGTCTCGCGCGGGTGCAGGGACTCTTCTTCCCCCTGCTCACCTTCCTGGGCGGCCTCAGCGCCTTGACCGTGCTGTACGCGGGCGGCCGTCTCATGATCGGCGGCACCATGACCGTCGGCGAGTTTGTCGCGTTCGGCGTGTACCTCGGCATGCTGGTCTGGCCGATGATCGCGCTGGGCTGGGCCGTGAACCTGGTGCAGCGGGGCGCGGCGTCCATGGGGCGGATCAATCAGCTCTTCCGCGAGCGGCCGGTGATCACCGACCCCACGTCCCCGGTGCCGCTGCCGCCCGCGCGCGGCGGACGCGCCGTGGAATTCCGCGGCGTCTGGTTCAGCTACCCGGGCGCGCGCGAGCGGGGCGCGGTGCTTCGGGACATCTCCTTCCGGGTCGAGCCCGGGCGCTCGCTTGCGGTGGTCGGCGCGACGGGCTCGGGGAAGTCGACGCTGGTGGACCTGCTGGTGCGCACGTACGATCCCGACCGCGGGGCCGTGCTGCTCGATGGCGTGGACATCCGCCGGTTGACGCTGGCGGAGCTGCGCGAGGCGATCGGGTTCGTGCCCCAGGAGACGTTCCTCTTCAGTCAGACCCTGCGGGAGAACGTCCTCCTGGGCGCGCCGGACGACGGCCGGCTCGAGCGGGTCTCGGAGGTGGCGCAGCTCACCGAGGCGTTGCCGGCCCTCCCGGCCGGCTACGACACCATGCTGGGCGAGCGGGGCATCAACCTCTCCGGCGGTCAGAAGCAGCGGAGCGCCATCGCGCGCGCGCTGGCGCAGGACCCGCCGGTGTTCGTGCTCGATGATGCGCTGAGCGCCGTGGACGCGCAGACCGAGGCGAAGATTCTGCGGGCGCTCCGTGGGGCCCTGGCGGGGCACACGAGCATCATCGTTTCCCACCGGCTCGCGGCCGTGCGGGAGGCGGACTGGATCCTGGTGCTGGACGATGGCCGGGTGGTCGAGGAGGGGACGCACGCCGAGCTGATCGCGCGGGGCGGGCGCTACTGGGAGCTGCTCCGGCGCCAGCAGTTGGAGGAGGAGCTGGAGGAGGAGGGGCTGGCGACGCCGGCGCCATGACTCGTCAGGTGTCGATTCACCACAGAGGCACAGAGGGCACAGAGAAAAACAAATAAGTGTTGTTGTCTCCGTGCACCTCCGTGCCCTCTGTGCCTCTGTGGTGAATCGACACCTCGCCCGAGCCTAGATCTGCTCCCGAATAAAGCCAGGCGTGAACTGCTGCAGCCATCCCGCCAGCCGGGTGAACTCGCCCGTCACCATCAGCACGCCCACGAAGATGAGCAGCACCCCGCTCACCCGCATGACCCAGGGCAGGAACTGGCGGAAGCGCTGGAACCAGGAGAGGAACGACTCCAGCGCCACCGCCGCGATCAGGAACGGGACGGCGAGCCCGGCGGAGTACACGGCGAGCAGCAGCATCCCGCGGCTCACGTCGTGCGAGGTGGCCGCGAGTCCCAGGATGCCCCCGAGCACGGGGCCGATGCAGGGCGTCCAGCCTGCGGCGAACGCCATCCCGACCAGCGCCGAGCCGAGGTAGCCCACCGGCTTCTGTTCCACCTGCACCCGGCGCTCCCGGGTGAGCGCGCCCACCCGGATCACGCCCAGGCAGACCAGCCCGAACCCGATGATGAGCACGCCCCCGATCCGCTGCAGCCAGATCTGGTAATAGTTGAGCGCACGTCCCAGCGCGGTGGCGCTCGCGCCGAGCAGGATGAAGACCAGCGAGAAGCCGAGGACGAAGAGGAGCGCGTGACCCAGCGCCACGCGACGGCGCCCGCTCATCTCGGGCAGCGACATGCCGGTGAGGAAGCCGATGTAGGAGGGCACCAGCGGCAGCACGCAGGGAGAAAGGAAGCTCAGGAGCCCCGCGGCAAAGGCGACGAAGAGGCCGAGGGTGGCGGGCTCGCTCACAGCCCCCCGAGCTCCCGCTGGCGGCAGTCGCGACAGATCCCGTAGATCTCGATCCGGTGCCGCAGGTGCTGGAACCGGTGCTCGTCGGCGATGATGGGGAGCATGCGCTCGAGCGGCTCGTTCTGAAACTCCACGACGCGCCCGCAGCGCTCGCAGATGAGGTGCTCGTGGTGCGCCTGGCCCGGCATCGGCTCGTACCGCTTGAACCCCTCGCCGAAATCGTGTTCGCGCACCAGCCCGCTCTCGACCAGCACCTCCAGCGTGCGGTACACCGTCGCCGTCCCCACGCGCTCGCCGCGCTCCTTCAGCGCGCGGCGGATTCCCTCGACCGATGGATGGTCGTCCGACAGGAAGACGGTCCGGGCCACGAGATCGCGCTGACGGGTGACGGGCTGGCGGTGATCGCGAAGGTACCGGCGGAAGCGCTCGAGGAGGGCGGCGCCCTCGCCGTTAGCGAGGCTGGGCATCGGCCGCGGCGGCGAACCAGTCCTCGGGCGGCACCGGGACGGGCGGCTGGTCGTCATCGATCCGGCGCTGCGCGTCCTGCAGGAGCTGGGTCAGCGCCTCGACCGGGCCGCTGCCGACTTCCTCGACCCAGCTCTCGAACTTGCCGCGCTCTTTCCCCTTGACCGCAAGCACGTACCGGGCGGTGTAGATCCGCCGGCGATCGCCGTCCAGACGGGAGAGCACCGCCGTTCCCCACTCACGTCCCTCGTGGCGCAGCGTGCTGAAGACCCACACGCCGTCCACCTCGACCGCCGGCATCCGCTCCGCGACCGCCTGTGCCAGCCGGCTCCAGCCGCCGCCGCTCACGCGCCGCCCTCCTCCCAGCGCTCGATGTAGAACCGGAGGACGTGCATGAAGTCCTGGGCGTTGGTCACCACCCCGTAGGCCTGATGGGTGCCGCGGTCCTTGAGCTTGTTCACCACGAACTCGGTCTGATCCACGCAGATCGTCATCAGCGGCGCCGGCTCGCCGTGATCCAGGTAGAACGCGGGGAGCATGTTGCCCACCGCGATGGCGTGAAGCGCGGTGGCCACGAAGACCGCGCCGGTGGCCTTGACGGTGTGCTCCCGCATCGCATCCTGCGCGTCGAGCGTGTCGGTATAGACGCCCGGGAGCGGACCGTCGTCCCGGATGGAGCCGGCGAGCACGTAGGGGATGTCGTTCGTCACCAGCGCGTGCATGATGCCGCTCTGGAGCAGGCCGGTCTCGACCGCCCGCGGGATCGAGCCCGCGGCGCGCACCCGATTGATCGCGCGCATGTGGAGGCCGTGGCCGCCCTGCGTGGGATGCCCGGTGTTGGTCATGCCGAGCGTCGTGCCGAAGATGGCCGCCTCGATGTCATGCACCGCGACGGCGTTCCCGGCGAGCACCGCCTGCACGTATCCATTCCGGATGAACCATTCGAAGTCCGCGCGCGCCCTGGAGTGCACCAGGGCGGGTCCGACGACCCAGACGAGGTACCCGCCCCGCCGCTTCTCCTCTCCGACCCGCGCGGCGAGCTCCTCATAGTTCACCGGGCGCTCGCGGCTCACCTCGGTGGACATGAAGCGGAACTCATTGGCGCCGTGGCCCCCGCCGAGGAATCCCCGGGCGTAGACCACGATCCCCTCCGTGCCGTCCTCCGCCTCGCCCATCGCGATCAGCTCGCCACGGCGGAGCCGCCTGGGCTCGATCGCCTCGAGCGTGCCGTCGCGCCGAACGAGGACGCAATCCATCCGGGGCCGGCTTGGCGCCATCCACCTTCCCTCGACGCGGACGTACGTCGGGAGGTTGGACGTGGAGAAGAATCCCTCCGGAAGAACCCCATCGGCGGGAAGCGGCGCGAAGCGCGCGTCGGGCGCGCCCGCGAACGGGGGCAGCGAAAAATCGGGCATTGTCGAGGGGGAGTCTGGCATACGGCGGAGGAAGCTAGAGGCCCGCGGCAGGGGATACAAGCCGCGGAGCCTCCCCCGAAGTGGGTGAGAACACCCGATCGGGGTTAGTATCCGGGCAGACGATCCGGGCGAGCGGGACTAGGATGAGCACAACAACGCACACCCTCGCAAGGAGTTATACCCACCGGCGCGGCGGACCTCACGCTGGCACGGGCCCTGCTTCTGCTGGAAGGTTCCACGCGTACGCAGTGCCCCGTTGGGTGATGTCACCCGCCGCCAGTCCGCTACTTCTTCGGCTGCCGCCTTCGCGGTGAGATTCGGGTGCGCCGGCGGGCTCCGGACGCGGACAAGTGCTGATGGTTGGTGACCCGAGAGGAGAAGTCATGCGCACCCCCCTGTTCGCAGTGCTCGCCGCTCACCTGCTGGCCGCCACCGCCGCCGCGCAGGTACCTGCCCGGCCCGATACCACGGGCCGGGACACGACCCGCGTCACGACGCTTCCCGAGATCGAAGTGTCGGTCACCCGCACGTCGGAGCCGCTGGCCCGGGTGCCGTACGCGGTGGGCGTGCTCGACCGGACCGATATCCAGCGGGGGCAGCAGACCATCGGCCTGGACGAAGCGCTCAACAACATTCCCGGAGTCGTGGTCTCCAACCGCTACAACTTCTCGCTCGACCAGCGGATCTCGATCCGCGGATTCGGCTCGCGGGCCAACTTCGGCGTCCGCGGGGTCAAGATCCTGCTCGACGGGATCCCCCAGACGCTGCCCGACGGCCAGAGCCAGCTCACCAACGTGGACTTCGGGGATATCGGCCGGGCCGAGGTGCTGCGCGGGTCCAGCTCGTCGCTCTACGGGAACGCGGCGGGCGGGGTGGTGGCGCTCCAGACGGAGCCCGCGGCGCAGGCGCCGTTTGCCCAGCGGGTGCGCGTGCAGGCCGGCGGCGGGGAGCGGAACGGGGACGGCTTCTACAAGGTGCAGAGCTGGAGCTCGGGACGGCTGGGCGACGCGAGCGGCACCCTCTCCCTCAGCCGCTTCAAGGCCGACGGCTTCCGGCAGCACAGCGCCGCCGACATCCGGCAGCTCAACGCGGGCGTCGACTATGTCTTCTCGGGCACCACGATCGGCACGCTCCGTTTCAGCGCGGCGGACAACCCGCAGGCGCAGAACCCGGGCGCGCTCACGCTCACGGAGTACCGGGCCAACGCCGACTCGGCCGCGGCCAACAACATTCGCCGCGAGGCCGACAAGGACGTCAACCAGCAGCAGCTCTCGCTCGGCCTCCAGCACTTCGATGCCGCGGGCAATGAGTACAACGTGACCGTCTTCGGCCTGCTGCGGGATCTGCTGAACCCGCTCGCGGCGCCGCCTCCGGGCGAGCTGGGGCCGGCCGGCCCCACCATCGGCACGTTCGTAAGCATCGGCCGGGTGGTGGGCGGGGCCCGAGCCTCCGGCACCCGGCGCCTGGGCTCGACGCCCGCCTCCCCGCGGCTCAGCTTCGGGGCCGACATCCAGCGGATGCGGGACAACCGGGTGAACAAGCGAGCCGTGGCCGGCGTGCCGACCGACAGCCTGCTGCTGGACCAGCGGGAAAGGATCACCGAGTTCGGTCCGTTCGCCCAGTTGCAGTGGTCGCCCCGGGAGGAGCTGCTGCTGAACGGCGGCCTGCGCTATGACTGGGTGAAGTTCGACGTGGCGGACCACTTCCTGGCCGATGGCGTCGACAACAGCGGCGACCGCACCAACTCGGCCCTGAGCGGGCACGTGGGCGCGAGCTGGACCTTCGGCGACCAGTTCGTCCCCTACGTCAACGTATCGACCTCGTTCGAGACGCCAACCACCACCGAGCTGGTCAACCAGCCCAACGGGACGGGCGGCTTCAACACGTCACTCAAGCCGCAGCGGGCGGTGAACTACGAGATCGGCGCCCGGGGCCAGCCGACACGGCGCGTTACCTACTCGGTGGCGCTGTTCCTCGGACGGATCACCGACGCCATCGTGCAGCAGGAAGAGATCGGCGGCCGCGCCTTCTTCGTGAACGCGGGGAAGACGCACAACGACGGCGCGGAGGTCGGGCTCTCGGTGACGCCGATCGACGCGGTGACGCTGAGCGCGGCCTATACCTACGCGCACTACCGCTTCTCGGATTACACCGACGAGAACGGCAACCTGCTCGACGGCAACAAGCTGCCCGGCGTGCCCGACCACTTCTGGCGCCTGGGCCTGCGCACCGCCCTGCCCTACGACTTCTACGCCGACGTGGACCAGACGCTGAGCTCGTCCGTCGCCACGGATGATGCCAACACCCTGTTCGCGGATTCGTGGGGCGCGGGCGTGACCAACATGCGCCTGGGCTGGTCGGGTGAGGTGGGCGACTGGAACGTGGCGCCGTTCCTCGGCATCAACAACCTGTGGGACCGGCGGTACATCGGATCGGTGACGATCAACGGCACATTCGGACGGGTGTTCGAGCCGGCGCCTCGGCGGGTGGTGTATCTGGGGGCGGAGATCGGGTATCGGACTCGGACTGGATCGTAGCGGCTGGCTTCGCGGGCGGGCATCGGGGCGGGGGCCGGCGGTGCCGCTCGGAGAGACAGAAGGGGCGCATGGCGGGGGGAGGGGATGGACACTGCTGGCCGCCGCTCCGATGCTCGGGCGCAGGCGGGCGGTGAGGCACGCGGCGGGAGCGTCAGTGCGCGCTCCAGGTCCCTGCGGGATCTTGAACGCCTGAGCGCACTGCAGCGACCAGAGCGCGCCTCACCGCCGCCGCAGCCGTGCACCCCGATCTGCGTCCCTCAAAGCAGCGACACCGGATCCCGATCGATCACCACCCGCACATCCCCTGCCCGTGACAACCGCTGCGCGGCGTAGCGGACGACGCGGCCGAGGACCTCGGAGCGGCCCTTCAGCAGCAGGTGCCAGCGCCAGCGGTCCTTGATCCTGGCGAGCGGGCACGGCGCCGGGCCGAGCAGGGTGACCGGCAGCTCGTACCTGGCCAGCAGCGCCCCGCACCAGTCCGCCAGCTCGGCCGCGTGGCGTCCGACTTCCCGCTCGTCGGCTCCTGACACCAGCAGGTTCACCAGCGCAATCTCGGGTGGGTACGGCGGCGACTCGCGGAGCGCGCGCTCCTCGCGCACGAAGCCTTCGGTGTCGTGGGCGGCGGCGCGGACGAGGGCGTGATGCGCGGGGTGCCGCGTCTGAACCAGCACCCGCCCGCCCCGCGGCCCGCGGCCCGCCCGCCCCGCCACCTGCGCCAGCAGTTGAAACGTTCGCTCGGCCGAGCGGAAGTCGGGCAGGTAGAGCCCGGTGTCGGCGTCCACCACGCCGACCAGCGTCACGTTGGGGAAATCGAGTCCCTTGGCGATCATCTGCGTGCCCAGGAGCAGGTCGACCTCGCCCGCCTCGACCGACGCGAGGATCCGCTGGTGCGACCACTTGGTGCTCGTGGTATCGAGATCCATCCGGGCGAGCCGCGCCCCCGGATAGCGCTCGGCCAGGAAGCGCTCGAGCTGCTGGGTGCCGAAGCCGCGCATCTGCTGCACCGGGTTGGCGCACGCGCGGCAGGTGAAGGGAACCGCCTCTTCGTGGCCACAGTAGTGGCAGCGAAGGCCGGGCGGTGAGGTGTGCACCGTGAGCGAGATGCTGCACCGCGGGCACTGCCACACCTCGCCGCAGTCGGGACACTGCAGGAAGGCCGCGTAGCCGCGCCGATTGAGCAGCAGGAGGGTCTGCTCTCCCCGCGCCAGCGTGCCGACGACGGCCGCGTCGAGCGCCTCCGACCATGCCACGGCGCCCGTGCCGGCCACCTTCGGGGCGACCCGCAGGTCGACCAGCTCCACCGGCGGCAGCGGCCGCGCGCCGATCCGTTGGGGAAGCCGGAGGAGCCGCAGCTTGCGCTCGGCCAGGACCATGGTCTCGAGCGAGGGCGTGGCGCTTCCGAGCACCAGGCTCGCGCCCTCGATGCGGGCGCGGACGGCGGCCACGTCGCGCGCGTGGTAGCGCGGGGTCTCCCCGTTCTTGTAGCTCGTCTCGTGCTCCTCGTCGAGCACGATCATCCCCAGGTCCGCGACCGGCGCGAAGATCGCCGAGCGCGCGCCGACCGCGACCCGGCGCTCGCCCCGGCGGAGGAGCCGCCACGCGTCGGCCCTCTCGCCGTCGGAGAGGGCGCTGTGGAGCACCGCCACCTGATCACCGAAGGCTCCGCGAAACCGGCTCACCGTCTGCGGGGTGAGCCCGATCTCGGGGACCAGCACGATGGCCCCGCGCCCGGCCGCGAGCACCCGACGAACCGCCTCCAGATACACCAGCGTCTTCCCGCTGCCGGTGACGCCGAACAGCAGCGCGCCCTCACCCGGACCGAGCGCCTCGACCGCCGCGAGCGCCGCCTGCTGGTCGCCCGTGAGCTGCGTGGGCGGCGGCAGGGCCGGCAGATCGGCGAAGGGGTCCCGCACCCGCTCCACCTGGCCGATCTGCACGAGCGCACGCCGCTCCAGCGCCCGGAGCAGCCCGGAAGTGAACCCGAGCTGCCCGGTCACGTGCCGCACCGTCGCGCGGCCGCCCATCTGCTCCAGCGCCTCGTAGAGCCGGCGCTGCTTGGGGGCGCGGCGGAAGAGCGCGTCCCGCTCGAGCAGCGTCGGGGGGTCGCCGGCGAGCGACGCCACGCGCTCGGTGACCGCGCCGGCCTCGGTGTCGGGCGGCTCGATCCGGAAGGTGACGGCGCCGACCCGGGCGAGCCGGTCGAGCACGTCCCACACCGGCCGCTTGAGCGCCCGGGCCGCCGTCGCGACGGGCGCCTCCCCGCCGCGGCGCTCGAGCCATCCGGCCACCTCGCCCGCGACGCCGCCCGGCAGCCGGGCTCCCGGCACGAGCGCCGCCACCACCTGGGACTCGCCCCACATGCCGCCCGGCAGCATGCACTTGAGCGTGAGGCCCAGGGGCGCGCCGTAGTAGCCGGCGATCCAGCGCGCCGTCTCGAGCAGCCCGGCGGGCAGGGCCGTGTCCGCGTCGGGCGCCGCGAGCACGTCGCGCGCCGTGGCGGCCGGCGGGGCGGCGTCGGCGTTGACGACGATCCCGATCAGCTCGCGCCGGCGGACCGGCACGACCACCCGGGCGCCGGGAACCACCCGGTCGCCCAGGGTGTCGGGGATGCGGTAGGTGTACGGGGCGGCGAGCGGGAGCGGGAGGGCGACCTGGGCGAAGCGGTCCGTCATCTCGCCTGAACGCCGAGCCCCGGCCCGTCGGGCAGCGTGACCTGCCCCCCGTCGATGCGCGCGCCGGTGAACGGGTCCACGGACAGGAGCGCGGCGCCGTCGAGATCGACGATATCGACCAGCGGCGTGAAGTGCGCGGCCGCCGTGATGCCGAGCGAGCTCTCGATCATGCAGCCGACCATGACCATCATGCCGTGCGCGCGCGCCACGGCGATCATCCGGAGCGCCTCCCGCAGGCTGCCGCACTTGGCCAGCTTGATGTTGATCCCGTCCACCGCGCCCACCAGCGGCGGGATGTCCTCGACCGTGCGGCAGCTCTCGTCGGCGATGACCGGGATCGTGGCGTGGCGGGTGATCTCCGCAAGGCCGCCGATCTCCTGCGGCGGCAGCGGCTGCTCCAGCACGGTGATCCCGAACTCCCGCAGCACCGGCAGCATCGCGATCGCGCGCTTCACGGTCCAGCCGCAGTTGGCGTCCACCCGGATTTCCTTGTCGGTCACCTCCCGGATGGCGCGGAGGATCTCGACGTCGTTCTCGGTGCCCAGCTTGACCTTGAGGATGGGATACTCGGCCGCCTCCTCGACCTTGAGGCGGATCCGCTCCGGCGTGTCGAGTCCGATGGTGAACGTCGATTTCGGCGCCTTCGACGGATCGAGCCCCCAGAGCCGGTACACGGGGATGCCGAGCCGCTTCCCGGCCAGGTCGTGGAGCGCCGCCGACAGCGCGGACCGGGCGGCGGCGTTGCCCCGGAGCGTGGTGGCCCAGCGCCGCTCCGTCTCCTCCATGTCGAACGGGTCGGCCGGCATCCCCGCGACGTAAACGTTGAGGGCGGCGAGCACCGTCTCGGCGGTCTCGCCGTAGAACTTGGTCGGCGCCGCCTCACCCCAGCCCTCGTTCCCCTCCCCGTCGCTGAGCCGCACCCAGATCGTCCGGTAGTCGCTCCGCCCCCCGCGCGCGATGATGAACGGGTGCCTGGTGCGCAGCTCGAGATATTCGGCCTGCATGTGGAGGGACTTGGGCACGGGGTCCTCGGAGGCGGTAGAGGGAGATGCGGGTTCCGGACTAGGCCAGCGCAAGCACGTGCGCCAGCACCCCATCGGCGAGGCGCGCGGGAACATAGCCACCCTCGAGCAGCCCGACGAGCGGGGCATGGGGGAGATGCTCGCGCAGCCGCCGCGTCAGCTCGCCGTAGTGCTCCGGCTCGAGGGTGAACCCGCCGAGCGGATCGCCGCGCATGGCATCGAATCCGGCGGAGACGAGGACGATCGCGGGCACCCACGCCGACGTGGCGGCCATGATCGCGGCCCAGAGATCGTCCACATAGCGCGCGGCCGGAGCGCCCGGGCCACGCGGTACGTTGAAGACGTTCCCGACCCCGCGCTCCTCGGCCATTCCCGTCCCCGGATACCAGGGATGCTGGTGCAGCGAGACATAGCGGATCGTGGCGTCGTGCTCCATCAGCGCCTGCGTGCCGTTGCCGTGGTGAACGTCCCAGTCCACGATCAACACGCGCTCGCGGCCGGCCCGCTGCGCGTGCCGCGCCGCCACCATCGCGTTGCCGACCAGGCAGAAACCCATCCCGCGCGAGGCGAGCGCGTGGTGGCCCGGCGGCCGCACCGCGGCGAAGGCGTGGCCCCGTCCCGCATGCGCATGGTCAACCGCCGCCAGCACCGCGCCCGTCGCGCCGAGCACGGCTGCCCAGCTCGCGTCGTTCAGCACGGTATCCAGGAACAGCGTCCCGCCCCCGCGAGCGCTCATCGCCTGCAGCAGCTCGAGATACGCGGGGGCATGGACTTCGAGCACCGGGTCGACCGCAGCCGCGGCGGCTTCGCGAACGTGAATCCCCGACTCCGCCCTGGCGCGCTCGAGCACGGCACGCAGTCGTGCCGGAGTCTCCGGATGCTCCGGCCCCGGATCGTGACGAAGACAGTCAGGGTGAGTGAAGACGGGAACCGGCGCCAAGTTGAGACTCTCGGAGTTGAGTCGGTGGGACGAGGGTGCGCCACCGGAGGACTGTCGGCTTGTCTGCAGGTGGCGCACCCTCGCCCCACCGACGCGGGCATCCCCGCGAAGCCGGCCGACCGCCGACCTACAGCACCGGCCGCCGCCGTTTCGACAGCACGATCAGCGCGCCGTTGGGCACCAGCCCCGCGTCGGCCAGGGACAGCGACTCGTCCTGCAGCTCGAAGCCGCGGAACTTGAGGACGTAGCTGTCCGGGGGGCGCACCACGTGGGTGGCCAGGAGCGCGCGACGCTTGAGCTCCGAGAGCGGCGTCGTGGCGGGCAGGTCCAGCGGGACCTCGTTCCACGCATCCTGCACCATCACCCGGAGCGGCAGCGTGTCGCTCATGCGGGCTGCTGCATCGGCAGGGGCAGCGTGCTCAGGAAGCGATCGAGCGGCTGGTCGAAGAACAGCGTCGAGGCCCGGAGTCGGGTGCCCTCGGGCACCGGTGTGAGGCCGATCGCGATCTCTTCGCCCCCCTGCCCTCGCAACGTCAGAAAGCCGGGGCCCTGCTTCTCGGGAAACGCCGCCTGCATCGGCACCCGTTCCGCGAAGAAGAGTTTGGCGCGGCGCAGCACCTCCGCGCCGTCGAGCGCGGTCACCATCTCGTACACCATGGCGGGTCCAGTCAGAAGGTGCCGGGAAGATAATCGTGCGCGTCCGTCACCCGCACCGCCGCGCGGTAGGTCTGCACCGGCCGGAAGAGGGCGAGCAACCGCGCCTTGCGGCGGAGCACCAGCACGAGGTCTCCTTCGGGGCCGTCGGCGACTCCCTCGAGGACGAGGAAAGCCGGGAGCGTGGCCCCCTTCGGAAGCGGCACCAGGTACGCCTGGCCGCCCCACTGCACCCGGAACGACTCCGGAATGCGGGGCACGATCCGGTCGAGGAACACATCGTCCTCCACCCGCCAGGCGTGGTCGCCCACGGGCGCGCCCGACCGGTAGAACAGCGGGTCGAACGCTTCCCCGTCCTGCCGCGCGTAGTTCTGCTCGACCGCCCAATCGAGCTCTTCGAGGTCCGGCGCCCGTGCCCGCCACTCCAGGTGGTGGCGAAGCTCGTGGGTGAGCGTCTCGAACGCCTCCTCGCGCCAGTCGAACCCGGGCGACTGGCCGGCCAGCGCCGCGAACGAGCCATGGTACAGCACGATCCGGCTCTGCACGGCGTCCGGGGCGGCATCGCCCGAGGGCAGCGGGATGCACTCGCCGAGGGTGAAGATCCCCGGGCGCTCGGGGTGCGGCAGCGTGCGGGGGGAAACGGCGATCTCCGCGACTCCGTCGAGAAACTCGCGCGGCACCTCGCCCGCCATCCGCGCGACCATGGCCTCGAAGTCGGAGAGTCGCATTCCGGGTCAGTCCTGGCCGAGGCGCTCCGTGACGTACTCCGCCACCCGGTCGACCACCACGCGCTCCTGCAGCATCGAGTCGCGGTGGCGCACCGTCACCGTGCCTTGCGCCGCGGTCTCGCCGTCGATGGTGACGCCGAACGGCGTGCCCGCCTCGTCCATCCGGCGGTAGCGCCGGCCGATCGCGCCGCTGTCGTCGTAGAAGACGGGGAACCGCCGCTTGAGATCGTGGTAGAGCGCCGTCGCGAGCTCCGGCATCCCGTCTTTCTTCACCAGCGGGAAGACCCCGGCCTTGATCGGCGCCACGGCCGGGTGCAGGCCGAGCACGACGCGGGTTTCGCCGTCCACCTGCTCCTCGCGGTAGGCGTCCGCCAGCAACGTGAGCGCGACCCGGTCGGCGCCGGCGGAGGTCTCCACGATGTAGGGAAGGTAGCGCTCGTTGGCGGCCTGGTCGAAATACTCGAGCTTCTTGCCCGAGTACTCCTGATGCCGACCCAGGTCGAAATCGCCCCGGTTGTGGATCCCCTCGATCTCCTGCCAGCCGAACGGAAATTCGTACTCGATGTCGAACGCCGCGCGCGCGTAGTGCGCGAGCTCGTCGGGGCCGTGCTGGTGCCAGCGGAGGCGCGCCGGGGCGAGCCCGAGCCCGCGGTGCCACGCCATGCGCCACTCGCGCCAGCGCTCGAACCACTCGGCGTCGGTGCCCGGCTTGACGAAGAACTGCATCTCCATCTGTTCGAACTCGCGGGTGCGAAAGATGAAATTGCCCGGCGTGATCTCGTTGCGGAACGCCTTGCCGATCTGGGCGATGCCGAACGGGATCCGCTGCCGTGAGCTCTGCAGCACGTTGAGATAGTTGACGTAGATGCCCTGGGCGGTCTCGGGCCGCAGGTAGATCACCGCCGCCTGCTCCTCGACCGGTCCCATGAAGGTCTTGAACATGAGGTTGAACAGGCGCGGCTCGGTGAGAGTCCCGCGGCTGCCGCAGACGGGGCACTGCGCGTCCGGCTGCCCCGGCGTGCCCTTGATCCGCGGGTCGTCGGCGCGGAAGCGGTTCTTGCACTGCCGGCAATCCACCAGCGGATCGGTGAAGCCCGCCACGTGCCCCGACGCTTCCCACACGCGCGGGTGCATCAGAATGGCGGCGTCGAGCCCCTCGATGTCGTCGCGGGCGTGCACCATGGCATCCCACCAGCGGTCCTTCACGTTCCGCTTGAGCTCCACGCCCAGCGGACCGTAGTCCCACACCGAGCCGAGGCCACCGTAGATCTCCGAGGATTGGAACACGAAGCCGCGGCGCTTGCAGAGGGAGACCAGCTTGTCCATCAGGGTGGTGTCGGCCATGGGGCGTCGGGAGTGGAGAGGATGGAGGGTTGCCGCGAGGCAGGATAATAGGCCGGAACGGGACCCGAAGGAAGCGGCGGAGTTGCCGCGCACGAGACTTCCCGCAGACGGCGGCGCCCCCGCTGGCCCGCGCCCCGGGCCGGAGCCGCAAGCAGTTGAATCACAATGGCTTGCATGCGTGGCCTGCGTGGCGGCAAACTTGCTCGACAATGCCGCACCATCACCGGCCGGTTCATGACGTCCCTCGAGCAGGGAACCACCTCCCCTCCCCCGTCCCGGGGGCCCCGACCGGTCGCGGCCCTCCCCCGCGAGCTCGCCGACTTCCTGGTCGAGTTCTCGATCGTGCTTCACAAGCGCGCGATGTATCCTCCCGGGCACCCCCACCTGCAGGACTCCGTCGAGCGATTCGTGGACCGGCTGGAATCGCTGCTCGACACCCGTGACTCCCTCGCGATCGGCGTGGCCCGGCACCAGCTCATCGTGGCGGGCGTCGCCACCGATCCGCGCAACGCCCTGCTCAGTGACCTCGCGCGCCGGCTGCACCGGCACCGCATTGCCACGGCGCGGTTCGAGCGCGCCGTGACGCTGGGCGAGATCGATGAGCTGCTCGGCGCGCTCGCGCGTGATCCGCAGGACGACGGAGGCCCGCTCGGGCTCCGCGCCGACCTGGGAGCATCGTGGGGTCATGTCAGAATCCAGCCGCCCGAGCTCACCCGGCTGCTGCTGCAGGCCGAGGCCGATGGCCCCGCCGAGGTGGAGACCGCCGGCGGCGCCCTCTGGCTCGGCCTCGCCCACCTCGCGCTGGCCGGCGATGGCGAGGCGCCGGAGGACGTCGACGATCCGTTGCTGGTGGCGAGGGCCATCGACTTGCAGCCCAATGACACCGCCTACGACCGCGTCGTCCTCGACTACCTGGGCCAGATCGCCGAAGAGATGTCGGGCCGGCCCGGCGCGTGGGAGCCGCGCGCCCGGGAGCGCGTGTCCCGCCTCGTCGCGTCGCTCAAGCCCGAGACGCTGCGCCGCGTGCTCGCGGCGGGCGCCGACCACGCCGAGCGCCGCCGGTTCGCGCTCACCGCCGCCGAGGTGCTGGCGGTGGACGCGGTCGTGGAAGTGGTGGAGGCGGCGGCGGCGGCGTCGGGCCACGCGATCTCGCACCAGCTCCTCCGGCTGCTGCACAAGTTCGCGCAGCATGCCGGCCTGGGCGCGGCGCCGGTGCGGGCGGAAGCGGAGTCGATGCTCCGGCGCAACGTGGCTCGGCTGATCACGGACTGGGAGCTGGAAGATCCGAATCCCGAGAGCTATACCGCCGTCCTGGACGGCATGGTGCGGAACGCGCCGAGCGCAGCCGACGCCGGCGACGAGCCGCTCGACTGTGAGCCCGAGACCGTGCTGCAGATCGCGCTCGAAGCGGACTGCCTCGGGGCCCGGGTGAACGCGGCGGTGGCGTTACTGCTGCGGGAGGACCGGCTCGGCTCGATCGTCGGCGCCCTGCACGGCGCGCCGGAGGGGTCCAGGGTGGCGGGTGCGCTCTGGCGCGAGATCGCGACGC
Organism: Gemmatimonadales bacterium; assembly: GCA_036262935.1. Taxonomy (GTDB): domain Bacteria; phylum Gemmatimonadota; class Gemmatimonadetes; order Gemmatimonadales; family GWC2-71-9; genus CAVVWJ01. The sequence goes on along the minus strand of DATAHW010000065.1, from coordinate 8,777 downwards.
CCACCAGCTTGCAGGCCGCCGCCTCGGCGCCCACGCCCGATTTCACTCTCATCGAGCGCCTCGCGGCCCAGCTCGGCACGGCGGCGACGGAGCCGCTCCTCGATCTGCTCGAGCGAGCGGACGACCGCTCCCTCCGCGCACGCACGCTGCACCTGCTGGCGGCGATCGGCCCGGGCGTGGCGCCCGCGGCGGTGGCCCGGCTCCGGAACGCCCCGTGGTACGTGCAGCGCAACCTGCTGGTGCTGCTCCGCCTGCTCCGCACCTGGCCGCCGGATTTCTCCGCGGCGGTATACGCCCGCCACGAGGAACCGCGTCTCCGCCGCGAGGCGTACAAGCTGATGCTCGAGTTTCCCGCGCAGCGGGCCTCCGCGATCATTCGCGGGCTGCACGATGCCGACCCGGCGATCGTGGCCCTGGTCCTCCGCTCGGCGCACGACGCGTGTCCGGCGGAGGCCCTGCCGCCGGTCGAGCGCTTCGCCGCCGACCGCCGGCACCCGCCCGAGCTTCGCGTCCTCGCGGTCCGCGCGCTGGAAGGTGCCGGCACGCAGGGCGCCTTGCCCACGCTGCTCGGGCTGGCGGGCGCACGGCGGCACCTGCTCGGCTGGCGGCTCGAGACCAACTCGCCGGTCGTGCTCGCCGCGGTGGCGGCGCTGGCGCGGCACTGGAGGGGGCACCCCGACGCGGACGGCCTCCTCGCCGCCGCCGGCCGGCACGATGACCCCGAGATCCGGCTGGCTGCGGCCGTGCGGTTCGCGTGAGCGGCGACCCGGTCCGGTTTCTTACCGCGCTCTCGCAGGCGCTCTCCACCCTGGGACTCTACGGCGAGCGGCACCCGGCGTCCGCCCGCGCGAGCGAGGAGGCGTACACCCGGCTGGTCGAGCTCCGGCGCGGCGCGCCGCGGCTCGACTTCACCTTCTTCCCCGACGAGGTCCTGTTCGGTCGCGACCTGCTCCCCGAGCTCGGGCGCTGGGAGTGGAGCGCACGCCTGGCGCGCAGCGGCATCGAGCGCCTCGAGATTACCGCGGACGTAAGCGCGGACCACTTCGAGCGGTTCCTGCAGCACGCGGCCGGGCTGCTCGGGCTGTCGGAGGCCGGGGCCGGACTGTGGCAGGACGGCCCCGAAGGCATCCGCATCGGGCGGGTCCGCCTCGAGCGCGGGGAGCACGAGCAGTGGACCGTCGAGCCGCTGCCCGTGGCCACCCTGGTCTATTCCCTCCGCGAGGAGCGCGACGCGGTCACCTGGGTACACGAGGAGGTCGGTGCGGGCCACGCGGTGCCGCTGCTGGAGGCGTATGGCGTCGTGCGCTCGCTCTCGCTCGCCATGCACGCGGGTCAGGCGATGGTGCTGCCGCTGCTGCAGCTCAAGGAGTTCGACCAGTATACCACGACCCACTCGATGAACGTGTCCGTGCTCACGATGGCGCTGGGCGAATCGCTGGGCCTCTCACCGTCGGCGGTGCGCGCGTTCGGGCTGGCGGGGCTGCTGCACGATCTGGGCAAGGTGCGGATCCCGCCGGAGATCCTGGCCAAACCGGGGAAGCTCACGCCGGAGGAGCGGCGGGTGGTGGAGGCGCATCCGGCGGATGGGGCGCGGATGCTGCTCGACGGCAGCGACCCGCTCGATCTGGCGGCGGTGGTGGCCTACGAGCACCACCGCTGCCACGATGGTCGCGGCTACCCGCGCCCGCACTACGCCCGCGAGCGCCACCAGGCCAGCCGGCTGGTCCACGTGTGCGATGTGTACGACGCCCTCCGCACCCGCCGGCCCTATCGCGACGCCTGGTCCTCAGGCGAAGCCCTGGACTACATCCACGAGCGCGCCGGCGGGGAGTTCGACCCGGCGATGAGCGCCGCGTTCATCGAGCTGATGCGGAAGTGGGACGACCGGGCCGCGCTGCGGGAGTCGGCCTAGGACCTCGGCCGCTCGGCGGCACCTACGAAGCGGAGATCACGGCCGAGGAGCGGGCCTGCGCCGTGCGCCGGCGGGCCAGGATATCCTGGACGATCAGCTCGCCGTGACCCCGTGCGTTCTCGATGAAGAGTCGATTGGCGTCGTTGCCGCTGGCGATGACACCCGCGAGGTAGATCCCCTCGACAGGCGTCCCCATCGTGCGCTCGTCATGCGCGGGGACGCCCGTGGCGTCGTCCACCGGGACGCCGAGTTGGCGGAGCAGCGACGTGTCGGCGTGGTAGCCGGTCATGGCGAGTACCGCGTCGGCCGGAATCCGCTCGACCGCGCCGGTCACGTCGGACACCACCTCGACATCGGTGGGCGTGATGGCCCGCACCCGCGAATGCCAGCGCACGCCGATGCTGCCCTGCTTCACCCGGTTGGTGATGTCGGGCAGCACCCACGCCTTCACCGTTCGGTCGAACCCCTCGCCGAAGTGGACCAGCGTCACCGTGGCGCCCGCACGCCAGCACTCGAGTGCCGCGTCCACGCTGCTGTTCCCGGCCCCGATCACGATCACCCGCTGATGCCAGTATGGATGGCCTTCGAGGAAGTAATGGTGGACGTGCGGCAGGTCCTCGCCCGGGATGCGGAGGAAGTTCGGGTTGTCGAAGTAGCCGGTGGCGAACACCAGGTTGGCGGCGAGGTACTCCTTCCGGTCGTGCGCGCGGACCACCTGGACGCGGAAGCCGCCGTCCGGGTCGCGCGCGACGCCCACGACGTCCTCGCCCGGCCGCACATCGAGCGCGTAGTGGTCGGCCACCCGGCGGTAGTAGATGAGCCCGTCCTGGCGGGTGGGCTTCTCATGGCTCGCGATAAACGGGATGCCGCCGATCTCGATCCGCTCGGGCGTCGAGAAGAACGTCATGGCCAGCGGGTAGCGGTCGATGGTCGACACGACCGTGCGGCGGTCGAGCACCACGCATGGGAGGCCCGCCTGCTTCGCTGCGATCGCGGCCGCGAGGCCGCAGGGCCCGGCCCCGATGACGAGGAGGTCGGTGGCCTCGGTCATACTTCGATGATCTGGTCCCGCCGCGTGCCGACGCTCACGTAGCGCAGCGGCGTCTCCGAGAGCGACTCGAGCCGGTCGAGGTAGGCCCGGGCCGCCGGCGGAAGGTCGGCCAGGGTCCGGGCGTCGCCCGTGGGCCGCTGCCAGCCGGGCAGCATCTCGTAGATCGGCTGCACCCGTCCCAGCGCGTCGGCCTCCGCGGGGATCTGCTCGCAGCTCTCGCCGTCGAGCCGATAGGCGGTGCAGACCGGGATCTCCGCGAACGAGTCGAGCACGTCCAGCTTGGTGACGGCCAGTCCGGTGAGGCCGTTGACCCGGACCGCGTAGCGCACCACCGTCGCGTCGAACCAGCCGCACCGCCGGGCCCGGCCGGTGACGGAGCCGAACTCGCCGCCGAGCTCCCGCAGGCGGTCGCCGGTGGCGGTGTCGGCCTCGGTGGGGAGCGGGCCGTTGCCGACCCGGGTGGTGTACGCCTTCACCACGCCGAGCACCCCGGCAATGGCCGTGGGCCCGATGCCGGCGCCCACGGCGGCGCCGCCGGCCGTGGTGTTGGACGAGGTGACGTAGGGATAGGTGCCGTGGTCCACGTCGAGCAGCGCGCCCTGCGCGCCCTCGAGCAGGACGCGCCGGCCCGCGCGGACGGCGCGGTGCACCAGCAGCCCGGTGTCGGCGGCGAGCGGCAGGACTCGCGGCGCCAGACGCTCGAGCAGCGTGACGTGCGCGTCGAGCGAGGCGCGCTCCGGGCTGCCCATCAGCTCGAGCAGCAGGTTGGCGCGGTCCACCCGCTCCGCCAGCATCGCCCGGGCGCACTCGAGGTGCCGGAGGTCGGTGACCCGGATGCCCCGGCGGCCGTACTTGTCCTCGTACGCGGGGCCGATGCCACGACCGGTGGTACCGAGTTGCTGACTCCGCTCGCTGGCGGCGTCGAGCAGCTTGTGGTAGGGCAGGACGAGGTGGGCGCGGTCGGAGACGAAGATGCGCCCGGTGGTGTTCACGCCGCGCCGGGCCAGCTCGTCGAGCTCGCCGAAGAACGTCTCCGGCTCGAGCACGACACCGTTCCCGACGATGCAGGTGACGGTGGGGTGCAGGATGCCCGACGGGATCTGGCGGAGGATGAACTGTGAGTCGCCGATCACCACCGTGTGGCCGGCATTGGCGCCGCCCTGGTAGCGCACGACGAAGTCCACCCGCTCCGACAGCACGTCGACGAGCTTGCCCTTCCCTTCATCGCCCCACTGCGCCCCGACAACCACTACGCAGGCGGTGTCCGCGTCGAACATGTCGGCTCCCTGATCTGCAAACGAAAGGAGCCCCTTCGCGGGGCTCCAGAATCCTCGGGCAAACCTATGCGGGGACGGGGCGGCAGTCAATTCGGCGTCGCCGGGCGCGCCGCGCCGCCGCGGCCGGACCGCTGGTGCATGGCCCGATGATCGGCTTGACTAGTCACGCTGCCGAGCCCCCGGGGCCGGGCGGCAGTTGGATCCCGACGACCGCGCGGCCGACCCGTTCCGCCACGTCGAACGAGAGGCCGTCCGGCGTGTCGCGCGGCGTATGAATGGTGCGCAGCGTCCGCCAGGTGAGCCGGCCGATGGTCACCGCCGGCACGCCCGCGCGGGCGAACGGCAGGCTGTCGGTGAAGATCCCGAGCGGGAGTCGCCGAATCCGCGGCGGCAGCCCCGCCGCGGCGAGCCGGGGCGCCTCCGCCCGCGCGAGCGCCGCGCCGCGGGCGTCGTGACAGACCACGGAAAGCTCGCCCTCCTGATCGATCGTGTCGAAGTTCAGGACCGCGGCGCCATGGAGCAGCGGCGCGCGCGCCCGCGCGAACACCCGCGCGCCCACCATCCCGAACTCCTCCGCGCCGGTAATGAGGATGCCGGTCGTGGCCGCCGCGGCGCTCACCGCGGCGCTTGCCGCGGCGAGCGCCGCGGCAACTCCGGTTCCGTTGTCCCGCGCACCCGGCGAGGCGCCGCGGAGCCGCCCCCGGCCCGCCAACGCGCCCGCGAGCACGGCGAGCGCCGCGCCCGATCCCGCGGCGCCCGGCGGCACCGGGCCGCCCAGGCGCACGAGCGCGAGCGCGAGCAGCGCGGCGACCGCGACGCCGATCACCCACACCGCCACCAGACGTCCCGCCATCGACTGGACCTGCGCCTTGGTGTCGAGATGGGCAACGATCCATCGCTCCACCGGTCCGCGGCCGCGGGTAGCGACGAGGTTCGCGTCCTCGCGCGGTTCGCCCCCGAGCGGCAGCCAGCCGAGTCCGATGCCGACGGCCAGCGCGGCAAGCGACGCCACGCCACCCACCAGGAGCAGTGCCGCGGCCCATGGCGGCGCCCCACCGGCCATCAACAGCGGAAGGAGCAGCAGGCCGAGGCCGCCGAGCCCGGCACCGTAGACGGGGAATCCGTGGAGAGCGGAGGGGTGAAACGAGAAGCGCTGCAGGTCCACCTGGTAGCCCAGAGCCGCGAGGTACTCCGCGACGGCCGCGCGGGCCGCCACGGATCCCGACGTGCCCGCTTCACGCGGGAGCGCGAGGACCCGCTGCATCGTCTCATCCAGCGTGGGCACCGCGCAGGCGTCAGGCGGAGGCCGCCTGCCGGGCGCCTCGCTTGCCGGAGGCGGGAGCCGCGACGCCGCCCAGGGAGAGGGCGACCCTGGCGGTTTCGGTGGTGATCGCGCCCGACGCGACCAGGTCGTCCACGTGCTGCTCGAACGTCTGGGTGCCGAGCTGCTTCCGCCCGTCCGCCATGTGGCGGCGGAGATCGCGGAGGCGGGCGGCGTCCTTGAGGGACTCGCGGACGGCCGGCGTGGAGATGAGCACCTCGACCGCGGCCACCCGACCCTTCTCGTCCTTCCGCGGCAGGAGCTGCTGCGAGATGATCGCCCGGAGCGCCTCCGACAGCCGCATCCGGCCGATCTCCCGTTCCTCCGCGGGCAGCGTCGCCACGAGGCGCTCGATCGAGGTGACCACGTCGGGCGTCGGCATCGTGGCGAGGACCAGGTGGCCCGTCTCCGCCGCCTTGATGGCGATGTCGACGGTCGCGGCGTCGGCGACGTCACCCAGGACGACGACGTCCGGGTCCTGCCGCAGCGCGGCGCGGAGGCCGGTCGCCAGGCTGTCGGTGTCCACGCCGACCTCACGCTGGGTGATGGAGCAGCTCACGTCGCGGTGCAGGAACTCGATCGGATTCTCGATGGTGACGACGTGCTTGTGCTGGGTCCGGTTGATATGGTGGACCATCGCGGCAACCGTCGAGCTCTTGCCGCTCCCGCTCACGCCGGTTACCAGCACCAGGCCCCGCTCCGCCTCGGCGATGGCCCCGAGCGTCTCCGGCAGTCCCAGGGATTCGATCGTGGGCACGGTGAACGGAATCACCCGCATCACGATCATGAACGAGGAGCGCTGCCGCAGCACGTTCACCCGGAAGCGGCCGACGCCAGGCATGCCCCAGGAGCAGTCGAAGTCACGGAGCCGGTCGATCCTGGCCCGATCCTCCTCGCTGCTGATCAGCTTGAGCGCGATGGCGCGGGTCTGGTCCGGCGTGAGCCGCTGTTTCGTGAGCGCCACCAGCTTCCCGTTGATCCGGGCCCGGAAGACGTCGCCGGCCTTGATGTGCAGGTCCGATGCTCCGCGCTCGACGGCCGCCTTGATGATCTTCTCCATGCTGCCTCGTCCGCTTGGGTGTCACCACGGAGGCAGGTGCTCCGTGTCTCTTTCTCTCCGCGGCTAATCCTGGCTCTCGCGTTCGACAAGCGCCGGCGCCGGAGACAGAAATCCCATCCGCTCCCGCACCTCCCGCATCGTCTCTCCCGCGATCCGCCGCGCCGCCGCCGCGCCATCGCCCAGGATCTGGTCCACGCGACCGGGCCGGGCCCGGAGCTCGAGCGCGCGCGCGCGGATCGGCGCGAGCGTCGCGATCATGTTGTCGGCCAGGACCCGCTTGCAGTCGAGACAACCCCACCGGGCGCCGCGGCAGTTCTCCGCCACCAGCGCCACCGTCTCCGGGGGCGAGAAGTAGCGGTGCAGGTGGTAGATGTTGCAGAGCTCCGGGGTGCCGGGATCCCGCTTCGTGACCCGGGCCGGATCGGTCACGGCGGGGCGGAGCTTCTGCCAGATCTCCTCGGGGCTGTCGAGCAGCCCGATCGTGTTGCCGAGGCTCTTCGACATCTTGCTCTGGCCGTCGAGGCCCATGATCCGCTTGGCTTCGGTCAGCAGGGGCTTGGGCTCGGGGAACCACTCCTCGCCGCCGCCGAATTCGGCGTTCCACTTGCGCGCGATCTCGCGGGTGAGCTCGAGGTGCTGCGTCTGGTCGTCGCCCACCGGCACCAGGTCGGCGCGGTACAGCAGGATGTCGGCAGCCATGAGCACGGGGTAGTTCAGCAGTCCCGCCGGCACACTTTCGAAGCGCTGCGCCTTATCTTTGAACTGCGTCATCCGCTCCAGCTCGCCGATCGGGGTGATCGTGTTGAGCAGCCACTGGAGCTCCGAGTGCTCGGGCACGTGCGACTGCACGAACAGGACCGCGCGCTCGGGGTCGACGCCCGAGGCCAGGAGCCCGATCGCCATCTCGCGGGTGCGCTCGGCCAGGGTGGCCTGATCGTACTTCCCCGTCACGGCATGGAGATCCACGACGCAGTAGATGCACTCGTAGCTCTCCTGCAGCGTGACCCAGTTCTGGACCGCGCCGAGCCAGTTGCCGATGTGCAGCTCGCCGGACGGCTGGATCCCCGAGAAGATGCGTGGCATGGCCCCCAACTTACCCGGTTCCCGAGAGGCCAGCAAGCCAGTGTCCGCCTTAGACTTACTGCACCTCGCCCGGACCGCCGCCGAACGGGCCGCCGACTACGTCCGAAGCGTCGAGCGCCCGACCGATCCCCGCCGGTGGACGCTCAAGGGGAGCCGCGACTTCGTGACCGAAGTGGATCGGACGGCGGAGCGGATCGTCTCCGAGCAGCTCCTCGCCGCGGAGCCCTCCAGCCGGATCGTGGGTGAGGAGCTGAGCCCCAGCCTGGTGGCGGGCGGCCTGGTGTGGATCGTGGATCCGCTCGACGGCACCACCAACTTCCTGCACGATTTTCCGAGCTATGCGGTGTCGATCGCCGCCGCGATCGACGGCCGGTTGCAGGCGGCGGTGGTGCTCCACGTGCCGCGGCAGGAGGCGTACACCGCGGCGCTCGGCGCGGGCACCTGGCTGGGGGAGCGGAAGCTGTCCGTGTCGGCGATCGACGATCCGGGGTTCGCGCTGATCGGCACGGGCTTTCCATTCAAGGACCCCGCGCAGCTCGAATCGTATCAGCGGCAGTTCGGACGCGTGGCGGCCCAGGCGAGCGGCATCCGGCGCCCCGGCTCCGCGGCGCTCGACCTGGCCGACGTCGCCGCCGGCCGGTGCGACGCCTTCTGGGAGCAGAGCCTCTCCGCCTGGGACATCGCGGCCGGCACCCTGCTCATCCGCGAGGCCGGTGGCGTAGTCACCGATCTCACCGGCCGCGACGTCGGTGTCGAGCACACGTCGGTCGTCGCCGGCAATCCGGCGATGCACGAGTGGCTGCTGAAGACGCTTCGCTGAGCACGTCGCGATGGAGTCGGGTCGCTATTCACCACAGAGGCACAGAGAGCACAGAGGGCTTGGGACGCGAAAATCATCCGGGAGCGGCGCCAAGTTGTTGGTGGTGTCCGGGTCCAAGGAACCTTCCCGGGAACGGGCACCCCTCCGTGCACCTTCGTGTCCTTCGTGCCTTCGTGGTGAATACAGCCACGATCCTAAGGGGCCACGCTCAGCCGAGCGTCTTCAGCAGCCACGCATGCATCGCCGGATTGCC
>DATAHW010000064.1:0-14144 GCA_036262935.1 Gemmatimonadales bacterium | reverse complement strand
GTACGCGAGATTGCTGCCGCACAGGAAAATCACCCATCCCGGCACCGGAGGTATTCATGCGGAAGCTCACGCTGGCCGCGGGCATCGCGGCGTTGGTGGTCACGGTCGGCTGCAAGAAGACAGGCGAAGGGGAGTACGAGGTCCAGAAGCCCACGGTCGGCACCACGACCGACACGGTCCAGACGCCGAGCGTGGAGACGGGCACCGCGACCGACACGATCAACGTGCCGAAGGTGACCACGGAGAAGAAGGAAGTGAACGTTCCCAAGGTGGACGTGAAGACCCCGAGCGAGCGGAAGCCCTGACGCGCCGGGGCCGCAGTCGCCCGCAGTATCCTCGCCGCATATATTCTCTCGACCGGCGCCTCCGGGGCGCCGTTCGTGTTTCTACCCCTTCCACACCGCGGAGCCATCATGCCACTGCGCCGGAGGAGCCTCGCACTCTGGGCGCTCGCCGCCGGATTGGTCGGGAGCGCGCCGCGCGCGGCCGCGCAGGACTCGACGCTCGTAGCCATTCGCGCGGGGCGGCTGGTCGACGCGGACCGGGGCGAAGTGCGCCGCGATCAGGTCGTGATCGTGCGCGGTGATCGGATCCTGGCGGTGCAGCCCGCGTCGGCCCGCCTCCCTGCGGGCGCCCGCGTCATCGATCTCGGTCGCTACACCGTCCTGCCCGGGCTGATCGACTGCCACAGTCACCTCGTGGGCGAGGCCACCGCCGCCGACGTGCTCCAGCCGCTCGAGCGCACCGAGACGCAGGAGGCGATGAGCGGCGTCCGGAACGCGCGCGCCACGCTGCTCGCCGGGTTCACGACGGTCCGGGACGTAGGCACCTATCGGGCGTTCGTGGACGTGGGCCTCCGCGAGGCGATCGACGACGGCACCGTGATCGGCCCGCGGATGGAGGTGGCCGGCGCCTACGTCACCGTCTCCACCGGCGGCGGCGAGCTGGTGGGCGCGGCTCCGGACGTGACGCTCCCGCTCTCGTACCGGTTCGGCGTCGCCAACTCGGCGGACCAGGTGCGCGAGCGGGTGCGGGCGATCCTCAACGGCGGCGCCGATTTCATCAAGATCATCGCCACCGGCGCGGTGCTCACCCGGGGCACCAAGCCGGGCGTCGCCGAGTTCACCGAGGACGAGATCCGCGCGGCGGTGGAGCAGGCGGCGCAGTACGGGACGTTCGTGGCGGCGCACGCGCACGGCGCGGAGGGGATCAAGCGCGCGGTGCGCGCGGGCGTGCGCTCGATCGAGCACGGCTCGCTGCTGGACGACGAAGGCATCGCCCTGATGAAGCAGCACGGCACCTGGCTCGTGGCCGACATCTGGAACGGCGACTACATCGACAGCGTCGGGAAGGAGCAGCACTGGCCGGCGGACATCCTGCGGAAGAACGCGGAGACGACCGAGACCCAGCGCGCGGGCTTCCGCAAGGCGGTCGCCGCCGGTGTGAAGATCGCCTACGGCACCGACAGCGGCGTCTACCCCCACGGGCTCAACGCGATGCAGCTTCCCTACATGGTGAAGTACGGCCTGACGCCGATGCAGGCGGTCCAGTCCGCCACCATTCGGGCCGCGGAGCTCATGGGGTGGGAGGACCGGGTCGGCTCCATCGCGCCCGGCAAGTACGCCGACCTCATTGCCGTCGAGGGCGACGCGCTGGCCGATCTGCGGTCGTTCATGCGGGTGGGCTTTGTCATGAAGGGTGGGGTGGTCTATAAGCGTTGAGAATGCTGTTGGATTCACCACAGAGGCACAGAGGGCACGGAGGGGCCGGGACACGGAGGGCATCCGGGAGCGGGGCCACGATCAAGTTGGTGGTGTTGTCCGGGCCCAGGGTGCCCTCCTGGTGGGAACCCTCCGTGCCCTCTGTGCCTCTGTGGTGAATCCAGGAACGACCTCGGCGCCGTCGCACCGGGCGAGCATCCAGCCGCGGGAGGATCATGGTGACTCGAATCGTCGGACTGACACTGGCATTCGCGCTCTGCAGCGCACCAGCTGCCGTGGCCCAGCGGGCGGTGGGTGTGGACGACCTGGAGCAGGTCAGGGACGTAAGCGACCCGCGGGTCTCCCCGGACGGGGCGTGGGTGGCGTACACGGTGTCGGTGCCGGATACGGCGAAGGATCAGGACGATACCGACGTATGGCTGGCGAGCTGGGACGGGAAGCAGCAGGTCCGGCTCACCCGCAGCCCGGCCGACGAGCACGCGGCCCGGTGGAGCCCGGACGGCCGCTTCCTGGCGTTCCTGTCCGACCGCGACGACCCCCACGAGGCGGATCAGCTCTGGCTGCTCGACCGGCGGGGCGGCGAACCCGAGCGGCTCACCACGTTTCCCGGCGGTGTGAGCGAGCTGGCCTGGTCCCCCGACGGACGACGGCTGGCGCTGATCGTCACCGATCCCGACCCCGGCGCCCGGGAGCCGGGTGACACCTCGAGCCGCGGCGCCAAGCCGATCGTCATCGATCGCTTCCAGTTCAAGGAAGACGAGACCGGCTGGCTCGGCGCGCAGCACGACCACCTCCATCTGTTCGACGTCGCCACCCGGAAGGCCACCCAGCTCCTTGCCGGCGATCACGACGAAGCGGCCCCGTCGTGGTCGCCGGACGGCAAGTCGCTCGCGTTCGTGAGCCGCCGCCGTCCCGAGTACGACCGCACCGACAACTACGATCTCTACGTGGTTGCCGCCACCGCCGGCGCCGAGCCGCGGCAGCTCACGACGTTCACGGGCCCGGACATGAACCCGGAGTGGGGCAGCCGGGCGCCGGCCTGGAGCCCGGACGGGAGCCTGATCGCCTACCTGCAGGGTGGTGCGCTCGAGCTGCTGTATTACGGAATCCAGAGCGTGGCGGTCGTGCCCGCCGCCGGCGGCCCCGCGCGGGTGCTGACGAAGGCGCTCGACCGGAACGCGCTCTCGCCCGTCTTCTCGCGCGACGGCTCGTCGATCCTCTTCCTCGTCGAGGGCGACCGGGTATACCACCTCGCGCGGGTTCCGGTCGCCGGCGGCGCGGTCGAGCGGCTGGTCGAGGGCCCGCGTGCCCTCACGGACGTCGACCTGGGACGGGATGGGCGGGTGGTAGTCGCCTCGAGCAGCAGCGAGACGCCGGGGGAGCTCTACGCGGTGGAGGGCCGCGAGCTGCGGGCCATCACCCGGCAGAACGGCGAATGGCTTCGGTCGGTGCGGCTTGCCCCGGTGGAGGAGATCTCCGTCCGGAGCCGGGACGGAACCGAGATCCACGGCTTCATGGTGAAGCCGGCCGACTACCAGCCGGGGCGGCGCTATCCGACGATCCTCCGGATCCACGGCGGCCCGGTCTGGCAGTTCTACCACGACTTCGCCAATCTCGACTGGCAGGTCTATGCCGCCCAAGGATACGTCGTCCTGGGGGTGAACCCGCGCGGCAGCTCCGGCCGGGGCGAGAAGTTCGCGACGGCCATCTTCGCCAAATGGGGCCAGCGGGACGCCCAGGACGTCCTCGCGGCGGTCGACTGGGCGGTGGCCCAGGGCATTGCCGATCCCGAGCGGCTCGGCGTCGGCGGCTGGAGCTACGGCGGGATCCTCACGGACGAGGTGATCGCGCGCGACCAGCGGTTCAAGTCGGCCACGAGCGGGGCGGGCATCGGTAACGCGCTGGCGGGCTTCGGCACCGACCAGTACGTCAAGGAGTACGAGGCGGAGCTGGGGACGCCATGGAAGAACCTGAAGGCGTACCTCGAGGTGTCATATCCGCTGCTCCATGCAGACCGGATCGTCACCCCCACGCTGTTCCTCTGCGGCGACGAGGACTGGAACGTGCCGCTGCTCAACTCGGAGCAGATGTATCAGGCGCTCAAGAGCCTGGGGCGGGACACGCAGCTCATCGTGTATCCCGGCGAGCCGCACTCACTCAAGAAGCCGAGCCACCGGCTCGACCGGATGCGGCGGTATCTGGCGTGGCACGGAAAGTATCTTGCGGGCGGCGGTGCGGCGGCCACAAAGTAACTTCGGGGAATCGGAGCGTCAGCGAGAGGCGAGGTCATCCGCGGTGCCACTCATGCGAACAGCCCGTTCGGCCCTGCTGCTGCTGAGCGTCCTGGGCGCGTGCCGGTCCAGGGGGCCGGACACGTCCGTGCAGCCGGACACCAATGCGGTGGTGGCGGTCGAGGTCGAGAGCCACTATCAGGGCGACATCATCGTCTACCTGGTGCAGGGGGGCCAGCGGCAGCGGCTGGGGACGGTGACGGCGCTGAGCAAGGCCGAATTCAGCTTCCCGTACCGCCGGCTGCAAATGAGCAGCACCACTCGGCTCATGGCCTATCCGCTGGCGGGTGCCCAGGCCTTCCTGAGCGAGCCGCTGCTGCTACAGCCCGGCCAATGGGTGAGCTGGACGCTGGAGAGCGATCTGGACCGGTCGAGTCTGGCGGTGTACTAGCGGGCGGGCGGTCGGGCGGTCAGGCGGTCGGACGGTCGGACGGCCAGGGAATAACAACGAGGCGCCGCGGGACACTCCCCCGCGGCGCCTCGTTTGAACCTGACCGCCTGACCGCCTGCCCGCCTGCCCGTCCGCCCGCCTGTCAAGCGTTCCGATCCAAACACCCCCTCGCGTTGGGATTGTTCTGCTCCTCGACCGGGATCGGCAGGTTCACGTCGGTGCCGTAGGTGCCGTTCTTGTGGTACGCGCCGGTGGGGAAGACGGTTTCGGCATCGCGGCCGTAGACCCGGATCAGCCGGCGCATGTCGCCCAGCCGGTGGCCTGTCGCGTAGAGCCAGAAGGCACGCTCCGAGAAGAGCTGGTCGATGGCCGCCTCGCGATTGCCGGCGCTCGAGAGGTTGGGCAGGGCCGGCCGGATGGCGGTATGCCGCAAGTCGTTCAGCGTGGTGGTCATCCCGGAAAAGTTGTTGGCCTGCAACTGGGCTTCGGCCTCGATGAGCCTGGCCTCGATGCCGTCCGCCACGGGCACGGGTGAGCTGGCGTCCGGGTACTTGCCAAGGCTGTACTGTGGCGTGATCAGGTCCAGGCCCGGATCGGCGAAGCCGTCCCCGTCGTCGTCCAGGCTGTCCGCCGGCACCCGCGGGTCCTCCGCAGAGAGGTACGGCAGACCGTTGCCGCCTTCGGCGTCGGATACCGACCAGAGCCCACCGTTGGTGTAGGACCAGATGGCGTTCTGCAGCCGTTGCGGGCTGTCGGCATGCTCGGTGTCGTAGGAGAAGTCCGTCGGCACGGCCGCGACCGCGCTCGCGGCGTCCGCGTACTGTCCCAGGTCGAGGAGCGCGCGTGCCCGCCCGAGCAGCGCGAGATTGGTGATGCTGCCGTCGTCCACGGCGAGGCCCGGCTGGGCCAGGGCGGAGTCGAACTTGGCCAGTGCGGTGGTGAACATCTCGACGGTGGTCTGCGGCTGACCGAAGGTGATCGAGTCGCCCCGCACACTGCTGAACGGCACGCCCGAGCAGAAATCCTCGCCGAAATACACGTAGGTGAAGCCCGCGATGCTCTGCATCTCGGCGATGTCCGTGGTGGCGGTCGGGTCCACCAGGTATGTCTGCAGCGCCTCCGCGGCCACCTCCGCGCCGGCCCGCGCCTTATGCAGGTTGCGGTACACGTCGGACAGGCTGGGATTGATCGTGGCGGTGGTGCGCTGGTCGATTTCCTGCTCCGACGGCGGCGTGGTCGAATGGACGAACTCGTCGCTCAGGAGTCCGGCCACGAGGATCAGGCCGTCGGTGAACTGGGTGCCGTCGCCGTCCTTGACGAAGGCGAAGTCGGCCAGCGCACCGTTGCGGAGCGACTGGGCGGCTTCAGGGGAATTGAGCGTCCCCGGGTCGATGATGTTGGGCTGCTGGGTGTCGAGCAGGCCGCAGCCGGCGGTGAGCAGGGCGGCGGTGATCGCGCTGGCCGAGTGCCGCGCCGCGCTCCGGGTCAGGATCGTCATGGTCGAGGTCCTCCGGTCTCAGAAGCCGACGTTGAGGCGCGCCGTCCAGTAGCGCACCTGCGCCTGGGACTCGAAATCCGAGGACGCGAAGTTGTCCTGCGCGAACGCGTTGACCTCCGGATCCACGCCGCTGTAATCGGTGATGGTCCACAGGTTCCTGCCTGCCAGCGTGAGGCTGAGCCGGTCGGCGCGGAACGCATGGGCCCACCGGTCCGGCATCTCGAACGTGAGGGAGAGCTCGCGCAGCTTGATGAACCAGCCGGGCTCGAGGAAGGCCACGGAGTTCCCACCGCCCGGCAGGAAGGTCGCCTGGGCCAGCGCCTGCTCCTCGAGCGGGGCCGTCTTGTCGTAGAGTCCCCGGCAGTTCTGCACCGCGAAGCAACGGAACTGCTCGAGCGAATTGTCCACCAGATGCCCGCCGCGATAGTCGAACTGCGTGCCGAGGACCACCCGCCCGCTGAAGATGGCCAACTGGCTGTTGAGCGATGCTTCCTTGGTGGGGATCGCCGAGCCGCGGAACACGGCGCTGTCGCTGAGCGAGACCTCGGTGATATCGATGATCCCGTCGCCGTTCGCGTCGTTGAAGCTGACCGTCGGCGCCCAGAAGCCGCCGGCCGGATAACCGCTCTGGTGGCGCTGGTAGAACCCGACGAAGATCGGGCTCACCCCCGCGCCCAGATCCAGGATCTTGTTCCTGGTGGTGGACCCGCTCAGGCTCAGGTCCCAGGCGATCGACGGCTTGTCGATGACCCGAGCGTTGAGCACCGCCTCGAAGCCGCGGTTGCGGATGCGCGACAGGTTCACGAACTGCGACCGGGAGGCGCCGAGCGAGGGGGCGATGTCGCGCTCGACGAGCGCGTCCTTGGTGAGCTTGTTGTAGTAGGTCAGCTCGACCGAGACCCGGTCGCGGAAGAGACCGGCGTCGAGCCCGACCTCGAACTCGCGCGAGCGCTCCGGCTTGAGGTCGGGGTTGCCGAGGCTGCCGAAGCTGACGCCGGTGGTGCCGACGCCGCCCTTCTTGCCCGCCACGGCGTTGTAGTACCGCCTGGCGTCGGTCGTGCCGGGCTGCTGGCCGGAGGCGCCGTACGCCGCGCGGAAGCGGAGGGTGTTGAGCGCGCGGACGTGGAAGAAGGGCTCCTCGGAGATCAGCCACGAGGCGCTGGCCTTGGGGTAGACCGTGGCGTCGAAGTTCTGGCCGAAGGCGCTGTTGTCGTCGAATCGGAGCGCGCCGGTGAGGTAGAGCCGCTGCTTGAGGCTGACCTCCTCCTCCACGTAGCTCCCGATGGAGCGGGCCTCGAGCGTCGTGTCCCGGGCCTCGGTGGTCTGGGCGCCGGTGATCGTGCCCGAGCCGGCGGGAAGGCCGCGGCCGGACGCGTAGGCGCCGCGCGACAGGTCGCGGAAGAATTGCCCGCCTACCGACGTCCGCGACCCGATCGCGGGGGACAACTGGAAGCGGGCCGACGCCCCCAGGTCCACCGAGGTCTGCGAGATCTGGAACCGGTTGTTGCTGCGGGCGCCGAGCCGGTTGGACTGCGGGCCGGAGGGATAGTCGGCCACCTCACCCGTGGGGAAGAACTGCACGTCGGTCCGGTTCACCACGTCGTAGCCGACGGTGGCGCGGCCCGTGAGCCAGCCGGTCGGGCGCCAGTTGCCGGTGAACCCGCCGGTGAACCGGTTGGCCGCCTGGGTGGCCAGCTCGGCGAACAGCTCCGCGGGAATGAAGTACCAGCCGCGATTGAAATCCGGGAGATAGCCGCTGGCCGTCCCGCTGCCGTTCACCGTCAGGAAGCTGTTGTCGTTCTCGATGAAGCGGGTGTTGCTGGTGAGGAACCCCAGCGACGCGTCCACGTCGAAGGACTTCGACGCGTGCGCGGTGACGTTGGCGCGGACCCCGAACTTCTCGAGGCCGTTGGGCCGGCGCTGGTTGTCGGGCACCGAGCCGCGCGCGGCGACGATCGAGTCCTCCTCGAACTGCGGCAGCCGGAACGGGCCCAGCTCGTTCTCGTAGCTGCCGGAAACGAAGTAGGTCACCTGCTCCCCGCCGCCCGAGACGTTGGCGCCGTACATCTGCCGGAGACCGGCCTTGTAGGGCCGAGTGGCCTTCTCGTTGAGCGGCTGAAAGCTCTGGACGGAGGTCTGGATGCAGGCGCCGTCGAGCTCGCTCTGGATGCTGCAGAAGCCGTCGTAGCCGTTCGCGATGCCGTCGGCCGTCGTGTCCCGGCCGGCGAAGTTGAGCGGGTAGGTGTTGTTGTCGGAGACCGCGCCAATCTCGGAGAACAGGTTCCAGCGCGGGGGGCCGGCGGTGCCGTGCTTGGTGGTTATCCGCACGACGCCGTTCGAGGCCTGGATGCCGTAGAGCGTGGCCGCGGCCGGGCCCTTCACGATCTCGATGTTCTCGATGTCGTCGGGATTGATGTCGTTGATCCGCGAGGGGCCGGCGCCGGCCGGGTTATCCACGCCGAAGCCGCCGATGTCGAGCGTGCTGGACGAGGAGCCGCTCTCGAGCCGGACGCCGTCCAGGTAGTAGAGCGGCTCGTTCGAGAGCGAGATGCTGTTGGAGCCGCGGATGCGGATACGGGTGCCGGTCCCGGTGGTGCCGCTGCTCTTGAGCACCTGCACGCCCGCGGCGCGGCCGGAGATGAGGTTGGCGAACTCGGTGATCGGCGCCTGCTCGGCGACCTTGGCGGCATCGATGGTGGTGACCGTGTTGCCGATCTCGAGCTTGCGCTGCTCGCCGGTGGCGGTGCTCACGATCTCATCGAGCTGCACGGGCGCGGCGCTCATCGCGAAGTCGAGCGTGACGGTCTGGCCCTCGGTTACGGTGGCCTGCTGCGTGGCGGGGCGGTAGCCCACCCGAAGAACGCGGAGCTGATAGCTCCCGGGCGCGACCCCGCGGAAGGTGTACTGCCCCTCGCGATTGGTGGTCTCGATGAGATTGGTGCCGGAGAGCACGACGCGCGCCGCCTCGAGCGGGGCGCCGCCGGCCTCGTCAATCACCTTGCCGGTGACGACGCCGTTCTGGGCGGCGGCGGCCGAGGGGAGCGCGAGGATCAGCGTGGCGCAGAGCAGGGGAATGCAGATGGTGAAGCGCCGACGGAGGACAGTGGCCATGGGCGTTCTCCTCTGGAGCGGAGCCCCGCCGCGGCGGACGTGCGTCGCGGGGTGCACAACGGAACGAGGCGAAGCTGGAGGTACGGCCCCCACAATGTGCAGGGCACCGGGTGAGTTGTCAAAACTGCGGACCGACGCTTGACGTTCGCCCGGCCCGGGCCTATCTAGGAGGCGCCCACCACTTCGCTTGCGACGGGTGTCGTGGGTCCCCCACGCCGGTCCGGTCCATCTCCATACGGAGGTCCCATGCACGAACGTTTCGTTCGGTGGATCGCTGGTGCCTTGCTGGCGCTTGTGGCCGCCGCGCCCCTCGCCGCGCAGTCGGGCACGCTCCGGGGCACGGTGGCCGACAGCGCCGGCGGCGGGCTGGCCAACGCCTCCGTGGCCGTCGACGGCACCGGACTCCGCGCCACCACCCGACCCGGGGGCGAGTACGAGCTTCGCGGGGTGCCTGCCGGCGCTCACATGGTGCGGGTGCGGCTGATCGGCTACCAGGCGGCCAGCGCCCGCGTGGAGGTCGCCGCCGGCGAGACCACCCGGCACGACTTCACCCTCCTCCGGAGCACGGTGCAGCTCGCGCCGATCGACGTGGTGGTCGGCTCGCGCGCGCGGCATACGGCGGCGGAAGAGCTGGCCGTGCCGGTGGACATCTTTCCGGCGGAAAAGCTGGCGCAGCAGGGCAGCACGGAGACCAGCGTCATCCTGCAGTCGGTGTCGCCCTCGATCAACTTTCCCCGCCAGAGCGTCACCGACGCCGGTGACATCGTGCGGCCGTTCACGCTGCGCGGGCTGAGCCCCGATCATACGCTGGTGCTGGTGAACGGCTGGCGCCGGCACCAGACCGCGCTGGTCAACAACTTCACCTACGGCATGGGCGCGGGCTCGAGCGGCGTGGACCTCAATGCCATCCCGTCGAGCGCGCTCGACCGGATCGAAGTGCTGCGCGACGGCGCCGCCGCCCAGTACGGCTCGGACGCGATCGCCGGCGTGGTGAATTTGGTGCTCAAGGATGGCGCGTTCACCCCGTTCCTCAACGGCGATGCCGGCCGCTACACCACCGACAATTATCCCGACGACGGCACCACGGTCAACGTGAACGGCGGCTGGGGGATTCCGGTCGGCCGCGGCTCGCTCGGCCTGTTCGGTGAGTTCCGCGACCGCCAGCCCACCAACCGCGCCTGGGCCGATCCGTTCGAGGTGGCCGGCACCGGCGTCGCCGACTCGATCAACGACATCGGCCAGGTGATCCACAAGAACAATCCGGTGGCGCAGCCCAACCACCACTGGGGCGACGGGCTCGAGAAGGACGCGCTCGCGTTCATGAACTTCCGGCTGCCGCTCAACGAGGCCGGGAGCAGCGAGATCTACAGCTTCGGCGGGTACAGCCACCGGAAAGGCATCGGCAACCCCTACCGGCGCTACTTCGACAGCGCCCGGAACTGGTCCGACATCTACCCCCTGGGCTTCCTGCCGACGATCGGTGGCCTGGTCACCGACTACTCGATGGCCGGCGGGCTGCGCGGCCTGGTGTCGGGCTGGAGCTACGACCTGGGCGCGGAGTTCGGGCACAACGACTTCGACTACGAGATCGGCAACACTCTCAACGCCTCGCTGGGCCCCTGCCTGGACGTGCCCTGCGCACCCGGTGCCGACGGCGTGCTCGGGACGGCGGACGATCCGGGCATTCCCAACCAGCTCTCGTTCTTCGCGGGGCGGGTGCTGCGCGAGGAGTTCATCACGGCGCTCAACATCGCCAAGCCGGTGGAGCTCGGGCTCCGGAATCCCGTCAACCTGGCCTTCGGCGCGGCGTTCCGGCGGGAGCGCTACGCCGTCCGCCCGGGGGAGCTGGCGTCCTACATCAACGGCGGCGCCGAGGATCAGACCGGGTCGGGCGACCTCGCCCCGGGCGGCTCGCAGTCGTTTCCCGGCTTTGCTCCGGGCGACGCGACCGACCGGCACCGCACCAACTTCGGCCTCTACGCCGACGCGGAGACCAACCTCTCGGCCAAGGTGCTCACCGAGGCGGCGCTCCGGTTCGAGCGCTACAGCGACTTCGGCTCGCGGGTGAGCGGCAAGGCATCGGTACGCTATCAGCCGTCGCAGCGGGTGACGTTCCGCGCCGCGGCGAGCACCGGCTTCCGGGCGCCGGGTCTCAGCCAGGTCGCCTTCAGCAAGGTGGTGACCAACGTGATCGCGGGAGAGTTCATCGACGTCGGCCTGTTCCCGGCCGACAACCCCGCCGCCAAGGCGCTCGGTGCCAAGCCGCTCGAGGAAGAGACGGCGTACAACCTGAGCGCCGGCGTGGTGGTGACGCCGGTGAACAACCTCACCATCACCGCCGACTACTTCCACATCCGGATCAACAACCAGATCCTGCTCGGCGCGACGTTCGACGACGACGCCTCGGTGGCGATCCTGACCGCCGCGGGGTTCGGCAACATCGGCGGCGTGCAGTACTTCACCAATGGCCTCGACACCCGCACCCAGGGGCTCGACATCACCGCCGGCTACCAGGTGCCGGCCGGGAGCAGCGGTACGCTCGACCTGACGGCCGGGTTCAATTACACCCGGAACAAGATCGTGCACGTCGATCCGTTGCCGCAGGTGCTGGTGGACGCGGGCTCCACGGAGCCCGGCCTGCTCGACTCGGTCACGGCGATCGGGATCCAGGACGAGCGGCCCGACTGGCGCGGCACGCTGCAGGCGAACTACACGGCCGGCCGCTTCACCTCGCTGGGCCGGCTCTCGTACTACGGCGGCTTCTCCTCGGCACAGCCGGGATTCTGCGATCTCTGCCGCGAGAACTACGGCGGCAAGGGACTGGTGGACGCCGAGGTCGGGTATCGGTTCAACCTGGTCAAACTGTCGGTGGGAGTGCGCAACCTGTTCGACACCTACCCGGACCAGCCGAGCTCACAGGTGGTGGTGGACGAGTTCGGGGACACGTCGAAGGACTTCAACGACAATTTCGGCACCTTCCCCTGGGCCGCGGCGTCGCCGTTCGGATATAACGGGCGCTTCGTGTACGCGAGGACGGAGATTCAGTTGGGGTGGTGACGGAAGGGCGGAAGGACGGAAGGACGGAAAGGCGGAAGGGCGCACCTCGGCCGCCACTGTCATCCCGAGCGGAGGTAGGGAGCTACTAATCTGGAGCTCGAGCTCTGCCCGGCAAGATCCCTCGCTCCGCTCGGGATGACAGTGGCGGCCGGCTCACCGCCTTCCGTCTTTCCGTCCTTCCGTCTTTCCCCCCCGGCACCTAAGATTCCCCACCCTCATCCCGCGAATCCATGTCCGCCTCCTACGATCTGATCGTCATCGGCGCCGGCCACAACGGGCTCGTCACGGCCGCGTACGCCGCGCGCGCCGGACTCAAGGTGCTCGTGCTGGAGCGCCGCGAGGTGCTCGGTGGCGCGTGCGTGACGGAGGAGGTGTGGCCGGGCTACAAGGTCTCGACCGCCGCGTACGTGAACAGCCTGCTCCGGCCCGAGATCATCCGGGAGCTCGAGCTGCAGCGGCACGGGTTCGAGATGCTGCCGAGGAGTCCGTCGTCCTTCACGCCGTTTCCGGACGGCCGCTCGCTGATGCTGGGCCCCGACAAGGCGCTCACGCGCCGTGAGATCTCCAAGTTCTCCACCAGAGACGCCGACGCACTGCCCAGGTACGAGGCGATGCTCGAGCGGGTGGCCGACTTTCTCGAGCCGACGCTCGTGATGACGCCGCCCAACCCGTGGTCGCTCCGTCCGGCCAATCTGGTGCAGCTCGCGAAGCTCGGGCTCGGCTTCGTGCGGCTCGGCACCGACGGGCAGAAGGCCGTGGAGATCCTGGCCGGCGCCGCCACGCCGATTCTCGATCGCTGGTTCGAGTCGGAACAACTGAAGGTGACGCTGGCGACGGATGCGATCATCGGCGCGATGGCCTCGCCCTCGATGCCGGGCACGGCCTACGTGCTGTTCCACCATGTCATGGGCGAGTGTAACGGGGTGCGGGGAGTGTGGGGCTACGTGCGGGGCGGGATGGGTGGTGTCAGCGGCGCCATCGCGGGCGCGGCGCGCGAGCGCGGCGCCGAGATCCGGACCAGTGCCGAGGTGATCCGGATTCTGGTGAAGCAGGGGACGGTGCAGGGTGTCGCGCTGGCGGACGGCGCCGAGATCCGCGCGCCGCGGGTGGCGTCGGGGGCGGACGCCAACGTGACCTTCCTCAAGCTGATGGACAACGGCGACCTGCCGCCCGAGTTCGTGGAGGCGGTGCGCAACATCGACTATGCCAGCGCGAGCTGCAAGATCAACATCGCCCTGAGCGAGCTTCCGGACTTCACCAGCGTGCCGGGCACCGTGCCGGGCCCGCAGCACCGGGGGACGATCCACATCTCGCCCACGCTGGAATACATCGAGCGGGCGTACGACGACGCCAAGTACGGCCGGCCGTCGGAGCGGCCCATCATCGAAGCCACGATACCTTCCGCGCTCGACGACACCCTCGCGCCGCCGGGGCAGTACGTGATGTCGATGTTCACGCAGTACTTCCCCTACCGGCTGGCGCCGGGCCTCTCGCTGCCCGAGGAGAAGGAAAAGTACGCGGATCGATGCTTCGACCTCATGAACGAGTTCGCGCCCAACT
The DNA here is from genome assembly GCA_036262935.1 of Gemmatimonadales bacterium. GTDB lineage: Bacteria > Gemmatimonadota > Gemmatimonadetes > Gemmatimonadales > GWC2-71-9 > CAVVWJ01. The sequence goes on along the minus strand of DATAHW010000064.1, from coordinate 515 downwards.
TCAAGCGGTCGGTGATCGCCCGGCAGGTGCTCACGCCGGTGGACCTGGAGCAGCGGTTCGGGCTGACGGGCGGGAACATCATGCAGGGGGTGATGTCGCTCAGCAGCCTGTCGTTCATGCGGCCGGTGCCGGGGTACGCGGATTACCGGACGCCGGTGCGCGGGTTGTATCTGTGCGGGGCGGCGACGCATCCGGGTGGAGGGGTGATGGGGGCGTGCGGGTACAACGCGGCGCGGGAGATTTTGCGGGATCTTCGGGGGTAGAGGCGGGCGGGGCTCCGTGCGGGGGCCGGCGGGGGTCGCGCCGGTCGCTGCAGTGGGCTTCGACGGTGGAGATCGCGCAGGGACCTTGAGGCCCACTGACGCTCCCTCTGCGACCCCCGCCGGCCCTGGGCCTTCCGCGCCCCACGGGGGGGGCGCGGCCGAGCGGCACCGCCGGGGCGGTGCCGCTCGGAGAGACAGAAGGGGCGCATGGCGGGGGAGGGGATGGACACTGCTCGGCGCCGCTCCGATGTC